>WQSR01000004.1 GCA_009787785.1 Defluviitaleaceae bacterium
GATTGCGAAGGCGCGCAGATTAGTGGCGCATGGCGGGGTTATGTGGTTGGTGTTTGGCATTTATGACAAACACAACCACTTCCCCGACAAAGCCAATCATCAAGCGACGAGTACGAGCGCGGGCATTGCCCCAGCCCCACGCCCCGCGCCAACCGGATAGAAACGTTTATAAATAAAGCAAATGTGGAGGTAGTGCCATGAAGAACACCCTTTTGGCAACGCGGAAGCTGTGCAAGACCTTTTCGAGTATGGGCCGGCAGCAGCATGTGCTGAAGAATTTGGATGTGGAGATTTACCAGGGGGATTTTACGGTTATTATGGGGCCCTCGGGGGCGGGGAAGTCTACGCTGTTGTACGCTTTGTCCGGCATGGATAAGCCTACCATGGGGGAAATCCTTTTTTCCGGCAGGGACATCAGCAAGCTGTCCAACGACAGACTGGCCTTATTCCGCCGGGCGCATTGCGGCTTTGTGTTCCAGCAGACCTACCTGCTGGACAACATGAGCCTACTGGACAATGTAATCGCCTGTGGCTTGCTGGTGAGCAAAAACCGTGGGGAGGTTGCCCGGCGGGCCAAGGAAATCCTGCGCGGCCTTCATTTGGAGGAGGGGATATGGGGCAAGTTCCCCGCCCAGGTATCGGGGGGCGAGGGACAGCGGGCGGGCATTGCCCGGGCGTTGATAAACCAACCCGAAATCATTTTTGCCGACGAGCCCACCGGCTCCCTCAACTCCGCCAATGGCCAGGCAGTGCTGGACGCGCTGACGGAAGTAAACCGGCAAAAGCAGAGCGTGGTCATGGTGACACATGACGTGCAATCCGCCCGGCGCGGCAACCGAATTGTGTACTTCCGGGACGGGGTGATTGTGGGGGAATGCCTGTTGGGCGCGTATCAAAGCGGCGACGCGCAAAGGAATACAAGGCTTAAAAATTTCCTTTCGGAAATGGGGTGGTAGCATGAGGCTGGTATGGATGCTGGCCGTGGCCAACCTGCGCAAAAATAAAAGCCAGACCCTGAGCATATTACTGCTCATACTCATCTCCATGATGCTGTTGACCATTGGGTTCACTATGTTTGGCATGGGGGATTTTTTCTACCAGCGGGCACAGGAGCTGAACGCGCCCCATTGGGTATCTATGGTGCCGGTGGAGGAAACGGCCGAGCGATACGCATTTGTGCGTGATTTCCCCATCGTAGAGGAAGCGGAAAAGCAACTGGGCTTATTTGTTAGCGGCCAAATAGAAATACGGGGAATGGGGCGTTCGGGTGCGTTTATTATCGTCCCCTACGGCCAAGCACAGCGCATGAACCCGCCGCGCCTTATGGATGAGGGTCTGCCTATGGCGGGCAATGCCATGTTCGTGCCGCATTTTATGGCCTTGGATGGCGATGTCACGCTGGGGGATGAAATCACCATGACCCTTTGGGGCGAGGCGTTGCATTTTACATTGGCGGGGGCGACCGAGGAAATCATGTTCGGCGCGGTAATGCAAACGGTGTGGCGCGTCTATATATCCCAGGCGCGTTTTAACGAGCTGTACGCCCAATTCCCCGACAGCGCGCAGTATTTAATTTCTGCCCGGCTGGAGGACAAGGACGCCCTATACACATTAACCACCGCGTACTGGGATGCCTTTGTACAAAGCGGGGTGCTTATTAATACACTCTCCCACATGCGTGCGTCACGCACAGAAACCGCCCAACTGCCCGCTATGCTGATGGCGGTGTTCGCGTTTATTTTGCTGGTGGTGGGTGTCATCGTTATCCGCTTTCGTATTATTAATGGCATTGAAGAGAGCATGGTGAACATCGGCGTGCAAAAAGCCATGGGCTACCGCAACCGGCAAATTATTTTAGCTATTATCATACAATTCGGGGTTATCACCATGGTGGGCGGTGTGCTGGGCATAATCGCTTCCCAAGCCGCGCTACCCTTGGTGGCGGACTTGGTTGAGCCCTTGCTTGGCTTGCGCTGGCAACCCGCCTTTAATATAGTGCTTACAGCCATTTCCTGGGTTGCGGCCTTGGCTATTGTGGCGGTGTTCAGCTTCATTACCGCCATCCGCATACGCAAATTGCATCCCCTGACCGCCCTCAGAAGCGGGCTGGCTACCCACAGCTTCAAGCGCAACCCCTTTCCACTGGATACCACCCGGGGCCCGGTTATGCTACTGCTGGCGTTGAAAAGTCTGTACATGAACAAAAAGCAAGCCCTCATGGTCTGTATAATTATGGGTACGGTTTCCTTTGCCAATGTGGGGGGCATCGCCGCCTATTACAATATTATCGTAAACGATACCGCGTTTATGCGGACGCAATTGGGCGATGTACCCGACATATGGCTGGGCGTCCATGACCCCGATGACCTCGCCGCCTTGAGCGCGGACATAGCGGCCCGCCCCGGGGTTGCACGCCTGGAGCGCGGCGACAGCGCGGGGATTACGCCCAATTCCGTCACCTCTGTACTGGTGGAGGGCTTCTCCTTCAGGGCGGTGATTATCGACGACTTCGCGCTGATTGCGGAGTATTCCTTGGTTGACGGGCGTTTCCCCCGCCATAACAACGAAATCACCGTGGGCGCAACCACCCTGCAGATGCTTGGGGCAGGCATTGGGGATTGGGTAACGGTTACGGGCCACGACGGCGAAACGTCCTATAGCTTCATTGTGACGGGCAGTTCACAATCCACCAACCATGAGGTTATGATGCATCCCGAAGCCTTCGCCCAGGTGGGCATGGACATCGTATTCGATTCAATAACCATACGGCTTTCCCCCGGAACCGACCCGGAGGCGTTTTTGCAAAGCATACTTGACGGGGAGCGGGCGCGTATCGCGGAGGCGTTTAACATACGCAGTATGGTTGACGAAATGCTAAGCCCGATGCGGGGCATTTTCCGCGCCATCATCGCCGCCGTGCTGGTGGTTGTGGCTACGGTCATCGTTTTGGTGATTTACATTGTGATGAAAACTACCATCTCCCGCAGACGGCGCGAGCTGGGCATACAAAAGGCGATGGGATTCACCACCTTCCAGTTGATGAACCAAATCGCCTTGGGTCTTATTCCTATTATTGTGCTGGGCGCGGTAATGGGCTCCACAGTGGGGTACCTGCGCTTCAACGCGATATTTGTTATGGTGTTGCGCGGGTCGGGCATCGTACAGGCCAATTTGCCCATGCCCCTCCCTTGGATTGCGGGCATGGGTGTGGCGTTTATTTTGCTGTCCTACGCCGTGGTCATGCTGGTGGCGTGGCGGATACGTAAAATTTCGGCTTACACGTTGGCGGCGGAGTAAATGGCCAGGATATCTGCCTTGCCCAGGGGCTTGAAGCTCCCCACCAGCCGCTTGCCAAAGAATGTACAGCTCTCGGCCATGGCGTCGATAACTTCCGGGGGCTGTACGCCGATGCCCAGCTCTGTGAAGTTGGTGGGCGTGCCGATAACGCGGAAGAAATCCTCGGTTTTCCCGATGGCCTCTTCTGGTGTTTCCACGCCCCATACCTGTTTTCCAAGCCGGGCGAAGCGCGCCGGATTCACGCTAAGCACATAGCGCGCCCAGGCACCCCACATGGTGGTCAGGCTGGCCCCGTGGGGCACATCGAATTTTCCGCTCAGCTCATGGCCCAGCTGGTGCACCGAGAAATCCATACCGCGCCCCAGGCCCATGATGCCGTTATGGGACAGGCTTCCGCACCACATGATTTCGCTCTGGGCGTGGTAGTCACAGAGGTTGGCCAGCACCTTGGGCGCGTTGGCGATTACCGTGGCCATGAGGGCCTCGGCCAAAGCGTCGGTGGTTTCGTTGGACTGGGTGCCGCCGTCGGTGGTTTCCGCGGTGAAGTACCTGTCCAGGGTATGCATGAGAATATCCGCGATGCCGCAAGCCGTGGGATACTTGGGGACGGTAAAGGTCAGCTCCGGGTTCATTACCGTAAAGCGCGGGCGGTTAAAATCCGTACCCAGCCCCCGCTTCAAGCCCAGCTCCGTGTTGGTGATGACCGCAGAATTACTGGTTTCGCTACCGGCGGCGGAAATGGTGAGCACCACGCCGAAGGGGAGGGTTTTCGTCAGGGCCTCCTCCCGGGTCCAAAACTTCCATACGTCGGTGTCCGGGTTGGCGGTGCCGTGGGCGATGGCCTTGGCCGCGTCAATGGCACTGCCGCCGCCGATGGCCAGGATAAAATCCGCGTTAAAAGCCAGGGCCTTTTTTATCCCCGCCCGCACGAAGGACAGGTGGGGATTGGGCATGGCCCCGCCGTGGGGCTCCACGGTGATTTTCTCGGCGGCCAGCCCGGCGGTGATTTTATCCAGCAGGCCCGAGCGCACCACGCTCCCCTCGCCGTACACCACCAGTGCGCGGCTCCCGCCATATTTCCTTACCAGCGCGGCGGTGTTATCCTCCGCGCCCTTCCCGAAAATGATTTCCGTCGGGGTGTGGAACGTGAATGCTTGCATGTCGCCTCCTTGTTATTTCGTAAACACCGTCTGCTCGGCCACCTCGGTACAAAGCGCGTCCAACGCCTTGCGCACCAGCTTCCGGCGCAGTCCCTTTTCTTCCTCGGGGGGAAGGGAGGGGTCGCCCAGGGGGTAGGGGATGGCTACCGTGGGCACGATGCGATTCGCGCCTACGGTCACGGATATGGGCACCACCGTACACATATGCGCCACCGTGATTCCTGCTCTTTCAATTTCCTTCACCATCGTTGCACCGCAACGTGTACAGGTCCCTCATGTGGAGGTGAGGATAACGCAGGAAACATTATCCGCTACAAGCTGTTTCGCGATATCCGCGGCGAATTGCTTCGAACTGGCCACGCTGGTACCGTTCCCTACGGTGGCGTACCAATAGTCATGCAACGAGCCGATTTCACCCGCCGCCACCATTTCCTTGACCACGTCCACGGGAAGCACCCTGTCCAGGTCAATATTGGCGTACACCGGGTCGTAGCCGCCGTGGGCGGTTTCGCCGTTGTCAGCGGTAAAATCCACGATGTCCACCAAGGAATACTTGCCGTACTTGCTGGCACTGGAGGATTCAATCCGGTCGGGGTTGCCCTTGGGCACAGGCCCGCCGCTGGACACCAGCGCGATACGCGCCGTTTTCATGTCCTTTATGGCAGGGGGCGGCGATACCCGGTCGAAGACGGGCATGGGGTATTCGGTGACAAATTCTTCACCGGCGATTTTTTTCAGTAGCATATCCACCGCACGGCGGCTACCCCGTTTGTCCGCGAAATAATTCTTGCGCAGGCCCTTGGGGAAAAAGCCCTCGGTGATTTCCTCACCGGCGATAAGCTTCTTCACGATGGCCACCATGTCCGGCACGGCCTTGCGCATGGAGGCGGCGGAATCCCCCACCGGCACAAAATAGGCGTGCCGCTTGAAGATTTCCAGGCCGGGATTCTCCTCGTACAAGCCGCCCACCACGGGAATCTTCAAATTTTCGTCCACCAGCTTGGCCACGGTGCCACAGGCCATGCCGTACCGCCCGGCGTTGAAGCCCGGCCCCACGACCACGATGTCCGGCGCGTAGGCTTTAATCATGTCCAGCACCGTTGCCGTGGCGGCCTCCAGATTTTCGTTGAAATAGCTGTCACCGCAGAACACGGTGCCCACGACTTCCCCTACGCCGCCCAGCGCGGCATTGATTGCCATGCCCGGGCCCACGAAGCCGTCGCGCTTCTCGGGTAAATGGTCGGCCTTGTCCTCGCCGCCTATACCCGCATAAAATTGGTTGATATAGTGTACAATCCTGGCTTTGCCCATACGCGTCAAGCCCCCCTATAAGTCGCCACCTCGGCGCAGATGGCATCTACGTCGATGACCATCTCCATCATGGCGATTTGCTCTTCGTACACATCCGGGTTGATTTCGTCCTTCAGCTCTACAATGTGGTACGCCTTGAGTCCCAACGGGACTCCGGCCAACGGCCCTGCAAAGGTCGGGTCTCCGGTAGAAACTGTTTCGGCGGCCAAGCCGCTGGCTTCCGCTTCCGCGCCGCCCAGCAAAACGATTAAATCGTCCTTGCCGTATTTGTCGAACAGTTCCTTAATCCGTGCCTGATTTTCCAGGTCCATGGCACCCGCGCTGGTTCAGACGAAGCATTCCGTGGTGGAGAATACCACTTCCGCGCCGTCTGCCGTTGCCACGCAAGCTTCAATGGCCGGCCCGGGTATGCCGTCGCGGTCGCCTAAAATGGCGACTTTCTTATTAGCTAAAATGGCCATAAAACCGCTCCTTTCTATATTGAGGTATCTTACCCCACAAAGTTATATTTTACAACTTGAAGTACGCCACCAAATCCTTCAGCACCTCGGCCTGGGAGTTTAATTCCTCCGATGCCGCGGCGGCCTCCTGTGAAACGGCGGAGTTGCTCTGCACCACCTGGGATACCTGCTCAAGGCCGATGTTGATTAGCTTAATGGCCTCGGCTTGCTCGCTGGAGGACTTGGAAATCAGATTAATCAGCTCCAGCAATTCGTCCGCGTTGCTCACGATAATGGCCAGGGACTCAGAGGTCTGCTTGGCAATGCCCGAGCCGGAATCCACCCGTTCGATGGAGTCGTTGATAAGGGAGGTGGTTTCCACCGTAGACTGCTGGGACTTGCTGGCCAAGTTCCGCACCTCGTCGGCCACCACGGCGAAGCCACGCCCATGTTCCCCGGCGCGGGCCGCCTCCACGGAGGCGTTGAGGGAAAGCAAATTTGTTTGAAAGGTAATGTCTTCGATGGCCTTGATAATTTTGGATATTTCGCTGGAGGATGCCTTGATTTGCTCCATGGCGTCCAGCATGTGCTTCATGGATTTGTTGCCCGCGTTGGCATTTTCCGTAGATTTTTGCGACAGGGAACTGGCCGTCCGCGCACTTTCGGCGTTTTGCAGAATTTGGCGGCTTATTACATCAATATTGTTATTGAGCTCCTGCACGCTGTTGGATTGCTGTTGCGCGCCGTTGGCCAAGTCCATGGCACTGGAGGAAATCTGCTTGGCACCGGTGAGCACCTGATTGGACGCGGCGGAAATCTCCGACATGGTTTTGTGCAAGGTAGCGGCGATATTGTTCACCGATTCCTTAATGGCGTTGAAGTCACCGTCAAAGGTAACGGAAATGCTCCGGGTCAAATCCCCGGAGGAAAGCCCCGCCAGTATCGCGCTGATTTCCTTTACATAGCCCGCCATGACGTCGATGACCGAGTTGACGGCGTCCTTGATTACCTTGAAGTCGCCGGTATAATTGCCCTGGATTTTCTTGTCGAAATAGCCCTTTTGCAAACGCGCCATAGCCTCACGGATTTCCACCACGGGGCCGTTCACGGCCTGGGCCAGGTTGTTCAGGCCCTTCATGATATCCTGCCAGCCGCCGCTGTGCTTGCTTTCGTCGATATGCACCGCAAGGTCGCCCTTCACCGCCGCCGCGTCAATAAGGAAATTGATTTCACTGCTTACGGCTTCGATGCGGCTTCTCATATCGTTTACCGCGTCGTTGAGGGCGGCTTTTTTGCCCGGCAATTTTTCCAAATCCGCGCCAAAATTACCCCCCGCGATTTGCATGAAGGTATGGATTACCTTGTCCTGGGTTTGCAAAGTGGATTGGACCAGGCCGTTAATCTTGTTGGCCACATTGCCATAATCCCCCGTGAAACTGCCCGCGTCCATAAAGGTGTCAATCTCGCCCTGGGCGTGGGCGTCGGCCATGCCGTCCATGTCGGAAATGAGCCGTTGCAGTGTAGCCACCATGGCCTTCGCGCTTTCGGCCAATGTGCCGATTTCATCCTTGTTGTTCACCTGAATATTGGTGTTAAGCTTACCTACGGATATGTCCTTTATGGCCAGGACGATGCCGTTCACCGGCCCGGTTATCACCTTGGTGATGCCATAGGCAAGCACAGCCGCGGCAAGCACCACGGCAACCGCCACGATAATCATGGTCTGGATGCTGGAGTCGGTGGAGGCGATGATGTCCTTTTCCGAGAGGAAGCGCAAATCGCGTATCTCGCTGAACAATTCATAAAAATACGCGTCGATAACCTCATCATATGCCAAGGAGTCCTCAACCAGCTCCACGGCAACCCGTATATTGTTCCGCCTTGCCGCGGTGACGATGGGTGCCGCGGTGACGGTGGCGTAGTCCATAATTAAGCGTTCAAGGTTTGTGATTTGCGTGTTGCGCTTGGCCTTTGTGGCGTCATCCATAATCGGGTCATGGTACAAATTGTCCCGGAAATCGTTCACAACATCCGAAAGCTCGGCGCGCAGGTCGGCCAGCTCCTCGTAAAAAAACTCAATCTGGGCCGGGTTGCCCGTATTGAGTGCAATCAGCGCAAGCTTTTGGCGCATGTCGGTGGCCACCATGTCAATGCTTCTTACCAATATGTACCTGCCCGTGGGCCCATAAATGAGCTGCTCGAATTGATTCGAGATATTACGGGCGGAGACGGCCCCGTAAACGGTGATGCCCACAAGCAAAAGTATGAGGAACCCGAACCCCAACGTCAGCTTCGCACCGATTTTAATGTTCCTGAGAAATGTCATGACACTATCCCCTCTGTTATCAATGGATAGGTCAAATAATAAGCCATTATCTGGTTTTGTCAACAGGGGTAGGGGCGTTATGTTTCGCCGCCGCTACCCCTGTTTCATGTAAAGCATCGCCCCTAATTTTGCCGGTTGAGGTCTTCCTCGTCCTCTGTGGCGGTGTCGCCAAACCCGCCAAGGATTTCAATGTCGATTTCGCGGTTTATCGCAATTTTTTTCCTTTTTCTTCTTTTCTTGCCCTTGCTGGAGAACAGGATGGCCGAGATAGGAATAATCATCCAGCCCCAGGCCCACCAGCCAAGGAACACACCGAGCAAAACATAAATGAAGGGCGACAAAGCCGTTATCGTATGAAAGCCGATGCCGGAGCTTAAAATCGGGAGCATGGGGATAATCACCCAGCCCCAGACCCACCAGCTCGCCATCTCGAAGGGGAGCAGTGGCATCCACGCGCCTTGCGTGATGCCCAGTATAATATAAAGGAAGGGGGCCAGCGGCGTAAGCTTGGCGAAGATACGCTTAAAGCGGAAATGGATGTTCACACCGTATTCGTCGTCCAAATTGTCTACCACGATGGCCTTTTTCCGCTCGAAGCCGCTGACCAGCTCATCCGGGTCGCCAAGGCTGTTTTTCGCTTCGTGAAGCGCGTCCTCGAAGGAGTAGCCCCGCTCCATGTAGTCCTCCACCCGCTCGGTGAGGTGGGTACGAAGCTCTTCCTTTTGCTCGCGCACCTCGTCGGTTTCAATGATATCGTAGAACAGGTCGTTCACCAGTTTAGCTATACGCTGTTTGTTCATTGCGTTTCCACCCCTTCGTGATTTTCCTGATAAAGCGTTGTATAGCTTCCAGCAGGCTTTCGTGCTCCTCGCTGTGTGAAATACCGGCTCTTATTTCCTTAACGCTTTGGTACGTGGCATAGCTTTCCGCCAGGGTAAAATTAGTTCCCACGCATTTCATCATATCCATCATTCCTCCAATCCAGAATTTTGTCCATCAGGACTTTGGTCATTGCCCATTTTTCTTTGTTTTCGGCCAGGCTCTCTTGGCCCGCCTGTGTCAGGGTGTAGTACTTTCTCCGTCCGCCCTGGCTCTCGTCCCCCCAGTAGGACGCGATGCGCTTTTCCGATTCCAATCTGCGTAGCCCGGCATAGAGGGTGGCTTCCTTTATTTCGCAAGCGTTGTCCGTGATGTGGGAAATCGTCTTCGATATGCTGTAGCCGTAGCCGTCCTCCAGGGAAATGATTTTCAGCAAAATGATATCAATATGCCCGCTGATTAAACCGGATGGGTTGATTGTTCCACTCAATTAAGTTCCTCCTCCTCTGAAATAATGTGCCGCGCCATATACTGCGCCGCAGGAAGTACTGTGTGACATGAGGTAATATACACTATATAAATATCCCTGTCAACACTTTTTTGAAAAAAGTTTGAAAATTTTTTTTGCATAAAAAAACTCCCCTTTCGGGGAGGAGGCGTTTTATTCGGCTATATCAGCTATACATGGATTATGGTCGTTTTAATTGGTTGTCTATATCCCTTGCCAATCGTTCAAGCTTTTCGCTTTCACCTTCATACTTTTCTTTAATTTCCTGTCGGATGTCCTCCAGGTCCCGCAATATACTGGTGAGATGAACGTCAAACTGCCTGTCTGTCATACCCATAACAACGCTCCTTTCACATCGCCTTAGCCGTAAGCTTCCCGAAGCCTAACTCATTCGTCGCACCGATGATGACTTGGATTTCTGCGGTGATGCTGCCGTCGGCGGCCAGGCTGCCTTCCCAGCCCCCGGCGATGACATGGGCCACTTCCGGGTAGCCGATGACCGTATCCATGGGCGGCATGGTAAGCACCTCGTTGGCGTTGCCGGCGGTGACACAGGCGTCGCCCAGGGGGGTGGAGTCGGCCAGGGATTGGCTGGCCCCGTCCTGCCCGGCATATTCATCGGTAATCAGTACGGTCTTGATGCCCTTGGCCTCGATTTTGTTGCAGTTCATCACCAAGTCGGCATCGGGGTTGCCGAAGCCCTCCTCGGAGATGATTACCGCGTCGGCCCCCATAAATTCCACCAGCTTGGCGGTCATGTTCGAGGAACGCTCCTTGTCGGCCAAGGTGACGTTTTCATTGGTGATGACACAGCCCAGGAAATTGATGGTCTTGCCGTGCTCGGCGTAGAGGTCTTCAATGACGGGATTGTTGGCGTGGATATAGGTGGGGTTCTTGTCGCAGGCGGAGACGCAGTTGCCCGAAACAATGGCCCCGTCCATGATTTCCGTGGGGTACATTATCGTAGGGACGATTTGCCGCACGTCCACCCCATAATAAAAGGTATTGTGCAACAGCCCCTGGGTTTGCAACATGTAGACATAGGCCACCTTGGGCAGGTTGGGATATTGCGCCACTTGCTGTAGCAGGGGAAGGGTCTCGTAGGTTTTCACATTATCCGGGGTTGCGGCTTTGCCCGCCTCGCCCAGATAATTGGCGGCGCGGAACCCCGCCAGGCGCACCACTACTTCATGCTCGTGCTGTTTGATGCCCTCCACGGGCTCGATTTTGAGCACGATGTTTTGGGTCTGGGAGAAGGGCGTGTATTGCGCGCCGGGGCCGCTCATGTCAATGATGCCCTCCTGGAAGCCCATGATTTTACCCGTGGTGACCACCGCCGCGCCTTTGAGGACATGGGTGCGGCCTTCGCCCACCTGCTCCACCCCGGCCATAAATCCGGGGAAGATGCCCCCTTTGCCCTCGACTTTTACCCGTGGCTGTACCACATCTTTTACCGGCAGAATCCGCACCGACTCCCCCGGCCGCGCCAGAAAGGCTTCCACGGATTGAATCCGCTCGTCGGCACCGGTGATTTTCTCCAGCTCCTGCTTATTAATATGAAGCGTTCCGTTTTTCACTTCGGTGCCCGGGCCAAATTGAATATCCTTGATTATGATTTCGCCCACTTCAAGTTTCATACCGAACCCCCTTTATGCCAGCTCATCCAGCTTGGCCTGTACCGCGTCGATTCCGTCCGCGTCGATTTCGGCGGGGCCAAAGGTGAACACCTTTTCCCCGTCCTTGTAAAAAACCACAGTGGGCATACCCAGCACCTTCTGGCTGATGGCCAGCCGCTTGTTGCCGGCGGTGTCCAGCTTGCAGAATTTGGCGCGGCCGGCGTTTTTTTCGGCCAGCTTAACCACCTCGGGCATGAGGGCCATGCAGGGCTCGCATTTCTCACTCCAGAAATCCACCAGCACCAGCCCGGATGCCTGTAATACCTCGGCATCGAAGTTTTCTTTGTTTAGCTCAATCATTTCGAACCCTCCGTTAATTTTTGAATATCCTCGCGGGTCAAGCGTCCTTCCACATGGCCCTCCAGGAATTTTTCCGCCGCGAAGGCCGCCACCGCGCCGTCCGCCGCCGCCGTCACCACCTGCCGCAGATACTTCGCACGGGCGTCCCCCACGGCATATACGCCGGGGATGTTGGTTTCCATGCGCTCTGTTGTGGGAATATAGCCCCAGGGGTCCAGCGCGACTTTGCCCTTGAGGAACTCGGTCTTGGGTTGCATCCCGATGAACACGAACACGCCGTTCACCTCGCGGGTGGTCTGCTCGCCGGTGCGGATATTTTTTGTCACCACGGCCTCTACCATTTCCTCGCCCTGGATTTCCTCCAGTACGCTGTTCCACACCCATTTCAGCTTGGGGTTGGCGAAGGCTTTTTCCGAACTGCGCTTGTTGCAGTCCAATATGCCCTCGTCGTGTATGACAATCACCGTCACCGATTCCGCAAATTTGGTCAGATACAGGGCCTCCTCGATGGCGGAATCCCCACTGCCCACCACGATGACGTCCAGCTCCTCGAAGAAATCCGCGTCGCAGGTGGCGCAGTAGCTGACGCCCTTGCCCCGTAGCTTGCCCTCGCCGGGTACCCCCAGCATACGGGGCTCCGCGCCGGGGGCCAGTACCACGGTGCGCCCCTGATAGGTTTCGCCGGAGGAGGTGGTCACGGATTTGATTTCCCCTTCGAAAGCCACCCCGGTAACGTTCCCTTTCAGGAAAACCGTACCGAATTGCTTGGCGTGGGCTTCAAATTCCCCCATGACCCCGGGCCCGGTGGTCTCCCGGAAGAAGCCGGGATAGTTTTCCATTTCCGTGGTGGTGGCGGCCTGGCCGCCGGGCTTGCCTTTTTCCAAAATGGCGGTCTGGAGCCGTGCGCGGCTCCCGTAGATGCCGGCGGTCATGCCTCCCGGCCCACCGCCTACAATCAGAATATCGTACACCACTGACATGTGGTTGCCCTCCAGTCACTTATCGCTATTTTTTATGGCACTCTTCATCAGTTCGAGGTCTATCAGCTGGTAGTCTTCCCGTATCGAAGCGTCGTAATGCGCGTGATGGGGCCACGGGCGGCCCGATACCGCCATCGCGCCCTCTATCAGGCGCAAGGAGGCAAAATCCAACGCCCCCTGTCGCGCCAATACCCAAACGCTCCGATAGGGGCTCTCCCAGGGCTTGACACTGCCGCACAGGGGATGGCTCAGCAGCCGTGCCCCCCGGTGCACCGCGTCGCGCACCGCAACAAATACATCCCGAACATTGCCCTCCACCCAATGCGTGGCATCGGGATAAGCCGCCCCCACGGCGGGGTTGTTGGTAAATATGCGCGCACACTCCATGGTACGCAAAAGCTACCATATATATGTACTTCTGTAAACACCCCCGCCCCCGGCAATTCATTCTGACATGTTCAGCTGGGAATTGTATATTTCCCGGTACACCGCGCAGTGTTGCATTAGTTCGGGGTGGGCACCGTAGCCGGCGATGCCGCCGTTTTCCATGACGAGGATGTGTTCGAGGTGTATGACGGAGGAAATCCGCTGGGTAATCATTACGACTGTGGGGGCGGGGCTAAGGGCGTAAATGGCTTGCATAATGGATGCCTCGGTTTCCGCGTCCACGGCACTGACGCAGTCGTCCAGCACCAGAATGGGGGCGCGGCGCACCAAGGCGCGGGCGATGCCCAGGCGTTGCTTTTGCCCGCCGGAGAGGTTTACGCCCTTCTGGCCGATGACGGTTTCGTAGCCCTCGGGGTAGGCAACGATAAAATCGTGGGCACTGGCGGCGCGGGCGGCGGCTTCCATTTCCTCCGGGGTGGCGTCGGCCTTGCCCATGCGGATATTGTCGGCAATAGTGCCGTAGAAAAGGGTGTTTTGCTGGGCCACGTAGGCGATGCCGGCGCGGAGGGCGTCCAGGTCGCAGGTGGCGGTATCCATGCCCCCCACGCGGACGGTGCCCCGGGTGGGGGCGTACAGGCCGGGGATTAACTGCACCAAGGAAGACTTCCCCGCGCCGGTGGAGCCGATGATGCCCAGGGTTTTCCCGCCGGGCAGGGAAAAGGTAATGTCGCGCAGTACGGGTTCGTCCCCGCCGCCGGGGTAGGCGAAATGGACATGGGCAAAGGCAATGCCGGTGCCCTTTTCCATGGGGTTCATAGGGGGCGCGGCAAGGGGCAGGGGGGAAATGTCCTTCTCCTCCAGCACCTCCCCAATGCGCGCCGCCGACGCCCGGGCCCGGACGAACATCTGATAGACATTGAACATCATTCCCATGGACATGGAAATGAGCATCATATAATTGAGAAACGCCACCAGCTGGCCCACCTGCATCTGGGACTGGGCCACCCATTCCCGCGCCATCCACAGGGTCAGCACCAGGCTGGCGTTCACCGCGAAGGAAATAATGGGAAAAAAAATGCCCACCACCCGCTGGGCCTTGGTGGCGGTGGCGGCCAAGGCGGTATTCGTTACGTCGAAGCGGGCCACCTCCTGGTCGAAGGTGTTGTAGGCTTTCACCACCCGCACGCCGGAGAGGTATTCCCGGGTGACGGCGTTGTTTTTGTCCAGGGCTTCCTGCAAACGGGTGAAGAGGGGGAAGCCCACCTTCATGCTTATGTACATCAGGAGCGCGATGAGCGGAATAACCCCCGTCAGCACCAAGGCCAGGCGGGGGTTGAGCAAAATGGTCATGGTGGTGGCACCGATGAGTAATACCGGATGGCGCAGGAACATGCGCATCAGGCTGTTGGTGAAGCTGACCAGCTGTGCGGTGTCGTTGGTCATGCGGGTGATGAGGGAGGCCGTTTCCTGCTTGTTGATAGCGGCGAAGGAGAAGCGGTTAATCCGCGCAAACAAATCCAGCCGCAAATCCGCGCCAAAGAGCTGGGAAACCCGGCTGGAAATAATGCAACGCACCACGGTGAAAACCGCGCTCACCGCCGTGACCAGTAGCATGAGCCCCCCCAGCTCCAGCACCCGGCCCAAATCCCCTTCCATCACGCCCTGGTCGATGATACGCGACACAATGGAGGGAATCAGCAAATCCCCCATAGTCGCCAAAACCAGGCAGACCATGCCCAGGATAATCTGCCTTTGGTACCGCCGCCAATAGGGTAGGATATGGGGCATCAGGCCAAGGCTACATGGGGCTGTAACGCGGACAGGGGCGCGCCGCTTTCATAGGCGAAGGCGATTTCCAGGGCATCGCCGGGCTGGACGGGGATGGGGGTGGCCAGAGGCAGGATTAAATAGTGGTTGTGCCAGTCGGTAATCCCCTGGGTTTTGGGCTCCACAGACAGCAGATTTTTCGTGATAAAGCGCAGGGCGTTCACCGTGCCCGCCGCGGTGATGGGAACGCTACCGCGCCAGGATATGCCCAGGTCAAAGGGCTGGTCATATACCACCTGGTGATACACCGCCGGGTTGCCCAGGGGGGTAATGTCGGGGTTCTCCACGCCGGGGTCGTTGAACATGGGCACCGTGGCCTTGTACCCGTGGAAATCAAAGGGATGATGCACCGGCTGTACCGCCTGTAGCGTGGCAAAGGGTATGAAAATCGGCAAGGGTCCCTCATGCCGGGCCGCGTAATTGCGCTTGAAGGCAGAGATGACCTCCAGCTGCTTCTCCCGCAGGAAGCCCACATGGAGCATTTCGCATATCACCGCGCCCACGGGCTCCGGCGGCGTAAAGGTACAGGCGTCGCCGTGAACCAGCTCCACCCGCTCCCCATTTTCATTGCCCGCCAAAATGCGGCGGGCCTCCTCCACCAGCTCGGGATTATACTCCACATAGTATACTTTCTTCGCCTTTTGCGCCGCGAAGAAGCTCAATACCCCCGTGCCGCCGCCCAGTTCCACCACCACAGAGCCGGGCTGGACGACCTGGCCGATGGCGGTCTTGAAGCCGCCCATGCGCACCGGGTCCAGCAACATATTGTGGTGATAATGCAGGGGGATGAATTGACCCAGCTGGTTTTGCTCGTTCATATCGCACCTCGTTTATGGGATTTGTCCTCATCGTATTGATTATAGCATTAAAAAGAATATTTGCATCAAGCGGTTGTGCACTTTATCTTATGGTTCTCCCGGTCATATAAAGCTCCATTTTCCCTGCTATAATTTTCTCACGAAAGGGGGCAGGCAATGCAAAAGCAATCGGGCATCTTTGATTCCGTTTCCTTCATCGAGGGCAGTTTGGCGGACGCGTTGAGTATCGACGCCCTGGCGGAGCGGACGTATTTTTCCCGGAGTCATTACCAGCGGCTGTTTCGGGCGGTGGTGGGGGAGCCGGTGATGGAATACATCAAGAAACGCCGCTTGCAACAGGCGTGCCGCGCCCTGGGCGAGGGTACCGCCACCGTGCTGGATGTGGCCGTGGCTTATGGCTATGAATCCTACGAGGGGTTTTCCCGGGCGTTCAAAGCCTACTTCGGCGTGTCGCCGGGGCGGTACCGGAAGATTAACGCAGGTATGGAAAAGGAGGAAAATGCGATGTTGTCAGAAGAAATGAAGGGAAGCCTTGCCCGCCACAGCGGGGAAATTATCCACGTCCTGGTGCCCATCGCGGCGGAATTTACACAACTGGCCATAGAGGCGCGGGACGCCGGGGCGAAGGCCGGGAACCCGGGCAAATCCGCGTTGATTTTGTCGGAGGAATACGGCCATTTGGCGCGCAGGATTAGTGATTTTGTGGAGGAAATAAAAAGCGGCTGTGAAGAGCCGGAGGCGTCGGTCTTTGACCTGTACGACAGGATGCACGCCCGGCTGAAAGGGCTGGACGATATCTTCTTTCAGATGAATCTGCTACATTTTTTATCTGCCATAGAGACGGCGCGGATGGCCGTGCCGCCTCCGGAGGCTTTTGCCAGCATCGACACAAAAATGCGCGCGCTCACCACCCAAGCCATGAAAACCCGTTCCTCCGTTTTACACATCATGGAGGAGGTGATGCGGCAAATCCGCGCAGAAATCAAAAAGGACGCCGACGCCCGCATGGCAAGTGCCGTGGAATTATTGCAAAAAATCCATTCCGAAGGGGTGGTGCTGGCGGCGGACGCCAAGGGGGCCGCCCTGTCCTTGGGGGAAAACGGCCATGCCTTCCTGTGTGTCGCCAAGGACCTGGAGCGGCGGCTGAAGGCGATACACGCCGCCACGGAAGCCTGCATGGCCTTCGCCCATGAGCGCGAGCCCGTGGAAACGGCCCTGTGGCGCATGGCGGCGGCGGCCTTCATGACGAATTTGAATGCCTTCAACGCAAAAGTGGAAACGGCGCGCAGTGGCGGCGTGGACGCCTTGGAGGAATGCACCCCGCGTATTTTACGCTTTCCGGCACGCATGGAGGACGCCCGCCGCGCCTGTATGGAAATCCTGGACGAAAGTGTAAAGCTGACGGAACTGGCCCGGCGCGAAACCTTGAAGGACCTCCCCAACGAGAAGAAATTCGACAAGGCCCTGGAGGACATTATTTTCCAAAGCGAGCTTTTGCTGGCGCAAATGGCCATCGAAACCGAGCGTTGCAAGCACGAGCCCTTCCGCGCCTTGGTGAAGGGAGCCGATGGCGCGCTGGCCGCGTTGACCGCCGCCGTATGCGGGGAGCTGGCGAAGGACAAGGAAGCGGTAACAACCTACCACCACGCAATCGCTGAAATCACCGAGGCGTACCAGCGCGAAATCGCCGTGGCCGGCAACCTGGGCCTGGGGGCAGTCCACGGGGTCATCGCCAGGGAATTTGCGCAGTTCAATTGGAAAATCGAAATGGTGCTGACTTATGTGTGAAGCGTATTCATAAAACCGCACCACTACCCCCGTTTCCCTTACCGCGTAGTGCAACGCCAAGGGCAGGTGCATTTCCGGGCCGGGGAGGTATAGCACCTGCACCCGCTCCAGCACCGTGGCAATCCGTGCCGTATCCCCCGGGCGCGGCCATTGGGTGAGTATCAGCGCGTAGGCTTGCCGGACGCCGCGCCGGTCCAGATAGCGCAATACCTCCCCCTCGCCGCCGCGTCCGGTGCCCGTTATCCGCGTGGTGCCGCCATGGCGATGGACGCTGTAGTGCCCCGGCGTATATAGCTCCGTTATCCGGGGGCGCGGGGGGAAATCCCGCAGATACACGCAACCCATCAACGCCGCAACCCCGAAAAGCAACAGGGGGATGCGGCGTTTCATTTCCGGGCCGAAGCCGTGCATCACATAGGCGAAAAGGAGCAACACCGCCGCCCCCGCCAGGGAAACGGGAACGCTCCCGCCGCCCGTGGGCACCAGTGTGAAGGGCAACGCGCCAAAGAACCGCCCCACCCATTCATACAATTGCAATATGTAGAACACCACGCTTCCGGGTATCATCGCCCCCCATTCCCACACCAGCCCCACCAGGCCGGTCATCACCCCCAGCACCAGCAAGGCCACCACGAAGGGTATGATAATCGTATTGGCGAACACGCTGTACAGGGGTATCTCATAGAAATGATGGGCGAAGACAATGTAAGTGGAAAAGGTGGCCGCCATACTCACCGCCAGGCCGTTGCGGAATTTCCCGTAGGCGGGCATACGCGCCAAGGTAAGCAGCCGCTCAAAGGGCGCGGTAAGGAGCGCGATGCCATACACCGCCCCGAAGGAAAGCTGAAAGCCCACATTGTATAGCATCAGCGGCTCGTAGAGGAGTAGCCCCAGGCAAGCCCAGCTAATGGTGGCCAGCAAATCATAGTCCCGGTACAAAACCTTGGCGAAGACCAGCACCCCGCCCATGGTGACGGCGCGCACCGTGGCCACCGCCGCCCCGGTCATCAGGCAGTAGCCCAGCATGATGCCCAGCGTCACCAGCCCCGCCTTGCGCTGGGGCAGGAGGCGGGTCAGCAGAACATTTACCGCCAAGGTGAGAATGGTCACATGCAAGCCGGAAATGGAGAGGATATGCCGTATCCCCGCCACCCGGTAGATTTCCACCAAGTCCCTGTCCAGGTCTTCCCGGTCCCCCAGCACCATGGAGCGGATAATCCCCGCTTCCCGGGGGGGAAGCACCCCGTCAAAAACCGCCGCTACCCGGTCCCGCACCCGCCGCGTGTATACAAAAAAATTCGTTTCGACTTCCCCCAATACCACGGCCTCCGGCCAAATGATGCCGTCTATTTTTTGGGCGCGCAGATGCAAGAAGGCGTCGTAGCCGCCGGGGTTGGCGGCACGCGTCAGGGGCAGGATTTCCCCGGTGAGGGTAATGGCTTGCCCGATTTGGGCACGGGGCAGATGGGGGCGCAAATAGGTCATGAGCCGCAGTGCACGCCCTTCGTGCATGTGATGGTAAGCCCGCACCACCACCCGCTGGTTCCCCCCGGCGGTGAGCCCGCCGGTGTCCAGTACCCGTCCGTAAAATACCCGCCCCGTATGGGGCTCCCCCACCGATAAGTCCATCCGCGCCGCGCCCCGCCACATCCCCGCCCCCAGGAAAATGACGAAAAAAAATACCGGCCCATACCGGTATTTTTTATACAGCGCACCGCATATACAAAAGCCCAGAACCAAAGCCAGCCCAACGGACACAGGGGAGAGCGGAACCGCTCCCGTCCCCAGCAATATCCCCGCCACAAGGAACCCCAACGCCCACACTACCGGGCGTATTACCGGGGACATCATTCCTCGTCTTCGCCTCGGGGGCCTACGGGCACGTCCTCCTCTTCGTATTCATAGGGGTCATAATAGGGGTCGTAGGGGTCCTCCTCCACCAGAATCATTTCATGGTCGTAGGTGAAGGCCGAGTCAAAGCTCCCCACCCCATGGAAAACGTCGATACGCTCGGAATCCACCAGAAAGAACACCCGGTGGAAGGGGAAGTCGTTGTTCCCCGGCAAGGTCAGGGTATTGACCACACTTTGCAGCATGAGCTGGGCCAGCCGCCAGTTCCCCGCAAAGCGGGAAAGGAAATCCCCGGAGAAGTCCACATATATACTGTTGGTGGGGCGGTCGGCAATTACCGAGCGTATGCGCGTCTCCGGCGGGATGATGTGCATGGCGTTTTCCCGCACCGGGCCCGCTATGAGATATTCCAGCTTAAACTCCGTCAAACGGTGCATGTCCACGTAGTCGTCGATAAAGGTCTCTGTTACCAGGCCCTCGCCGTCGATGCAGACAAAATACAGCGTAATCGTACGCGCCGCCATCATGCCGGGGGAAATGGTGGGATTGTTCTCCACCGTGGCGGGGCTTTCAATGCGTACCGCCCCCATGTCCCAGTATTCCTCGTGGCGTATCCATTCGGCAAAATGCATGGCGGGCTTTTCCCCCTCCCCATGTACCCAGAACAATACCTCCTGGACAAAGGGCAACTCTGTCAAAGTCAAGGTCAGGCCCGAGCGCAGTTTGGTTTGGGCGAAGGCCGTCATGTCGCGGAAGTCCGGCGGGAGGGCAATCCCCACCCTATCGCCGTCGAGGGTGATGTCCACCAGCCCCAGCTCAAGGGGCCACAGCCCCTCCAAGGAAGGCGGTGGGGTATAGAACCGCCCCAGCATGGCCTCGATTTGCGACTGGGGGGTGCCGGCGGGTACCGCCATAGCCACGGATTCAAGCCGCCCCACGGCGGGATTAAAATAAAAAACACGCAAGCCGCCGCTTACGCCGGCATAGCGGCTGTGTACCATCAGGGAAACCGCGATGGCCACCGGAATCAACACGATAATCAAGGCAAAGGGTATAAGCTTGCGCCAATGGTATCTAAACAAATTTTTCATACACTACCCCCTCCGTATGGGAATGCGCACCATGAAGACCGCCCCCTCGTCGGGCCTCGAACTGACCCGGATGGTGCCGTTGTGGGCGATGATGGCCGCGTGGGAAATGGCCAGCCCCAGCCCCGTTCCCCCGGTTTCCCGGTCCCGGGCCTTGTCCACCCGGTAGAAACGGTTGAAGATTTTTGTCTGCTCCGTATCGGCAATGCCCATCCCCGTGTCCTGGACGCTGATATACACAAACTGATGGTCCGCATCCACAGAAACCTTCACCGTTCCCCCATTGGGGGTATATTTTATGCCGTTTTCGACTATATTTGAGATGGCCAGGGTAAGTTTTATCTCGTCGGCGTCGATTTGGACAGGCCGTACATCGTCATAGATGAGGGCGATATGCTTCTGCTCGGATAGGGGGGAAAGCCGCCGGAGGATATCCTCCACCATTTTGTTAATGGAAACCGGGGCGATATTTAAGCCCTGTTCCCGCTGGTCGATACGCACCAAGGAAAGCAGGTCATTGTTAATACTGGTCATCCGGTCCACTTCATTTACGATGTCTTGCAGAAATTCCCGGTACATGGCCTCGGGCACGGATTCCTGCAAAAGGATGGACTCGGATAGCACCTTCATACTGGAGAGGGGCGTTTTCAGCTCATGGGACACATTGGAAACAAATTCTTCCCGGGTTTTCTCCACCTGTTCCAGCTTTTCGGCCATGGAGTTGAAGGAAATCCCCAGAATTGCGTACTCGTCCCGGCCCTTGATGTCGGTAACGCGCTGGTCCAGCTGACCCGTGGCCATGCGCTGTACCACCCGCAATATCCGGCGCAAGGGGCGAATCAGCGTATTCGCCGTAATAAAAACCACTACCGCTACGCCCAGCCCCACCAAGGAAATGATGAGCAACAGCCGGTTGCGCAAATCGTCCAGGGATTGGAAGATGTCCTCAACGCTCCCCACCAGTAGCACCGCGCCGGAGCGTTCCGTAGCGTCCCGGTCACTGGTGACAGTCACCGCCACATACAGGGCCCGTTCGTCCCGCCGCAGTTCGGTGTTGTCGTCGCCCCGGATGGCGCGCACCACCTCGGGGATGAAGGGCGTCGTCCCCGTACGCAAATCCGCTGAGTCGGATATGACCTGCATCCCGTCGTTGAAGACCAGCACCCGGAAGCCCCACTCCGTGCTCCGCTCGCGCATGTCGCGCTGTAACGACCAGGTACGGCCCGGCATGTCCAGCATGTCAAAGCCCTGGGCACCCACGATATTGGCGGCCAGGGCGGCGGTTATCTGCATCTCCGAGGTGCGCTCGTACAGGTAATCCGTTTCGATATGGGCGATGGCAATGAAAAAAAACACCGCAAGGGGCGAAAGGCTCAACACCGCGTAGCTGAACGCCAGCTTCCAGCGCAGGCTGGAAAACCACCGGACCTTATCTAAAATAGTAACCCACTCCCCATTTGGTGTTGATGTACTTCGGGTCGCTGGGGCTCTCCTCAATTTTCTCCCGCAGGCGGCGCACGTGCACGTCCACGGTGCGTACGTCCCCGGTGTTTTCCGCGCCCCAGATACGGGTCAGCAATTCCTCCCGCTCGAAGACACGGCCAATGTTATTCATAAAAAATTCCAGCAAGTCGTATTCCCGGGCGGTCAGGTTGATTTCCTTCTCCCGGACGAAGACCCGCCGCGCCTGGGTATCCACGTTGATGTCGCGCAGTACCAGCTTTTCCGCCTTGCGCGCCACAGGCTTAGAGAGGGTGGTGCGCCGCAAAATGGCCTTAATCCGCGCCTTCAATTCGAGGATGTTAAAGGGCTTGGTAATGTAATCATCCGCGCCGTATTCCAGCCCCATGATTTTGTCCATGTCGTCGTCCTTGGCCGTAACCATCACCACGGGTACGGCACTAAACTCCCGAATCTGCTGGCACACCTCGGTGCCTTCAAGCTTGGGGAGCATCACGTCCAGGATGATGACGTCATACTTTTTTTCCCGGGCAAGCTGGAGGGCCTCTTCACCGTCATAAGCCGCGTCCACCTGCATACCGTCCTGCTCCAGGCTGAACTTGATGCCCTTTACAATGTTTTTCTCATCGTCCACTACCAGAATGGATGGCATACCCACACCTCCGATAATTTACACGTCATCCTACCACTACCAATTGCCTTAGTCTGTCAAAAATCGTGTTTCCGATACCCGAAATATTCAAAAGTTCCTCTATGCGCGTAAAGCCGCCCACGGATTCCCGGTAGTCAATGATACTCTGGGCCCGGGCGGGGCCGATGTTGGGCAAAGTCTGTAGCTGGGAAAGGGTTGCGGTGTTCAGGTTAATCAAGCCGGCCTCGGCCTGGCCGGGCGAGGCCGCCACCACAGAAGTTTCCACGGAAGCCACCACGCTGTAATCCCCCACCGCCGGGACGATAATCTGCATGGCATCGCGCAAGGGCGCGGCCAAATTCACCCGCACCAAGTCCGCCTCCACGGTGTAGCCCCCCGCGATGTTGACGGCATCCACCACCCGGGAGCCCTCCGGCAAAGTAAAAACACCGGGCGCGTACACCTCGCCCAAAATATGTATCACCACGTAGCCCGGGGGTTCGTCAACGTTTCTTTCCGGCTCGGTCACATCCAGGGAGCCAACCAGCGGCAAAAGCTCCCCAGCCTCGCGGCCCGGTTGGCCGCTGCCCCCCATCCGGCCGGTAACAAATAAAACCCCCATCACGCATATACAAAGAACACCCAAGAGAATATAGACATGCTGTTTGAGAAATTCCTTCATTTACATCACCCAATGCAAATCCACTTGCTATCAGCAGAAAGGAAAAAGACAAGACCATGAAGACATTGCAATTGTTCGCCTTGGCGGCGTTGCTCACAACAGCCACCATAGAAGAAGGATACACCGGCGCGCCCGAGCCCCCGCCTTACCGGTCGGGGGGGGTAGTGATTATGTGCGCCAACACGGGGATGGTGCTTTACGGCCACGAATACCACACGGAATTTTACCCCGCCAGCATCACCAAGGTGATGACGGCACTGGTGGTGCTGGACCATGTGCAGGATTTATCCGAGCGCGTACCCTTTTCCCACCACGCGGTGTATTCCATCCCCCGCAATTCCAGCCACATCGCCATGAACGCCAGCGAGACCCTCAGCGTCTACGAAGCCCTCCATGCCCTCATGCTCCGCTCCGCCAACGAGGTTTCCATTGCCTTGGCCGAATATGTAGCCGGTAGCGAGGAGGAATTTGTAAGCCTGATGAACCACCGGGCCGCCAGCATAGGTGCGGTGCATACCCACTTCGCCAACTCCACCGGCTTGCCCGCCACGGGGCATATCACCACGGCCTACGATATGGCACTCATCATGCGCGAAACGGTGCGCCTGTATCCGGTCTTTGGCGAAATCATCGCCACGGCGCGTTTCGATATCCCGCCCACAGAGCGGCAGCCCGAGGTGCGCGCCTTGCTCACCACCAATCAGCTCATTCGCCAGGGCCCCTATTTCAACCCCCGGGTAGTGGGCTCCAAAACGGGCTGGACCCACGCCGCAGGCAACACCCTCGTCACCTACGCGTCCTACGAGGGGCGGCGGCTTATCGTCACCATTTTGCAGGGCGCGGGCTCAGACCCCTTCCGGGAAACCACAGCCCTGCTGAACTTTGGTTTCGCCTTGCCCTACGAAGAGCGGGTGGTCTTCAACGCGGGTTCATATATTCGGATTGTTCCGGTGTATCAGGAAATCGACGCCCAGCGGGTGGAAATCTACCGCCTTGTGCTCCAAGCGGAAGATAACCTGGTCGCGAGCCTTCCGGCTAACTTTGACCTTACCCGGCTACGCTATTATTTAACCGTGACGGAAAATATCGACGCCCCCGTTATGGAAGGGGACCGCCTGGGAAGCGTGGCCATATACGCGCAAAGCGTCCGGCTGGGCACCGTCCCTTTGCTTGCCCAAAGCACCGTGGAAAAGCTACCGCCTCCCCAAGCGCAATCCACGGTGGCACAGCTCCCTGTGCCTGTGCCCTATTTGCCCGCCTATCTGTATGACCCCTACGCCGGGGCCTATTATCCCTTGCCCGATGGCGGGCTCTTTGCCATTTTCCGTGAGGGCGAACAGCTTTCCGCGCTGGCGGTGCCCCTTACGGTGGCCTTCTTTGGCCTGATATTTGCCGTGCTGGCCTTGGCCACCCGCCGCAAACGCCGGGAAAGGCAAATCATCAGCCGCTATTCCAGTTTGTACCGCTACCGGCCATAAATCAAGAATTTGGCCGGAGTATAACACATAAAAATACGCAGTCAAAGGCGCGTGGCGCGCTTTTGCCCCTGGGCTACAGCCTGAAAAACCCGACCAGTTGCCGCAGGATTTCCGCCTGAGAGTTCAGCTCCTGGGCGGCGGCGGCGGATTCCTCAGAGACGGCGGTATTGCTCTGCACCACCTTGGAAATCTGCTCAAGCCCGTGGCCCACCTGGGCAATGGCTCCGGCCTGTGCCTTGGAGGCATCATGTATTTCGTTGATGATTTCCGTTACCTCGCTGGCGTTTTTGACGATAACGTCCAGGGACTGGGAGGTGGTTTCCGCTATGCCGGAGCCGGCCTCCACCCGGACGATGGAGTCTTTAATCAAGGTAGTGGTTTCCGTGGCGGCGTCTTGGCTCTTTCCGGCCAGGTTGCGCACCTCGTCAGCCACAACGGCGAAGCCACGGCCCATTTCCCCGGCCCGGGCCGCCTCCACGGAGGCGTTGAGGGCAAGGAGATTGGTTTGGAATGCGATATCCTGGATGGTTTGGTTAATCTTGGAGATATTGCCCGTAGATTCCTTGATTTGGTTCATGGCCTCCAGCATCTGCTTCACCGAGGTGTTGCCCGTGTTGGCGTTCTCCGACGAGCGGTTCGAGATTCCATTGGCCTTGGCCGCGCTGTCGGCGTTTTGCTGAATTTGGCGGCTGATAACGTCAATAGTGGCATTGAGCTCCTGCACCGCGGCGGATTGTTCCTGCGCGCCCTGGGCCACGTCCGACGCGCTGTCGGAAATTTGCTTGGCACCCGTCAGCACCAGCTCGGAGGTGGAGAGTATTTCCTTCATGGTCTTGTTCAGGGTATGGATAATATTGTTGATGGATTGCTTGATTTTGTCGAACTCGCCGTCGAAGGGCATGGATATGTGCCGCGTCAGGTTGCCCTCTGCGGCGATGCTCAGGCAGTCGTCAATTTCGTGGATATAACCCGCAAGACCCTCAATGGTGGCGTTTACGCTGTTCTTGATATTCAGGAAGTCTCCGGCATAGTCTCCCGTTACCCGGGTATCAAAATTGCCCGCGTACAAAGCCGCCATGGCGTTCTTGATTTCCGTAATGGGTAAACTCACCGCTTCCGCGATACGGTTAAGCCCCAGCATAATTTCGCGCCAGTTGCCATTGTATTTTTCCGCATCTATTTGGAAGGAAAGGTCGCCCTTGTTTGCCGCCGCTTTAATCATGGCATCCACTTCGGTGTCAACATTGCGCAGGTTGTTGGTTACGGCGCGCAATGTATTGGGCAGAACCATTTTCTTACCCGGTAAATCCTTAATGTCCATATTGAAGTCACCGTCGCCGATTTTACCCAGGGCATCTATAAGCGTCAGCATATCGCCCACAAAGGTATTGGCGAAATCGTTGAGGGAGGTGACGATGGCACTGTAGCCGCCGCTGTACTTCGAAACGTCAATCCGGTATTCGATATCCCCCACCACGTTGTTTTCGTGATTGAACTTGGACATGTCATCCACGATGGAGCGGATAACATCCACCAGATTACATATGTCGGAAGTCAGCGTCCCCACTTCGTCGGTGGTCAGCTTCGACCTGTCGATGTTTATATTCACGTCCCCTGCGGCTACCTGCTTTACCTTGGCACCCAGGTTATCCAAGGGCTTCAGGGATTTCATTATCATGAAATACATAAACGCGGCAGAGGCGGCCAAGCCGATAATGTTAATCAAAATCATATTGCGTTGCAACGCGCTGATGGTGGCCAGGCCCTGGGCCTGGGGTATGCCGATGAAGAACATGCCGTTGGGTGTGATGCCGTCCACGCCGGGTAGCGGGAAATAATAGGCCATGTAGGGCAGCATACCAAAAACGTTGAGATCTACAAGCATATGCCCGCCGCGCTGGATAACCCCCTCCACTATATGGGGCGCGGCCACGGTACCCACCGCCCTAGCACCGGATACGGGGTGGATAAGGGTGGAGGAAACCGAGGTGCCGTCCTGCCGGAACACGGTAGCGTCCACATTGAACAGCCGGGAAATGCTGTCCAAGAAAATGTCTCTGTCCTGGTAATCCCTGCCTACCACGAAGTTGACCACTACACTGCCCATCAAGGTGTCCCCGTCCAATATAGGTGATGTCGATGTCATAACCATGGTGGCGGTGGGGGTGGGGGTGTATAGGGTTATGCGTTCCCTCCTCAAGCCCGCGGCAATTGAAGGCACGCCACTGATATCGTCGCCGAAGGAGTCCCGCATATGGGAGCGGGCCAGGGTTATGCCATCGGCACTGCCGATAATGATTTCATTTACGCCGAATTGGTTCTTCCGGTCGAAGGAGTATTGCCATATGGCCTCCCGGTTCCCTTCTTGGATAAGCCGTATCAGCTCCCCACTGCCCCCCATGGCGGCGGCTACGATGGCGGTTTGCCGCTCCAGCACTTCTAAGTAGTTGGTTATCGCGTTTACCGCTTCTGCCATGCGGCTGTCTTCATAGTCTTCCACCGTCTGCCGGGCAGAGCGGGCGGCGTACAGCACCGACACCACAATCAGCGCGAACATAACCATGACCACCGGGAAGGTGATGCGGATTTTCAACGTATTGAACAAGCGGAAAATTACAGGTTGCCGGCTGTCCGTCGTGGCGATTTGGATAAGTACCAAGCCGATGATAATCCCGATTACGGACAGGTCTATGTTCATGGGCGTGAAGCCGAGGGCCACCGCAATGCCACCAGCCGCGATAAATAGCGCGGAAAGCACATACAGCCCCGACGCCTTCGCGTGGGGGGATTTCCCCTGGCAATACAGGGCAACAATGGCGAAGGCCACCGTCAGTGCCAAGGAATAAACGGAATGCACCCAAACCCACATCCCGGTTTCGACCACCACTTCCCGGGGCCATACGGTTATGCTTTCCACCGTGCGCATCAGCCCATGGAAGGGGGAAGTCAACGCCAGCACCGCGCTTATGACGGGTATGGCAAAGAGCAACAGCATCGTGTGGCTCGCTATTTTCACATCGGGGAGGAAATGCTTGAGTACATACAAGAAAAGGAACAGCACCCCGAAGCCCATAAATATCATGCTTACGTTCCAGAGATACGTGTTGAGGGCGGTACCTTCCACAAGCATTACCAAAATGTCGGTCAGAAGCCTGCCGGCAAAAAGGTAACACAACAACTGGAACCAGTTATTTTTTCTCTCCCGTAAGTAATTGGTGCGCGCTGACGTAAAAATGGAAACCAAGACGAGCAACGCGCCTACATAAATACCGATTGCTATCATGTTACCCATGACAATCACCTCTTCTATTTGATTTTTAGCTTGAACAACAATAAACGCCAGATAAGCTTAGAGAACCTGATTCTAACATAGCCGCTAAATGAAAAGCAATGCAACTTTAAATTTCAGCCTGTTTCGGCCATATCGATGTATAGATAGCCATTCTCCTCGATAAATTCCTTGCGCCCGCGCAGGTTGTCGCCCAGGAGGATTTCAAACATCTCCTGGGTCTTGGCGGCGTCGGTGGGGATGACCTGCACCAGGCGGCGTGTGGCGGGGTTCATGGTGGTGTGCCACATCATTTCCGGCTCGTTTTCCCCCAGACCCTTGGAGCGTTGGATATGGGTTTTTTGCCCGGCCTTTTCGGCTTTGGCCAGGATATCGGCCTTTTCCCGCTCGGTGTAGGCGAAGAATGTCTGGGGCCCGCCCTTTCCCGTAGCGGTGATTTCATAGAGGGGGGACTCGGCGATGAAGACCTTCCCCGCCTCGATGAGGGCCGGGGTCAGCCGGTAGAGCATGGTCAGCACCAGCGTGCGGATGTGATAGCCGTCATAATCCGCGTCGGTGCAGATGATGACGCGCCGCCAGTTGAGCCGGTTGATATCAAATTCGCTCACGCCCTTTTTGTCGCCAACCGGGGAGGGCGCGCCCCGCCGCTTTTGCTTGCGGTTGATTTCCACCCCACAGCCCAGCACCCGCAATAAATCGGTGATAATTTCATTGTTGAAAATCCGGTCGTAATCCGCCTTCAGGCAATTGAAAATCTTCCCCCGCACGGGCATGATGGCTTGAAATTCCGCGTCCCGCCCCAGCTTACAGCTCCCCAGCGCAGAGTCCCCCTCCACGATGTAGAGCTCCCTTTTATTCACGTCCTTGGTGCGGCAGTTGACAAATTTCTCCACCCGGTTGTTCAAGTCGATGGAGCCGGTGAGCTTCTTCTTCAGGCTGGCACGGGTTTTTTCCGCAGATTCCCGGCTGCGCTTGTTGGCGAGAATGGAAGTGGCCAGTTTCACCGCGTCGGCCTTGTGCTCGATGAAATAGATTTCCAGCTGTTTTTTCAAGAAATCCGTCATGGCCTCCTGAATGAACCGGTTGGTGATGGCCTTTTTCGTCTGGTTTTCAAAGCTAATCAGCGTGGAGAAGGAGCTGGTAATCAGCACCAGGCTTTCCTCGATATCGGGGAAGGAGATTTTTTTCTCGTCCTTTTTATAATGGCCCCCCGCCTTGAGATAGGCGTCCACCGCAGAAACGAAGGCCGTGCGCACGGCCTTGTCCGGCGCGCCGCCATACACCAGATGGCTGGAATTGTGATAATACTCCAGCACTCCGGCGTCCTGGGAGAAGCAGAAGGCAACGTCGAACTTCAATTTATATTCGGGCTTGTCCTCCTGGTCCCGGCCCTGGGTCTCGTGGGAGAGGAAATGGGGCACCGTGAGGGCCTTTTCCCCAGCCAGCTCATGTATGTAGTCGGTAATGCCCCGCGCATAGCAAAAGCGGAGGGTCTCGCCGCTTTCCTCGTCCTTGAGTACGAAAACCAGGCCGCCGTTGACGATGGCCTGCCGTTTAAGCATATCGGCGTACCAGGCCAAAGGGACGGCAATGTCGGTGAAGACGGCGCGGTCGGGCCGCCAGGTAATGGTGGTGCCGGTTTTCCTGCCCCCGTAGGGCTCCTTTTTCAGGCCGCCCACATTTTCCCCCTGCTGAAAGCGCAAAGTGTAGCGGAAGCCCTCCCGGAGGATTTCCGCGTCCATGTACTCGGCGGCGTATTGGGTGGCGCACAGGCCCAGGCCGTTCAAGCCCAGGCTGTAGGTATAGTGCGCCGCTTCCTCGTTGTTCTCATATTTCCCCCCGGCGTAGAGCTCGCAAAAAAGCAATTCCCAATTATACCGCTGCTCGATGGGGTTATAATCCACAGGCGCGCCGCGCCCGCCGTCCTTCACCGTAACGGAATGGTCGGTGTGGCGGATGATTTCGATTTGCTTGCCGTAGCCCTGCCGGGCCTCGTCGATGGAATTGGAGATGATTTCGAAAATGGAATGCTGACAGCCCTCGATGCCGTCGGAGCCGAAGATAACGGCGGGACGCTTACGCACCCGTTCCGCGCCCTTTAATGCGGTGATGCTCTCGTTGCCGTAATCGTTGTGTTTTCCCACGTGATATTTTCTCCTTCTCTGAGGATATGCTATTATAACCGTAAAAAGCTATTATAACCGCAAAAATATGAATGACAAGGTGACTATGCGCCAGAATCCTTTCCGCGCCGCCATTGTGGGGCTGGGCGGCATCTATCCCATGCATGTGAAATCGCTGGTTGAAATCGGCGTCCCGGTGGCGGCGGTGTGCGACGACAAGCCTGGCCGCGCCGAAAAAGCCGCCCAAGATACCGGGGGCCGCCCCTTCTCCGATTACAGGGAAATGCTGGCCACCGGGGGCTTCGAGGTGTTACATATCTGTCTGCCCCATCACCTCCACGCCCCCGTGACCATTGCCGCTCTGGAAGCCGGGTACCACGTGCTGTGCGAAAAGCCCATGGCCACAACGGTGCCCGATGCCCAACATATGCTGGACGCGGCGCGAAAAAGCGGCAAGACCCTGAGCGTGGTCTTCCAAAACCGCTACAACCCCGGCACCCAATTAATAAAGGAAGCGATGCAATCCGGCGCGCTGGGAGCCATTGGCGGGGGGTGGTTGCGCCTGACCTGGCACAGGGGCGCAAGCTACTACACCCAGAGCGACTGGCGGGGAAAATGGGCCACCGGCGGCGGCGGTGTGCTAATCAACCAATCCATCCACACTCTGGACCTGATGAATCATTTTTTGGGCGCACCCCACCATGTGGACGCGTCCATTGCCAACCGCGCCCACCCGGAAATCGAGGTGGAGGACATGGCCGAGGGCATCATCTTCTATGGCGAAAAGGGCGAAATCCCCGTTTCCTTTTTCGTCAACACCTACCACCCCTACGACGCCCCCATCGGCCTGGAAATTATAGGCACGAAAGGCCGCGCCGCCCTGACGGGCGAGGATGCAATCATTTCCCTTGCCGACGGCNCCCGCCGCGCCGCCGGAGCAGACACCGAGGCCCAGAAAAAATTCGGCATGAAGGAATACTGGGGGGTATCCCACATCAAGCAAATCGCGGCCTTCTACACCACTTTGCGCACGGGCCAGCCCCCGGAAGTCACCGCCGCCTCCGCCATGACAACCCAAAAACTGGTGGCCGGGATATACGCGGGGAAGAAAATTTCATTATAAATTAAGGCGTTGCGAAGAAAGCATTTGCGGAAGTGGTTGTTATTTCCCAGCCCCCTCCTGAAAAGCCGGAAGGAACAAGCATTACATTTGTGGTGTTCGCGCCCGTTTCTTCAGAGCCAAATGTAAAGTTTGTCCCCGTGCTGAAACGGAACAAGTAATCCGACATGAAAAGTCTATATCTCCGTAGCGTATACCTTCTGCCGTTGTGGGAGGCATTTTCATTAATCAATATCGGAGTGCCGTCCACAAATGCCTTGCGCAAGGTGTATAAGTTCAGGAAATTGCCGTATTCGTCTGTTACAAATACCCGCAGGGTCGGGTCAAGCAGTATCCATTGGTTTAATCGCTGGGAATACGCGTGTGTTACAACATGAACGGGGTGGTCATCTTCATATGGATACGCGGTAATATGCTTTGCGGGAATACCGTAAAGCCGTAACACCTCCGCAAGCACTATCGCAAGCCCGCGACAATTTATCCGATTATTATAATTTTCGGCATAAGCGATTATCGACATGGCATCGGTGCCTCCCGGCGGAGGCCACCAAGAATTGCCATAATGCCCAATGGTATCAACGACCCAATCCATTAAAACAAGCATCAACGCTACATCAGAATATCCGGCAGTTATCACATCCAAGTTAAATCTTTCAATCAAATCCATATACAAATCGCGCCTGTTTAAATCATATGAAAATGAAATGGTAATGCCGTCATCTTCAAAGAGTGGGAAATCACTAAGGGTCTGCACCCGTCTTGCGATATGTGCATTTACCCTATATCTGTCAACAGGTATCCCCACCAAAAAGAACAGCACGATTACTGAAAAAACAATCAGCAGGATTTTAAGTAATTTCTTCCCTTTTGTCATACATCGCTCCATACTTGTCAAATACAAATCATCTTTTGAATTTCAAATACCAAAAAACTGCCTTCTCATCAGCATTGTCAAAGTTAGCATACAGCATAGTGTCAACTGCTCCTATTATAAAGCCCATCTTATGATAAAACCTGCAAGCCAACAAATTGTTGTCTTGCGTTTCAAGCATAACACCGCACATATTATTCTCTCTTGCCCATTCAGTTGATTTTTGTATAAGTTGTTTGCCAATTCCGGTGCTTCTGTGATTTTTTGACACGGTTATGTCTTCGATGTACGCATAGTTATTCCAATTTTTTCGCAATCGCACTTGCCCTACACATTTGTTGCCAGCATAATACAAAAAAACTATTCTATTCGGATTATTAATGTAACTTTCCCACGGCCCTTCATCATTTGGATAAATCTTTTCATAAGGACTTTCGTATAAGCACTCTGTAAAAGACCATGTTCCATCAATAAATGTGGGAATGATTTTTCCGATTATAGTAAAAGGTTGGTTTGATTTATTTATGTCTTTCAGATTTTCATCTTGCATTTCTATAATCATCTGCAAGTCTCCAATGCGATAAAATTTATTCGCTTATACTCTAAATTGTAGCACACCTTTACAGGCTTGTCCTTCCAAGCGGATTTGATATAAGGGAAAAGTTGTGCAAGTGCTTGCGAGTGTAGATAATGCTTATAATGTTCGCAGTTATTATTGCAATAACGCAATTTTTTCTTCGATTATTTTTGCTCTCGCATATGCGGTGCGTAAAAATTCCTCCAACGTTAGGTTTTTATACTTCGTATTTTTTAGCTCTAATGAAATTGCGCCTGTATATCCGGTCGATTTTATTCCTTTAAGCATAGCTTCCCAATCTATCGTACCATCAAAAGGGAAAAGATGTTGGTCGTCAGTTTGGTCATTATCATGCAAATGCAAAGCCATTAAGCGTGTGCCATACATGGATAGTAAATCCACTTCTGGCGAGCGATGGTGTTGATGTCCGCTGTCAAAGCAAAATCCACAGTGCGGTGAACCTATGTTTTTGAGCGCGTATTCAAGATATTCAACTTTGCGAAGGTTCTCCAGTGCAACACAAATATTTACTGCTTCTGCCTTTTCAATAATTCGCTTGAGTCTGTCTAGCCCTAACGAATTAAATGGTGGGGGATTATCCCCGGACGATAAGTGCATAACCGCCGTAGGAATTGAAAACTCGGCACAATCCACAACCCCTTGCAAAAGATTTTCAACAAGTTGACTGCCTTCAAGATTGTCAAGCCAAAGGTTATTGATTGTCGAATAGGGAAAGTGAGCACTTTCGATATACAATTCAGCTTTTCTTGCAATTCCAGGGTGCGAGCGATAATCAGGGTAATACGAATCACCCCACCACAATGTTGTTCCGTCGAACCCCGCTTTTTTGATTGAGCGATACAGCACCTCTGCTTGCATCTTAAATCCAAACCAGTGATAAATAGAAAGCATATTCTCCTCCCGTGGCAATGTCCACAATATAAATTTTGTTCGCTTGCTTTTCAAAATATTAACACTTTTTTGAAGGCTTGTCCTTCCAAGCGGATTTGATATAAGGGAAAACTTGTGCAGTTCTTCGTGTTGCTTATCTGCTCTTAGTTATGTTCTTTGTGGCAGGGTGTATAATGCGTGTTTCATAAAATAATCATGCTGTTCTTTGATGAGTTTTTTTATTTCTGCAATATTATCAAGTGTGACCTGTGGTATATCAAGCATAAACGCACCACACGCAGCCTTTGTTTCTCCGTTTTGGAATTTATATGTGTATACAAATTTATCGCCTTTGCAATATTTGCACGAATTGCATTTGGCAAGACGGTTGTTTTTTGATTCAATTCTTTCCCGAATTACATTTGAAAACTTATCAGAATAGTCAGTACAAGCTGAAAAGCGTAATCCAAAAAACGAATCCGTGCTTCCTTCTCGAATACCAAACCTTGCCATAACTCTGTTATGTGACAAATTTGAAAAAGACAAAATAAAACCTTTCGTTCGTTTCTTTATTGGCGTGTATTCCAGCTCAATTAAAAAATCCATAATGGGTTTATACACAGTTTTTTCTTCATCACATATCATTCCCATAAATTCAGATATGTTCTTTTCCCATTTTTTCATTGCACCCTCCAAAAGTAATTATTATTTTCCTTTCAACGATTTTCATATTCGTCCCGTGTCAAACGATAATGAAATTCCAATCCATCTTCTCCGAGGTAGTAATCAGTTGGGTACTCTGAAAAGAGGTGAAAACCATTTTTTTGAAATATCCGGCCGCTCCTTTTGTTATAATCACCCGTTATGCCATAAATAATATCTGTTTTTTCATTATGGAAAGCTAAATCGACTAACATTTGCACAATGACTGACCCAATTCCCATATTCCAATACGATTTTTCACCAATTAAAATATCAATTCGTCGTATATCAGCGGAAGCGGGATATTTTTCAACGATATAGTGTACGTTCATTTTACAAAGTAAACATTCACCAATGGCTGTTCCGTCTATTTCAATTATAAAACAATAACCGGCGTTAGAAGTTTCTCTATAAATGGATTGTACGACTTCATCGTCGTTATCATTCGGGTCTGCATTAGGCCCCTCATTCCAATAAAGTACTTCGGGGTCTGTGTTCCACTTATACAAAAGAGGCAAGTGGTCATCGCTAAGAGGGCGCAAGGTGATAGTATGTTCTCTCAATGCTTCATGCAGCGTTACATTGTGTTCCTTGATTATATTGTTCTTCATATAATCTGATTGTCTCCTCCCGTACCAAATATAACTTGTTCGTTTTTCTTGCAAAACCATAGCACATTTTTGAAGGCTTGTCCTTTCAAGCGGACTTGATATAAGGGAAAAATTGTGCGGATGTTGGCGACAAGCGTTATACAATTTTATCTAAATCATGACCCATCCCCTCAAACACCCTATAAGCATGTGGGATATTTAACGAAGATAAGTGCAAACGTAATATTTCATTATCACAAAACAGAATATCTGCTGTCCCGATGTGAATGTGAATATTTAACTCGCCACGTATTTTTTCCGCATTTTGCCGCACTAAATATAAAATATTATTTTCTTCCAAATCTCTTTTTTCACGTAACATATCATTATACAACACAATGGCTTTTTCCGACGCCACCCCTACCGTTTCAGAACCTTTGTGATAAAGATGATGATAGGTTCCTGCATAAGCGGTTATGAAGCCAAATAATTCGGGATGCTTTATTGCAAAATAGAATGCCATGTTGCCACCCATTGAAAATCCCGACAACGCCCTACCCTCACGGGTTGCGTCCGTTCTGTATTGTCCGTCAATGTGAGGAATCATCTCTTTAATTAAAACGGATTCGATTTGCAACAAAGCGTCAAGATAATCCTCTTCGGACGAGATGACATTGGCGAAAACAGTAATAGCGCGTCTTTCCCTACACACATTTTCCAATGGGTATATCTCGGATGACTCGTTTCCCGTCCATCCATGAAGGTGATAAACAACGGGATATTTCTCATTACAATTTTTGTAACAAGGCGGCAAATAGATGTTATAGCCGATTTCATGATTTAATATTTGGCTGTAAAATGTTTTGTGCGTAACATTTTGAGGCGGTTCTGCTGGTGGATTGATGAATTTCATTCTGCTCCCCTTCTCCCTGAATATGGAAATACAAATAATGCTCATCTGCTAATGAATATAACACACCCTCACAGGTTTGTCCGTCCAAGCGGACAAACCTTCAAATAGCGTGTTGCGTGAAAAAATGCGTGGGCCATGGTGAATTAGATTCACGTGGGCAAATGAAATTTATCATTGACAAAAAAAGTTAGCATGTGCTAACATCTGGAGCGTTTGGAAAGGCTAACTTTGGAGTGGATGAGTATGGCAACTAATTTATATGTGGCGGAAAAGAGCCGCCCCCTGCAAGTGACTTCCCTCCCCAACATTAGTTTGTTGGAAAGCATGGGTTTGCGTGCGGGCTCCCGGGTGATGATTCAGAACCGGTACGCGCTGGGCGGGCCGGTGCTTTTGCGGGTGGAGGATGCCTATTCGGTGGCACTGGGCAAGGAAATCGCTGTGCAGATTGGCGTGGTGGGTGTGGCCTGATGATTTTGCTCATGGGCAACCCCAATGTGGGCAAAAGCATTTTCTTCACCGAGCTGACGGGGATATACGCCAACAGCGCGAACTATGCCGGAACCACGGTGACGTACATGGAGGGCCGCGTAACCATCGGCGGCAAGGGCTACACGCTGATAGACGTACCCGGCACCTATTCCCTGAAGCCCACGTCGGAAGTGGAGGCCGTGGCCGCCCAGTTTATGGAGCGGGGGGCCCAGGCTGTGGTTTGCGTGCTGGATGCGTCAAATCTGGAGCGGAACCTGCACCTCGCGTTGGAAATTCAGGGATATGGCATCCCCGTGGTGTACGCGCTGAATCTTACCGACGTGGCCAACCGCCACGGGATAACCGTCAACCCCGCCTTGCTGGCGCGGGAGCTGGACGCGCCCGTCATCTCCACTGTCGCCGTGAAGCGGCAGGGGATAAAGGAACTCTTACATACACTGGACACTGTACTTGAAGCATCGGAAAAACAAAACTGTCCCTCCGCTGAGGCGTGTAGGCGGTGCGGCAGTTGCCCCCGAAAGCACATTGCCCTGGATATATTCGACGAAAAGGACGTGTGGGCGCGGGCCAAGGAAATCACCCTTAGGGTGAGCCGGAAGGACAGCGCGAGCCCCGGATTTTTGGACCGGCTGGGGGACGCCATGCTGCGCCCCGCTACGGGGATACCCCTGGCGTTGTTATTGATTGCTTTGGCCATCGGCGTGGTGGTTTTCGGCGGGCGGGGGTTACGGGCCGTCGCGCTGTTGCCCTTGGTGCGTCAGTTGATTATTCCCTTCTTTGAGGGGCTCTTCACCCGGTTTGTGCCGGAGGGGGTGCTGTTAAACATCCTCGTGGGCGAGTTTGGGGTTTTTGTGATTAGCTTTGAATGGATTCTGGCGTTGATTTTCCCCTATGTGTTGCTTTTCTATGTGGTGTTTACTTTCTTGGAGGACACGGGCTTCCTCCCCCGGATGGCGGTGCTCTTCGATAATATCATGCGCAAGCTGGGGGTACAGGGCGGCAGTTTGATACATATGCTTATGGGTTATGGCTGTGCCGTGCCCGCCATCATCGGTACCCGTGCCAGCACCGGGCGCAAGGAGCGTATCGTGATAAGCGCGGCCATATGCTTTGCCATCCCCTGCATATCACAGATTGGGGCCTTGGTGACATTGCTTTCCGTTTTTGCCTGGTGGATGTTGCCCGCCATGCTGGCTTTTTCGCTGGTGCTGGTGGCCATCACCGCCCTTGTGGCGGGAAGGCTGGTGAAGGGCCGGGTAGACCCCTTGCTGTTGGAAGTGCCGAACTTGCTCATGCCCACGGCCAAATCCTATGGGCGAAAGCTCCTTACCCGCATGAAGCATTTCCTCAAGGACGCGGAGGTGCCCATGCTGATTGCCGTGTTCTTCGCCGCCATTCTGGCGGAAACGGGCTTGCTTGCGCGTATCGCCGTACATGCCCAGCCCTTGGTCAGTGTGTGGCTGGGCCTGCCCGAGGACGCGGTCATCGCCCTTATTTTGGGCATCGTGCGGCGGGAGATGTCGGTGGCTCCCTTGCTGGCCTTGGACTTAAATTCCCTGCAAGCCTTTGTGGGCGGGGTGGTGTCCTTGCTGTATTTGCCCTGCCTTTCGGTCTTTGCCATTTTGGCCAAGGAATTTAAGGCCCGCGTGGCCATAATCATTTTTGGGCTGACCATTTTTGTGGCCTTGTTTACCGGGGGCGCGATAAATCAGTTGGTTCTGTTTTTCATGAGGGGATAATATGTGGATAACGAATTTTACGCAAAAAATCGAAACCTGGGCCACGGAGAACAGCGCGGTGTACAAATTGTCTGAGCGGTATTACCGCGACATTGTGGAAAAGGAAGCCGCGCTGGCCCACATCACCCGGGAGGACCATATCCTGTGCATCGGCGGCGGCATCTGCCCCTTCAGCGCGATTTTACTCCACCGGCACACCGGGGCCAAGGTGACGGTCATCGACAACAACAAGGACTGCATCCCCCCGGCGCGGAAGATGATACAACGCCTGGGGCTGGAGGACAGTGTGGCGGTGCATTGCCAGGACGGAGCCATTTTCCCCGCCGGGATTGGGGAATATACCGTGATTCATTTCGCCTTGCAGGTGTGCCCCATGGAATGCGTGTTCTCCCATATGCAAAGCCACGCCGCTCCCGGCACCCGGTTTTTGCTCCGCGCACCCAGGGAGAGGTTGCGTAATCTGTACAGCCCGGTGGCGGGCAAGCTGCGGGACATACTCTCCAGAAGCCCCTTCGCCATGCACCGCAACGCACGGAACATAAAAAGTACGCATTTGTATATCAAGGCTTGTACATAACACGGGAAAATATGGTATGATGGGGCAATTCCCCTATTGAAAGAAGCCGTTAAGATGATAAAGCGAAACAACGTACTCATTGTGGATGACGATGTAGCCAACCTTTATCAATTATCCCAAATACTGCGCAACAAATACCGGATACACGCGGTGAAGGACGGCGTTTCCGCCTTGAAGGAAGCGGCGAAGCATGAGCCCGATTTAATTTTGCTGGATTTAATCATGCCGGGGTTGAACGGGGTGGAGGTTTTCTCCCAGCTGAAGGGAAACAAAAAAACCAAAGACATACCGGTCATATTCATCACGGGCCTGACCACCAGCGCGGACGAAAGCGAGGGCCTTGCCTTGGGCGCGGTGGACTATATCCGCAAGCCCTTCAATGAAACGGTGGTCAAGCTCCGGGTTGACCACCAAATAGATATCGTCAATTTGCGCCGTGGCCTGGAAAACGCCGCGGCCAAGGCCGAACGGGAGGCCGAAGCCGCCAAGGCCGCCAACGAATCAAAGTCCAATTTTCTTGCCAGCATGAGCCACGAAATCCGCACGCCTTTGAGCGCGATTATCGGCATCACCAATATCCTTATGCAAAACATGAGTCTGCCGGAAGAAGTGCTGGGCGAGCTGGATAAAATCTCCGCCTCCAGCGATTTGTTGCTGGGCATCATCAACGATATCCTGGATTTGTCCAAAATAGAAGCGGGCAAAATGGACGTGATGAACGTACCCTACGAAATCGCTAATCTAATCAACACCGCCTCCCATTTAAATCTTATGCGCATCAACGACAAGCCCATCGAGTTTGAGCTGGAAATAAGCGACGCCATGCCGGCCCGCTTGCTTGGCGATGTGTTGCGCATCAAGCAGATATTAAACAACCTGCTTTCCAATGCCTTCAAGTATACCGACGCGGGCGAGATTGTCCTCTCCTTTGACTGCGTGTCCGCCCAGGCGGGGGTTGTGCTGATTATCAGCGTGCGCGACACAGGGCACGGCATATCGGAGGCGCAGCAGAAAAATATATTTCAGGAATATGCCCGCCTCCATCAGGACGAGGCCCACGTGGAGGGTACGGGGCTTGGGTTGAACATTACCCAGCGGCTGGTACAATTGCTCGGCGGTGAAATCCACGTGGAGAGCGAGCCGCGCAAGGGCTCGGTGTTCACCGTGCGCATCCCACAAAAGGTCATCGGCACCGATTTGCTGGACAAGGAAGTGGCGGACAACCTGCGCCAGTTCCGTATTGATTACACTAAAAATGAAAAGGAAATCAAGAAGAAGCGGAGCCTGATGCCCTTCGGCAAGGTGCTCATCGTAGACGATATCGAAACCAACCTGTACGTGACTGCGGGCCTGATGAACCTGTACCGCCTGCGGGTGGACACCGCCATGAACGGCCAGCGCGCCATCAAAAAAATTACTGACGGTAAAAAATACGATATTATCTTTATGGACCATATGATGCCGGGGATGAACGGGGTGGAGGCCACCCGGCGCATACGCAAGACGGGCTATGAGGGCAAAATCGTGGCCCTGACGGCCAATGTGCTGGCGGGCAACGACGAGATGTTCTTGCAAAGCGGCTTCGATGGGTACATCTCAAAGCCCATCGACATGGAGGAGTTGGACGCTACCTTGAAAAAATTCCTGTGCGACACCCGGGATGTCACCAAGCTCAGCCCCCGTCTGGTGGAGGCGTTTGTCCGGGACGCCCGCAAAACCCTGAGTGCCTTGGAGAAGCTGCCCCCCAGCCCCGAGCAGTATGAGGGGGATGAAATGCGCCTGTTTATCACCTATGTCCACGGGATAAAATCCGCGCTTCAGACCGTGGGCGAAAAAAGCCTTTCCACGCTGGCGGAAAGGCTGGAAAGGGCCGGGGTTAGCCAGGACTTGCGCGCCATCGCCGAGATTTATCCCAGTTTTATCAATGATTTTCGTATTGTGCTGGAAAAGTTCGAGGACTACAGGGAAGAGATACCCTTCACATAGAAAGAACGCGCCGTGTGGACGCGTACGGGTATGAGGTCGCCTATGGCATAGGCGGCCTTTTCGCTGGTGAAATGCACCAAGGTATTGTCCCCGGTGCGGCCCTTCCCCTGTTCCTCCACCATGGTTTCCACGGTGCGGCCCACCAGCTGTTGGTTCCGCGCTTCCATAATGGGGTAGAGGGTGGCGGTAAGCCGCTCGAAGCGTTCGTTGGCGGTTTTGCGGGGGACGGTATCGGTACGGCTGGCGGCGGGAGTGCCGCTCCTTTGGGAATAAATAAAGGTAAACGCGCCGGCGAAGCCCACCTGCCGCGCCACCGCCAAGGTGGCCTCGAAGTCCTCCTCCGTTTCCCCGGGATAGCCCACGATGATGTCCGTGGTTATGGCGATATCCGGGATGGCCCCTTGCAAGCGGCGGGTGAGGGCGAGGTAATCTTCTTGAGTGTATTGGCGGTTCATGTCCGCCAGGACGCGGGTACTGCCCGATTGCAAGGGCAAATGCACGGACTTGCACACCCGGGGCAATTCGGCCATGGCGGCGATGAGCGCGCCGGAGAAATCCTTGGGGTGGGAGGTCATGAAGCGGATACGGGCAAGGCCGGGGATATCGTGTACCTGGCGCAGTAAATCGGCAAATGCGCCTTCTCCGGCTTTGTCATTTTTACCGTAGGCGTTCACGTTCTGGCCCAGGAGCATGATTTCCTTCACCCCGTCGGCGGCCAAGGCGCGGGCTTCTTCCAATATATCCGCGGCAGGACGGCTTTTTTCCCGGCCGCGCACATAGGGCACGATGCAAAAGGCGCAGTAATTGTCACAGCCGTACATGATGTTCACCCCCGCCTTGTGGGGGTATTCCCGGGTGGTGACGGGCACGCCGGTGAGCTCGGGGAGGCCCTCGTCCTCGTTTATATCAATGACTTGGGCCCCGGTTTCCATGGCTTGCCAGATAAATTCCGGCAAGCGGTGGCGGTTGGCTGTGCCACAGACCACGTTTACATAGGGGTGCTTGCGGAATACCTGGGCGATGTCCGGCTGTTGGGTCATACAGCCGCAGACCACCACAAAAAGCCCCTTGTTGGCGGCTTTCGCTGTTTTCACCCGGCTCAGATGGCCGAAGATTTTGTCCTCCGCGCTCTTACGCACACAGCAGGTATTGTACAGAATAAAATCCGCGTCTTCCTGGGTCTTCGTCTGCGCGTAGCCCAGTTGCGACAGCAAAGCGCGGAGTTTTTCCGCGTCGCGCTCGTTCATTTGACAGCCGTAATTGCGCACGAAGAAGCGGGGGGCGCGGCCTTCCTGGGCCAGCGCGTCATTGTGGGCGGCAAGCAGGTAGCGGGGTTCTTCGGTCATGGCGGGCACCTAGCGGATGGTCAGGGTAAAGCCGCGGCTGTAGCTCCCCCCCGCGTTGCTGGCCGTAATGGTAAAGGAAAATTCCCCGGCCTGGGTAGGGGTACCGCCGATGACTCCGGTGGTGGCGAACAAAGTCAGCCCCGGCGGCAACGCCCCTTCCGTGATATGAAAACGCTGGGGGGTATGGTTCACCCGCTCCGCCGAAACCCGGGCACTGTAGTTTGCGTTTGTATTACCGGGGGGCAGGGTAAGCTGATGGATAATGGGCGCGTACACATGGGGGACGGGGGTGGCGGCCAATATATCGAGGATGGCAAAGAAGTTGGGCTTCGCGTGGAAGTAGCGGTCGAACAGCAGCGGATGCCCCCAGGAACGCCAGCTTTGCAAATCCGTTTTGCCCCACACCGTCACCCGCTCGATGTAATCGGCAAATTCCATGATATAGCTGAACACCCGGGCAAAGGCCACGGCTTGGCGTTCCAGCTCCTCCCGGGGTACGGGATGGAGGAAGGGGCTGGGGTGCCGCCCGCCCTGGCCACCCACGGTGATATCCAGCTCGGTGACGCTCAAGCGCGCCCCGGTTTCGGCAAAGCGCGCCAAGGACGCCCGGACATTGCCCAGGTTGGTGCGCCATTGGTCCAGGTGGTAATGGGCTTGCAGACCGATGCCCTCAATAAGCTTGCGCCCGGTATACGCCTCGGGATAGGGCACGGCCTCCGGGTTATTCTCGAAGTCGTGGGCCCAGCGTTGGTTGAGCTGCTCCACCATCTGGGCGATGGCGTTGCGCTTGGCGGGGACTTCCTCGTTGTAATCGTTGTAATACAAAATCGAATAGGGGAAATACCGCCGGGCGAACACGAAGGCATCATAGATATAGTCGCTGGGGTGCTCACCGGCCTCGGGGTCGTAGCCATTGGCATAGGCGCGGAACCAGGGGGAATCCTCCCTAAGCTGGGTGCGCCAGTCCCCCGTCCACGCGCCGCCGCCGGAGGCGATGGCTTCATTTACCACATCCCAGGCATAGAACGCGCCCAGCCGCCCTTGTGCCGCCCAGTGCTGGGACAAGGTGCGTATATGAAAGGCCATGTTCTCCCGCGCTTCGGCCCGGGTGAGGGGGACGTCCCGCTCGCTGAAAAAAAGCCAGTCCGGGGATTGGCTGTGCCACACCAGCGCGTGGCCGATGAGGGTCAGTTCGTTTTCGATGGCCCAGTCCACAATGGCATCGGCACTGGCAAAATTGTACGCCTCCGCCGCCGGGCGGACAAAGCCGCGATTGCCGAAGGAATAGGGCTTGTGCCAGTTCTCCGCCGTCACCGCATTGAAATGGTGCAAAAAAGCGGGGCGGGTATTATCCGCCGTCATGCGGCCGCTGGAGGAATAAATATTCCCGAAAAGGAAAAACGGGGCGAACGCCTCCGACAGGGAGGGCAAATCCATTTGCCAGCCGGGGGGCGGGGGTTCGGGCTCCGGTTCCGGCTCCGGCTCGGGGGTGGGTACAGGGGTAGGCGTGGGCGTAGGCGTAGGGGTAGGCGCGGGGGTTGCTTCCGGGGGCGGGGTCTGTGCCGGGGGTTCCGCCGTGTCGCCGCGCCCGCAAGCGGAAAGGAGGAGAAGGAGTAACGCGAATAATAAAACCAGCATTTTACGCATAAGGCTTGCTCCTTATCGGATATATACTTTTTATAGCACTTTATGGTACTATATACCTATTCACGTATGGAAACAATATATTTTGCAAAGGAGTCGATTGCTTTGATTCATTTCGGAAAACGTATGTTATGTGCCATACTGCTTGGTGCGGCGTTGATGCTGGCCTTCCCCCTTGCGGCGCAGGCGGCGGCGGCGATTTCGTCCTTCTCCATGGACAGAACCACTGTGCAAGCCGGGCAAAGCATTGTCCTAACCATTCAAACCTCAGCGGAAACCACCCATGTCTTCGCCGAGCTGGGGGGCACCCGTACCCAGGGAACCTTGTCGGCCACCGGTGCCACGGGGATACGCACCTGGACGGTGAATGTTCCCGCTACGGCGGGAGCCAATCGTGTGAATGTGTACGCCAACACCTCCAATACCACGGTGAACGCAGTCACCCTTGCCATCCCCATCACCGTCACCGCAGGAGCGGGCACTACCTTGCCCGGCGGCGGCGGCCAAGGCCCCCTGGCTATACACAGCGTCACCGAGATTCAAGCCCAGGGCGTCAACCAGGTACGGCTTGAAATCGTCACCGGCCCCGGAGCCAACGATGTGTGGGTACGCCACAGCGGAGGCCGCTATGTGCTGGCCAACCGCGTAAGCGGCGACGCCAATTCCCGCACCTGGCATTTAAGCTTTGTCCCCAGCCCGGCCAACCAAACGGTACAGGTGTATTCCAATACCGGCTATTGGACCCGGGGTGCCCAATCCCGAAGCCATACCATTACCCATGCCGCGCCCTTCGTGGCACCCGCCACCCCCATGATTATGAACGCCACCGCCAACCCAACCCGGATTAACATGGGCGGAACCAGCAACATTACCATTCAAACCAATGCCGATGTCAACTATGTGTGGATGATGGTGAACAACGTACGGGTCAACGCCACCCGCACCACCTCGGTGACACCGTTAATACACAACTGGACGGCCCCCGTTTCCCCCAACGCCACCGGGAACATTACAATTCATGCCAACGCCACCAACACCGTCACCGGGGCATTCACCCGGGATGTATCCGTAGAAGTATTGCTGACCCAGGCTGTCATTGCTTCGGCAACGGTATCGTGGATAACCGCCGCCGACGCAACCAACCAGGACGTGCGCGTCACGGTGTACACCAACCGGTACACCCGGGGCGTATGGGTCAATTTGCCCGGCATCGGGCTTAGGGAAGTCACCTTGAACCACTCCCCCCTGGGCACGGGCAATGTCAGATGGCAAGCGGAAATACGCGTGCCGGCAAACTGGCGCAACACCAGCGCGACCCTTCCCATTCACATCCACGCCAGCGAGTTTACCACCATGGGCGGCGGCATACATGACGCCACCGTAACCATTTCCGGCGTGGGCGGCCACTGGTGGCACGGCCAAGGCGGCACCCAGCATGGCCATGGCCTGGCCTGGAATATACGGACCAACCCCACAGGCGTATTCCGCACCATGCCGGTGCTGGACACGGTGGAGTTTACCACCAGCAATGACATCATTGAAGTGCGGGTACGGGACGCAGGGGGAACCCTGGCGCAGACTGTATTCGAGGAAGGCGCGGTCGCAAACACCCGGGTATGGACGCTACGCAATATATGGCTACACATTCCCGCCGACACCAACAACGTAAACCTCATCGTGGAAGTACGGCGCGCCACAGGGGGATGGCTGGCCGCCCCCCATGTAAATATACCTGTATGGTAGGGGGATGCAATGTCCCGATACGATTTTAAGAACACCGAGAAGAAGTGGCGCGCCCGCTGGGCGGCGCGGCCCATACAGCAAAACGCGGAAGGCAAGCCCAAGTATTATTGCCTGACCATGTTCCCCTACCCCTCCGGCACGGCCTTGCACGTGGGGCATTGGCGTTGCTATGTAATCGGCGATATTTTGGCCCGGCACAAAATCCTGCAAGGCTACCATGTGTTGCACCCCATGGGCTGGGATGCCTTCGGCCTGGCGGCGGAAAACAACGCCATCAAGCAAAAGAAGCACCCGTCAAAATCCGTGACGGAAAATATCGCAAGCATGAAGCGTCAGCTCATGGAAATGAGCACGGTGTACGACTGGAAGGACGAAATCAACACCACCGACCCGGCCTATTATAAATGGACCCAGTGGATTTTCGCCCGGATGTTCGAGCGCGGGCTGGCCTATGAAAAGGAAATGCCCCTGAACTGGTGCCAGAGCTGTAAGGTGGTGCTGGCCAACGAGGAAGCGGAGGGGGGCGTGTGCGAGCGGTGCAAGCACCCCGCCACCAAGAAGAACCTGCGCCAGTGGATGCTGAAAATCACCGCCTACGGCGAGCGGCTTCTGAGCGATTTGGAGAAGCTGAGCTGGCCCCCCAGGGTGAAAAAGATGCAAGCCGACTGGATTGGCAAGAGCTACGGCGCGGAAATCGACTTCGATGGCATCAAAGCCTTCACCACCCGGCCGGATACCCTCTGCGGGGCTACCTTTATGGTGCTGGCACCGGAGCATCCCTTGGTGGAAGCCCTCACCGCGCCGGAATGCAAGGAGGCCGTGGACGCCTATGTACAGAGGGCCTCGGCCCGTTCTTCCGTGGACCGGATGCAGGACAAGGAAAAAACCGGGGTGTTCACGGGGAAATACGTAATAAACCCCCTGACCAAGGAAAAAATGCCCGTATGGGTGGCGGACTATGTCCTTGCGGATTATGGCACCGGGGCCATTATGTGCGTGCCGGGCCATGACGAGCGGGACTTTGTCTTCGCCAAAAAATTTGACTTGCCCATCGTCCAGGTGATTACGCCGGAGGGGCGGGATGCTTTGCCGCTACTGGCCGAAGCCTACACCGGGGACGGTGTGCTGGTCAATTCCGGCGCGTTTGACGGCATGACCGTAGCCAAGGCCAAAAAAGCCATCAGCGATTTCATTGAAAAGGAAGGACTGGGCAAGGCCACCGTCAATTACAAACTACGGGACTGGGTCTTCTCCCGCCAGCGGTACTGGGGCGAGCCCATTCCCATTATCCATTGCGAGGCTTGCGGCCCGGTGCTGGTGCCGGACAGCCAGCTTCCCGTTCTGCTACCCGATATTGCGTCCTACGAGCCCACGGACACGGGGGAATCCCCCCTGGCCAAAATTGACGATTGGGTAAATACCCCCTGCCCCCAATGCGGCCTCCCCGCCAAGCGCGAAACCAACACCATGCCCCAATGGGCGGGCTCCAGTTGGTATTTTTTGCGTTACCCGGACGTGGACAACCCGGAGGCCCTGGCCGACCCCCAGGCGTTGGCGCAATGGCTACCCGTGGACCACTACGTGGGTGGCATCGAGCACGCGGTATTGCATCTTTTGTACGCCCGTTTTTATACGAAATTTTTGTATGATATCGGCGTGGTGGCCTTTGAGGAGCCTTTCCCCGCGCTGTTTAACAATGGCATGATTTATTACAAGGGCAAGAAAATGTCCAAGGGCGAGGGCCACGGCGTCTCCCCTGACGAGGTGCTCCCCAAATACGGCTGTGACGCCCTTCGCCTGTACGAAATGTTTATCGCGCCCCCGGAAATGGACTGCGAATGGGATGACAGCGGCATCGAAGGGGTGGCCCGTTTCCTGAACAAAGTATGGCGGCTGGTGGAATCGGCCCGGTTCGTCCCCCCTACAGAAGAACTGCTCCGGGCCCGCCACAGGATGATTCACGACATCACCATCCGGCTGGACAATCTCTCCCTCAACACGGTGGTCAGCGGCTTTATGGAGCATACCAACTACCTGCTGGCCATGCCGGGGCTGGACAAGGAAACCCTGGAAATCTTGGCCGTGCTTTTATCCCCCTTCGCCCCTCATATGGCGGAAGAAATATGGGAAAGGCTGGGTCATACCGAATCCGTTTTCTCCCAGCCCTGGCCCGCCTACGACCCGGAAATGCTCAAAACCGATACCATAGAGCTGGTTATGCAAATCAACGGAAAGCTGCGCGGCCATCTGCAAGTCCCCGCCGAAACGGATAAGGACACGATACTGGCCCAAGCCCGGAAGGCACTGGCCCCCCGGCTGGAGGTTGCGGAAATCGTGAAGGAGATATACGTGCCGGGGCGCATTGTAAATTTTGTAGTGAAGTAAGGCATAGCGCGTAAGGGAATCCAAGCACGCTGTATGTAATGGTTTGCATACAGCGTGCTTTTTCTTTATACTGAGTACGTTGTAAATTGTAATGAGTAAAATGTGTTCGGGGAGGTTGCTTATGTACCAAAGAGTATTGGTTTCGCAACTTGTAGGCAGGTTAAATGAACCTCGCAGATTTATACAAATTGTCATAGGGCCAAGGCAAACGGGCAAAACGACTGCTGTATTACAGGCCCTTGAAAAAGTAAATATACCCAGCCATTTTGTAAGCGCGGACGAACCCGGCTTGGCGCAAACCGAATGGCTCCGCAATGAATGGGAGCAGGCGCGTGGCTTTAAGGCGGCTGAAGGTATTCTCGTAATAGACGAAATACAAAAAATACCCAATTGGTCATCCGTCGTTAAATTGCTTTGGGATGAGGACACAAGGGTAAGCCTACCGTTGAAGGTAATCCTCATGGGCTCTTCGCCGCTCCTTTTGCAAAAAGGGTTGGCAGAATCCCTGATGGGCAGGTTCGAGGTTTTATACTGCCCCCATTGGAGTTATGGCGAATGCAAGGAAGCCTTTGGATATACTTTGGACGATTTTTTGTTTTTCGGCGGTTATCCCGGCGCGGCCGCGCTTATAAAGGACGAAAATCGTTGGGCACGGTATATGGGCGCGTCCATCGTGGAGCCCACCATTTCACAGGATGTCTTAATGATGGAAGAAGTGCGGAAGCCCGCGCTCCTACGCTCGCTTTTTATGCTCGGTGCCGGGTACAGCGCGCAGGAGCTATCGTTTACAAAAATACTCGGGCAGCTTCAAGATGTGGGTAACACGGTGACATTGGCCCACTATCTTGACCTTCTGGGCAAGGCAAATATGCTTACCGGCTTACAAAATTATTCCGGTAGTCAAATACGCAGGCGTAAAAGCGCGCCGAGGTTCATGGTGTATGATACATCCTTAATGACCTACGCACACGGGGCGAACAGACAGCGGTTGCTTGAAAGTGCCTCTGACAAAGGCCGGCTTGCAGAAAGTGCGGTAGGCGCGTACTTGCTTGCCAGAAGCAAAGAGGAAGGCTTTGACCTATTTTGGTGGCGCGAGCGCGGGCACGAGGTAGACTTTGTCATTAAAAAAGGTGCGCAACTAACGGCCATAGAGGTAAAAAGCGGAAAAATAAAAAACGTCGGGGGGAGCCTTATTTTCAAACGGCAATATCCCGAGGCTCGCTCCCTTGTTATTGGCAGTGCACATCTTGGCTTGGAGGATTTCCTGTTGGGCAAAAGGCCGTTGTTTCTTTGACAAAGCACACACAAACCCATATTATTAATTAGAAGACCTTTAACACATAGGAGCTAATCAAAATGCAGTACGACTTTATCATCGTGGGTGCGGGTCCCTGCGGCATCTTCGCCGCCTACGAAGCCCATAAAATCGCGCCCAAGGCTAAGATTCTCGTGCTTGAGCTGGGCAAAGGCATCTACGAGCGTTCCTGCCCCATTTCCCAGGGGCATGTAAAGATTTGCCCCAAGCCGGGCTGTACCCCGGCCTGTTCGATTACCAGCGGCTTTGGCGGCGCGGGGGCTTATTCCGACGGGAAATTTAATATTACCACGGAGTTTGGCGGCTGGCTGGGGGAATATATGCCCGCCCAGCAATTACTGGAGCGCATTGACTACGTGGACAAAATTAACCTGCACTATGGCGCGCCCAAGGAAATCACCGACCCGGAAACCGACGCAGTGCGCGACATCGAACGCACGGCCTACAGCGCGGGGCTAAAGCTCCTCCGTGCCAAGGTGCGCCATTTGGGCACGGAAATGAACCTGATGGTTTTACAGGCCATGTATGACGACATGAAAAACAACATTGAAATGCGCTTCGCCACCGAGGTGGCGGATATTTTGCTTTGCGCCAAGGGGAAGATAGCCGGGGTTGTCACCGCCCAGGGGCAGGAATACCATGCTCCTCACGTGTTGCTTGCCCCCGGCCGCAACGGCTCCGCCTGGCTGGAGCGGTTGCTCACCCAGCGCGGTATACAGGTATGGATAAACCAGGTAGACATCGGCGTACGGGCCGAAACCACCGACATTATCATGCAGGATATTAACCGGCATCTATATGAAGCCAAGCTGTTGTTCAATTCCTCCACCGGGACCGTGGTGCGCACCTTTTGCGCCAACCCCTCGGGTTATGTGGTGCTGGAGAACCATGGCGGTGTTATGGCTGTCAATGGCCATGCCTTCCGGGACGAGGCCCTGGGCTCGAAGAATACCAATCTCGCCTTGCTGGTGTCCCACCAGTTCACCCGCCCTTTCAACCAGCCTAATGAATACGCCAGGGAAATCTGCAAGCGGGCCAACGACCTTTCCGGCGGCAGTGTCATTATTCAGCGGCTGGGGGACATCCTGCGGGGCAGACGCTCCACCCCCACCCGCATCAAGGAGGGCTTCCTCACGCCCACACTAAAAGAGGCCGCCCCCGGCGACCTGGGCCTTGTCCTCCCCTACAACACCATGAAAAGCCTAATCGAAATGACCCATGCCCTGGACAAAGTCACCCCGGGTTTTGCCTCCGAGCATACCCTCTTTTACGGCGTGGAAGCCAAATTCTATTCTGCCCGCCCCGACTTGGACGGAAATTTGCAAACCCGGATTTCCGGCCTGTACTGCGGCGGCGACGGCGCGGGCACCACCCGTGGGCTGGCCCAGGCCGGCGCGGCGGGGGTGCACGTGGCGCGGGCGGTCTTTAACTAATTAACCTCAAGGAGAATCCACATGGGTGAAAGCATGAAGGGCATGAAACGCTCGCACTACTGCGGCGAAATCACGGCGGCGGACATCGGCCAAAGCGTTACGGTTATGGGCTGGGTGAACAAGCGGCGGGATATGAGCCAGTTATTTTTTATTGTGTTGCGCGACCGCACCGGGCTGGTGCAGGTGGTGGTGGACGAAAACCGCGCCCCGGCGTTGTACGCGCTGGCCAAGGAGATACGGGGGGAGTTTGTTGTCGCGGTTACGGGGACGGTCATCGCCCGCACCACGCAAAATGTGAACCCGGAAATGCCCACAGGGGAAATTGAAATCGACGTGGCGGCACTGCGTATTTTGTCCGAGTCCGAGTTGCCGCCCTTTACCGTGTCTGACGAAAATGTGGGCCTGGACATGCGGCTCAAGTACCGCTACCTGGACCTGCGCCGCCCGGAGGTACAGCGGGTGATGACACTCCGGCATACCGTGGCGCAAAGTATCCGCCGGTATCTTTCCGAATCCGGCTTCCTGGAAATCGAAACCCCTTATCTGACCAACTCCTCCCCGGAGGGGGCGCGGGATTATCTGGTGCCCTCGCGCTTGCACCCCGGCGGCTTTTACGCTTTGCCCCAGTCCCCTCAACAGCTGAAACAGCTCCTGATGGTGGCGGGGCTGGATAAGTATTTTCAAATTGCGAAATGCTTCCGGGACGAGGATTTGCGCGCGGACCGTCAGCCCGAGTTCACCCAGGTGGACATTGAAGCGTCCTTCGTGGAGGAAGAGGATGTGTGGGCCATGACCGAGGGCCTGATGAAGCGCGTCTTCCAGGAGGCCATGGGCATTGAACTGGAGACCCCCTTCCCCCGCATACCCTGGCACACCGCCATGGAACGCTACGGCACGGACAAGCCCGACACCCGCTACGGCATGGAGCTGGTGGATATTTCCCATCTGCCTGTGATACGGGAAACGGCGTTCCAGGTGTTCGCCGCCGCGTTGGAAAACGGCGGGAGCGTGCGCGGCATCAACGCAACGGGTTGCGCGGCCTTGCCCCGGAAGCAAATCGACGCTTTGGTGGAAATCGCCCGGGGCGAAAACGCCAAGGGGCTGGCGTGGATAAATCTGATGGAGGATGGCACGGTGAAATCCACCGTATCGAAGTTCTTCGACGAGGGGCAAACGGGGGAAATCCTGGCGGCCTTCCACGCGAAGCCGGGGGATTTAATCCTGCTGTGCGCCGACACCCATGAAACCGCCCGGCTGGCTCTGGGCGCGGTGCGGGTGGCCTTGGGCAAGCGTCTGCTACCCGAAGTCCCCACGGAATTTAATTTCCTGTGGGTGACGCAATTCCCCCTGTTCGAGTATTCCCCCGAGGATAAACGCTACTACGCGGCCCATCATCCCTTCACCGCACCGCTGGAGGAGGACGAGCACCTGCTGGAAACGGACCCCGGCGCGGTACGGGCCCGCCAATATGACCTGGTGCTAAACGGCACGGAGCAAGCCGGCGGAAGCATACGTATCCACCGGCAGGACTTGCAAAACCGCATGTTCGCCGCCTTGGGCTTCACCCCCGAGCGCATGAAGGCGGGCTTCGGCCATTTTCTGGAAGCCTTGCAATACGGCACGCCTCCCCATGGCGGCATTGCCATGGGCCTGGACCGCCTGGTGATGAACCTTACCGGCATGGCCTCCCTGCGTGAGGTCATCGCCTTCCCCAAGGTAAAGGACGGCTCCTGCCCCATGACCCACGCGCCGGGAGAGGTGGAAGCCGCCCAACTGGAGGAGCTGTCGCTACGCGTCCAGCCCCGGTAAAAATATAATTTCCGCGTCGTCCACCATTTGCTCCAGCCCGCGGAAGATGGCTTGCGTCATGCGCTCTTGCAAAGAACGGGGCTGGGTATTGTGTAGCATATGCCAGTCGTACACGTTGGGCTCGGTGCGCTTAATGATGTGAATGCCAAATTCGCTTTCCACCAGGCCGCTGATTTCACCGAGCTCCAGTGCGCGGGTGGCGGCTTCAAATTCGGGCACCATATCGCCGGCGGCGAAGGAATAGCCGTTGACAAAAGTATGCATTCCATGGTCTTGGCCGTATTGGGCCACCAGCATGTCAAAATCCTCCCCCGCCAGCACACGCGCCAGCAAGGCATAGGCAAAGGCTTCGGCGTCGGCTTCGCTGTCGAAGTTGTCAAAGTTAGCCAGAATATGCTTGGCACCCAGTAATTCCGGCACGGTGTCCTCGGGGGGGATGAGGCCCTCGAAGCGGCGAAATTCCTCCGGGTCCGTCAGGATGGCCGTAACCAAATTGTCCAATATAATCTGCGAGGCGTAGAGCTCCGCCAAGTGCTGGGCGTTGCGAAAGCCTTCCTCCCGTAGTAGCGCGTCAAATTCCAATTCCCCAAAATGCTCCACCAAGAAGGCCAGCTCCGCGTCAATCATCTCCTGCTCAAAGGGCATGAGCGCGATGCCCAGCTCCCGGGCGTAGGCGTTGAACACGGTATAAAACGCCGCCATCCGCACCGCTTCCTCCCGCATGGCGCGGCCGAAGCTCACGCCGCTGGGGTGGGGCATTTCCGGGTCAAGTTCCCATTCCCCGTAGGTCATGAAAAATTCCCAAACCATGCGCTCCTCCACCTGTGGCAGATGAATCTTCATGTCGCTGGCCAAAATATATACCCCGTTGACACGGGCCACGGTGGGGTCGTCGTTTATATCCGCCGTATCGCCCGGAGATGCTTCCCCCGGTGCGCCTTCGCCTATACCCCTTTCGCCGTACAAGCCCAGGCCATTGTCCTCCCCGTTCTCCGTCACGCGTCCGCAACCCGACGCCCCAAGGATACATAAAATAAAAATCAATACACCTGCGTAAATTCGTTTCATGACAACCTTCCTTTTTTCCTTTAGTACTTGCTATTCCGGGCATTATAGTTTCTTTTAATGGGAATTACAAGAAATGGAAACTATTTATAAGCCAATTCAAGGATAAGTTCGGACACTTGTTTTTTGTTTCCCTGTATTAAATTGCACCCTGCGAACCCTCGCTTTACATTTGAAATCATATTAACGTGACATTCATGAATTACATAATCAATCGACAACATTTTATCTTGATATGTTTTCGCCCTTTCCCATTTATTTATAAATTCATTAAAAAACGGAGTTGCAGAACCCGAAGGCATTTTCGCCTTTTGGAAACTTTTTCTGTACTCACGGAAAATATATGTATGACCACATGAACAACTAATAATGCCATTTGCAGGGGAAACATGGACTTTTCTACAATTATGGCATAATAATTTTCCATTATAATTTAATAGCGTTTCATCTCTGCCTTGAAGGCATCGGGCGTACATAGCGTAACCGACTTCATCTACAAGCTCTTCATCGTATATCCGCTTCGCGTCCAGATTGTGCAGCTTTTTTATGCTCTCTCGGGAAACACATGGCGACCACCTGAACCTGTTAAGTTTTTCCGGCTCAACACTCTCAAGAATTTTGTTTAACTCCTCTTTTCTGCGTACCATAAGACGCTTTGAGCGTTCGGCTTGTTTTTTATTTCTTATAGATATTTTTTCTTTGGTTTCTCTTATGAAGTCATCCGTATAAATCGAAGCTACATAAACTAGAGCTGTTTGATAATCCGCTTTACTTTTGACAATTATTTTATCAATACCAAAACAATCATCAAAAATATATACATTTTTCACCAGTACAAAACCCGAATATGAATAACTGAATTTCCAACCATACATAACTGTATAATTTATATGAGTAAGTGCGAGCTTAAATTTATCGGAAAGTTCGTTTGAAAAATCTTCAAACATTTTTAATGTTTCATCTGTCCAAAAACCTTTCCAAAAGCCAAGCATACCATTATTCGAATTGTGCGGTCTGTTATTTTTATCAAAACACTTTTTCCACTCTGCATTGCTCATTTTTTCTTGCTTTGCAACCATCATATAACCTCCAAAAATATAAATTTTACGCACGTGCCACGCTCGTAGTGGTATATAACAGTGCGCCCTTTGTTTCGTTTATTCAGCTAGTAAAGTCATTCTACCATAATTTTGGTATTTTTATGGTAAAATTATCCGAACTGCGTTATCTCCGCCCTTTACAGCGCACATCATATAAATAACGCGTTTCGGCTATAACTTGTCTTGGTTCATAATTGGGCTATAATGATTACAAACGCAAACGAAAGGAAACCCACCATGAAAATAATCCCCCCCACCTTTGAAATCATCGGCACCTTTGACGGTGTGGAAATGCTGAAGGACATCGAGCTTGCCGGACGCACCTGTTACAAGAGCGAGGCCGGCATCACGGAGGATTCCGCCGCCGCCTTTGTGCGCAGGCTGATTAAGCGCGGACACGAATCTGTGGTAGAGCACGGCAAGGCAACGGTGAAAATCATATGCGACCGGGGCGTGACCCACGAAATCGTGCGCCACCGCATCGCCAGCTACAGCCAGGAAAGCACCCGCTATTGCAACTACGCCAAGGATAAATTCGGCAACGAACTCACGTTCATACGCCCCTATTTTTGGGACGAGGACGGGGACAAATACCGGCTGTGGCAACAAACCATGCAAGATATCGAAGCCGCCTACATGAAGCTCCTCGACCTGGGCGCGACCCCGGAAGAGGCTCGGAGCGTGCTACCCAACAGCCTGAAAACGGAAATCATCACCACCATGAACATGCGGCAATGGCGGCACTTCTTCAAGCTACGCACAGACAAAGCCTCGCACCCCCAAATGCGGGAAATCGCGAGGCCCCTGCTGGACGAATTTAAGCGGCGCGTACCGGCGTTGTTTGACGATATAAAATAACTGTTACACCCAATGCACGGCCAAGCCCATGCCGCGTATGAAGGCTTCCAGGGAGTTCATGAAGCTTCTTCTGGCGGAGTCAATGGTCATTTCGTTGACGAATCTTCTTGCCATTTCTTCTTCCATTGCGGCTTGGGCATCGAAGATTTGCTGGTTTACGGCGGCGGTAAAGGATACCAGCGGGTTGGAGCGGATAGCTTTGATTTGCTCAAAATTCCTGACGGAGGAATGCAGTACTTCAATGTGTATGGATGACCGGGTAATGTGTACAACGCCGTCCACAACATGCATGACAATGCGCTGTGGATTTGCCACCCCAAACTCCACCGTTGAATCGAACTCCATGATAAGCGTTATTTCACCCGGATTGGCGAAGCCACCCGGTACCACGGTGGTCATGGTTTGATTCCTGGATTCAATGACCAGCGAGGTAACTTGAAACATTTCGGCCACAGAGCCTTGCAGGGCTTCAAGTGTAATGTCCGCCGTTTCCGTTTCGGTGGTCTCCATGATGATTGCGGTTAATGCCCTGTTCCTAAAGCCCATGTCATCGTCAAAATCCGGGTTTGCATTCAGAATTTCCAGTGCATAGGCATAATTATGGGAATCCAGGGCCTCCCCGACCCGCCTTATGACGCTGGCGCGGTGCATCCCGTATTCCGCATCCCGGCGCAAGCCCTCTGCCTCTGGGAAATCCCCCAAGTAATCAAGAAGCCGAATCGCGCTTGCGAAACGCTCGTTTTGGACGGCGAAACCCGCCTCCGCCCGCAACAGGTTGATTTCCTCCTGTTCCCGGGTGCATTCCTCTTCATCGGCACGGCTGCACCCGGCGGCGGTGGCTAACAGGATAAAAATGGCGAAAATAAATAACTTCTTTAACATGGCGGTTCCTCCTCATTCCCAAATAACGGTAAGCCCGACCCCCGAGCCAATAGCTTCGAAGGTAGACATAAAATTACGCATGGCCGTTTCCCGGTTGCGTGCATTGTCCAGCCGCTGGGCGGCGACGGCTTCATAGCCCCGTTGTGCTTCAAATATCTGGTCCATTACAGAGGCGTTGAACCGGAGAAGGGGATTGCTTCGGATTGCCCGCGTCCTTTGGAAATTTCTGACTGACGCATTTATTACTTGAATGTAAATGCTTGACGAATCCACAAATAAAACATCACCGATTCTGCGCATTCGCATCCGGTCGGCGTCGCGCATCCCAAAGGTTACGGTGGAGTCATATTCCAGCACAAGGGTAATGGTGCCGGGGTTTACAAAGCCGCCGGGTACAATGTCCAGCACAGATTGATTCCGCGATTCTATTTCCAATGTCGTAACATTGAATACATCGAAGAAAATATCCTCAAGGGCTTCCACGGTTACATTTTCAATCCCCGGGTCGGTAAAGAGCAGATTGCGCACTAGGTTGAATCCGCTGAAGCCAATGGACGCCACGGAAATAATCAACACCGGTATCCCGATGACGACAGCCAGCTTAAACTTCGCACCCAGTACACGATGCAAAGCATTTAATATCTTCAAACCCACCATCCCCTATGTAGCCATTCCCCCAGGGCGAAGCTATTACACTTCGCCCCACAGGCTGGCTGGTAATAAAAAAGGTGTGTAGGAACGGCAGAGAACTGCCATCGCCTATACACACCTTGAACTATCCAAGAAAATCATCAAGCCCTTGCCGCTACACCACACCAACCCAATAAAACAAAACAATATGCACAGATGACATGTCACAAATACAGGCATGTTATTGAATCCGGCAAATTTCAATGCTACACTGTGGTTGCGTAGTGGCAGGCGCGAGCCTGTGTGTGTTAGGCGATGTCTTGAATCCCTACACTCGCCGTGGGTGGTGAGACACCGCACGGTCACTGCGTTTCTTTATTGCCCGCGCATTCTAACACGCCGCTTATAAAATGTGCAAATTATTTCACTGCATGACCGCCCCCACACGCTTCTCCACGGTATCCCATGGGATTTGGCTGATAAAGCGGTTGATATAGGCGGCTTTGTCTGTGCCGTAATCCAGGAAGTAGGCGTGTTCGTACATATCCAGCGCGATGAGGGGGTAGGCGAGGATAATGGGGCCATTGTCGTGGGAATCGAAAAGGAAATTGTGGCAGGCTTGGGTGCGCTGTTCGTAGGACAGCACGCACCAGCCCCGGGCAGATAGGGCACAGGCGATAAAGTCCTCCCGCCATTTGTCCACGCCGCCGAAGTACATTTCCAGGAGCTTCTGGGTCTTCTTACCCATGGGGGTGGTTTTTTCCCCAAGGTTTTCAAAGTAGAGCTCGTGGAGGATTACGCCGTCCAGGGCGTAGGTCTGGCCGCGCTTCAAGCCGCGATAATGGCTTTGGGTGGCGTTGGCACTTTCGCGCTCCGGGTTGACGGCAAGGGTATGTGCGATTTCATTCGTTTTTTTCACATAGCCGTTGTACAGGGTGAGATGGTCGTCAAATTGCTTGCGTGTGACGACGCCCGTGTTGTAGGGGAAGGTCTTGGCGGTAATTTCCATGGTAGCCTCCGGTCTCCGCGAAGCGGAAAATACTTTCCTTTATCCTACGCCGGGAGCTTATTCATTGTTAATTTCCCCATCTCCATGCCATGCCGGGCACAAAAGGTAATCAGCCATCCCCGGTCCGCATCCCAAAAATGCATCCAATCCGGGCGGGATAGGAACAAGGCCCGCTCCGGGGTATCCTCTTCCCACGCCCGCAACCAGGCCCCCTCCCGTATTTCCGGCAAAAGGGGCAGGAAATGCGCCCCCAAGGGTAAGCCATCCGCCATCGTCAGCACCCGCAGTCCCGCCTCCTGGGGGAAAATCACCCACTGCACCCCCGCCACGGCCTCCCGCAAGCAAAGCCGCCGGAACAGCACATGCTCCATGCACTCCAGCCGCGCCAGCCGTTTCGCGCCCCCCGCTACCGCCGCACCCAACCGGGTAATTCCGTCGGCCATCTCCACAGGCAACGCCGCCATGAAAAACCGCGCCGCGCCCTCCCCGTTCCGGTACACGCACCCGTCAAAGACATGGCTTTCCTCGTTCACCGCCGCACCCAGAGGGAACGCCTGGCGCACCAGCTCCCACTTCGCCTCGGCGGTCAGTTTTTTATTGCCTTCGGGCATGTCCGCCACCCGGACAATGGTTCGGGGCGTGTTGGCCACCAGCACCAACTCCGGCGGCACCAGCCCCTTTCGCATTCCGGCCACTGTCCCCACAAAATCCGGGCTCAGGGCCTGTATCATGCTTTCTCCGTCACCGAAAACATGCGCTTCAAAGGGCAGTACTTCATATCCCCCGCCGGGGGTATATACCCACACGCCCCCCGCGCCCGCCTCTATGTAAATTATCCGCCTTGGCACAACCTCACCCCTTTTTTGCAAGATACACCATTGCGCCCACCCGCGCAAATGCGAACTTGCCTATATCCGGGGACAAGTGATATATTTTAATGGAAAACAGGGGGTATGGTGCATGAGTAAAAAAATTGACCAAACTCTTGAAATCAAGCCGGGGGTACGTTTGGGTGCAAACGTGTACACCAAATCGGGTGACTTGCTGTTGGAAAAGGGAACCATTCTGACGGAAAAAAACATCCAGCGCATCCGCACAGCCGGTGTGATGAACCGTCAAAAAAAAGCCGAACCCCCGCCCGAGGAAACGCTTCCCGAGGAGCCCCCGCCCCAGCAGACCCCACCCAAGGAAGCCCCGCCCGCTACGCCCATTACCGAAAACAAAGCGAATTTCCAAGCCTTCGCCCAATCCTACGAGGAAAAAAAGGAAGAATCCGTAAAGCTGATACAAGACATCAGCAACGGAGGCATTGTTGACGTTGACGCAATCGTTAGCCAAACCGACTCCATTATGTCCGAACTCACCGATAAAAAGGACCTCCTCACCTTTCTCAGCTTCATGGAGGGGACCGACGACGTGACCTATGGCCACAGCATCAATGTGTCTTTGCTGTGCAACCTGTTTGGCCAATGGCTTGCCCTGGAGCCCCACGAACTGAAAATCCTAACCGTCGCGGGGATGTTGCACGATGTGGGCAAAACACGCATCCCGCCGGAAATTATTAACAAGCCGGGGCGGCTGACGGACGAGGAATTTGCCATTATGAAAACCCATCCCCAGCTGGGGTATGACATTTTGTCCGCACAAAACATGGACAAGGAGATACAGCACGCCGCCCTAATGCACCACGAAAAAATCGACGGCTCCGGCTATCCGGCAAGGATGGCCAGCGACAAAATAAGCAGCATGACCAGCATCGTCACCATATGCGATATCTATGACGCCATGACCGCCAACCGCAGCTACCGCAAAAAAGTTTGCCCCTTTGAAATACTGGACTTCTTCGAAAACAAATTCTTCGGTGAGCTACATACGGAATATCTCCTTTTGTTCATCAACAAAATCGCCCATTCATATAAAAACTATTTCGTCAGGCTCTCCAACGGCGACACAGGCGAGGTAGTCCATATCCACCCCCAAAGCATCGCCCGCCCCATCATCCTCACAAGCCAAGGCGTGGTCGTCGATTTGGCCAGTGACAAATCCCTGTCCATCACGGAAGTCTACTAAAATTTACCCCGGGTGTGTGCAATTTATAATTACATTCTATCCAGCGTTTACCCATTGCCTAGTCAAGCCTGTTGGGTTATACTTACGTGTATCTCGGGCGCATTGTATAATTTTAGCAGGAAAGTAGGCATCCCGTGTCGTCTTTCATGAGAAAAGAATCCCTTATCGGCATATTTGTTATTACCATGGTTTTGGCTATTGTATTGCCGATGCCCACGGGGCTGGTGGATTTTCTTTTGATGGCAGTTATTACCATAGCCATTATTATTATACTCAATGCCCTATACTCCCGGGAATCCTTGGAGATGTCCCTCTTCCCCACCATTTTGCTCATTATCACCATGTTCCGTATCGTGCTAAGCGTCACCACCACGCGCCTGATTCTTACAGAGGGCTACGCGGGCCGGGTCATCGGCTTCTTCGGCGAAACCGTGGCCGCGGGCAATATCGTGGTCGGTACCATCATCTTCCTTATCATCGTATTGGTGAACTTCATCGTCATCACCAAGGGCTCCGAGCGCGTGGCGGAAGTCACCGCCCGCTTTACTTTGGACGCCATGCCCGGTAAGCAAATGGCCATCGACGCCGACCTGAACACGGGCTTAATCGACGAAGAGGAAGCCAAGGCCCGCCGCAAGAAAATCCAGGACGAATCCAATTTCTACGGCTCCATGGACGGCGCGGTCAAATTTGTAAAAGGGGACGCCATATTCAGTATAATCCTGATGTTTATTAATATCGTTGGCGGAATTATCATCGGCTCCACCCAAATGGGCTATTCCATCGGCGACGCGGTGAACGTGTTCTTCCTCCTGTCCATCGGCGACGGCCTGGTATCCCAGATGCCCGCCATTTTGATTTCCTTTGCCACCGGCCTTATCGTAACCAAGGCCACCATGGAGGACGAAATCACCGACTCCGTAACCAAGCAGCTCTTCGCCCGTCCCCTGGTATTGCTTATCACCGGCGGCGCACTGTTCGTGATGGGCTTTGTGGGGGGGTTGGGTAGCGGCTTGCCCGCCATGTTCTTTATGCCCACCGGCATTGCCATCATGTTTTTGGGCCTGGCCATGCGCAAGCAGGAAACCATCGCCGCCATCGAAACCGAAATCACAACCGATGACGTGGAAGGAGACGAGCTACGCCGCCCCATGGACGAAATGATGAACCAAATCGACGTAGACCCGATTTTACTGTGCTTTGGCTATGGCTTGATTCCCCTGGTGGAGGCCAGCCAAGGCGGTGATTTACTGGAGCGCGTTATCATGATACGCCGCAATATAGCCAAGGAGCTGGGCGTCATCATCCCCCAAATCCGTCTGCTGGATAATATCAAACTCTCCCCCAACCAATACGCGGTCTACATAAAGGGCGACGAAGTGGCCGGGGGCGAAATCATGTTTGACCACTACATGGCCATGAACTCGGGTTATGTCGAAGAAGAGATAGACGGTATCGAAACCATAGAGCCCTATATGGGCCAGCCCGCCCTGTGGATAAGCGAATCCCAGCGCGAGCGCGCCGAGGCCCTGGGCTATACCGTGGTAGACCCCCCGGCCATTATCGCCACCCATCTTACCGGGGTTATCCGCAACCACCTGCATGAGCTCCTTTCCCGCCAGGATGTGCAAAAGCGCATCAACCACGTGAAGGAATCCCACCCCGTGCTGGTAGACGAGCTCATCCCCAAGTATATGGCCGTGGGCGAGGTGCAAAAGGTGCTTTCCAATCTTATCCGGGAAGGGGTATCCATCCGCGACTTGGTCACTATATTGGAAACCCTGGCCGACCACGCGCCCATCACCCGGGATACGGATATGCTTACGGAATATGTACGCGCCAATTTGCGCCGCTCCATTTCACGCAAATTCTTCACCCAGGGGGCCAACACCGTCATTACCTTGGACCCCGCTTTGGAGCAGATGCTCACCGGCAACATTCAAAAAACAGAAATCGGCAGTTTCGTGGCCTTGGACCAGCAGGTTTCGCACCGCATTTTCGACAGCCTGAAAAAAGAAGTCAGCAAACTCACGTCCCTTGGCGTCATGCCCATCATCCTCACCTCGCCCTTCGTACGGATGTACTTCAAGCGGCTGGTGGATGAAGTGGCTCCGGATTTAATCGTGCTCAGCTACGGCGAAATCGACCAAGCGGCGGAACTTCAATCGGTAGGGATGGTTAGCGTATCATGAGGGTAAAACGTTTCGAAGGCAAAAACGAGCAGGCAATCCTAGCCGAAATCCGCGCCGAAATGGGGCCCAACGCCACCGTTGTCAGCACCCGTTCGAAGCCTTATCCCCTGCCCTTCGGCTGGTTTATGAAGCCCAAGCTCGTCGTCACCGCCGCCTATGAGTCGGACGAAACCTTCACACCCAAGGAGGAAGTCCCCACCCCGCCTATTTTGCAAGCCGCCCGGGACGCGCTGAAAACCACGAAGAACGAGGACTCCATTGAAGAATCCCTGTCCCTTTTGTTACAGGAGGCCCGCAAGGCCACGCTGAAAACCGAAGCCATCGCCGAGGAAAGCAAGCCCGAGCCCTCGCCCCCGCCTGAAAATAAACCCGCAAGCAAAAAAAATGGTAAAAATAAAAATAAAACCCTGGTCAGTGCCGCCGCCGAAAGCGGTAAGTTTAATAATCCACTGGTACAGACATTTTATGACACCCTCATCTCCCAGGATGTACTGCCCGAGGTGGCCATCCGCCTGCTCGGCGATTTGGCCAACATAGCCCCCACCCAAACCGACGTAAAGGAAATCGTGAAAGTCGTATATGCCAATATCGTGGAGCTGTTAAGCGACCCCACCTTGGTGAACCCGGAGAAGCCCGCCCCGCAAACCGTGGTCTTCATGGGCCCTACAGGGGTGGGCAAGACCACAACCATCGCAAAGCTGTCCTCCCTCCTCGCCCTCAACCACGACTTGCGGGTGGGGCTGGTGACGGCGGACACCTATCGCATCGCCGCCGTAGAGCAGCTAAAGACCTACGCCGACATCCTTGGGCTGGAGATACGCACCGTTTACAAGCCGGAGGAAGCCGCCGACCAAGTCAACAGCCTGATGCCCCCCAATGACATCGTGCTGATAGACACCGCCGGCCGTTCCCACAAGAACAAGGAAAATCTAGCGGAGCTGAAGCAGGTGCTGGACGGCATACCCGACAGCGTACGTTATTTGGTGCTAAGCGTGGCCACCCGCTACAGGGAATTGGCCAGTATTGTCAACACCTACGCCACCATAACAGACTTTGATTTAATTTTTACCAAGCTGGATGAATCCGACACCCTGGGCAACCTGGTCAACCTTTGTTGCCTTACGGGTAAAAAACCCGCATACATCACCTTTGGCCAAAGCGTGCCGGAGGATTTTGACGCCATCAAGCCCGACAACATCGCCAAATCCCTACTGGGTCTCACAGGAGAGGTTCCCTATGGGAAGCAGGAAGGCGGCCCCGAGTGACAGACCAAGCCAAAACCCTACGCGACCTTGTCCTGCAACGCAGGCAAGAGGAAGCCCCAAGGCCCACCATGTCGGCCCGCGTGTATGCGGTGGCTAGCGGTAAGGGCGGGGTTGGCAAGTCCAATTTTGTAACCAACCTTGCCGTTTGTATGCGCAAAATGGGCAAACGTGTGGTTATCATAGATGCTGATTTTGGTTTGGCCAACATAGAAATATTACTGGGCATACATCCCAAGCATACGGTGGCCGATGTACTTCACGGCACAGCCAGCATTGAAATGGCGTTGACCAAGGGCCCGCTGGATATTATGTTCCTCTCCGGCGGCACGGGGATGCTCAACCTGCACGAAATGTCGGATAAACAGCTGGCACAGCTTACCGCCGGGTTTATTAAACTGGACGACCTGGCGGATTGTATTATCATAGATACCCGGGCAGGGCTGTCCAACGCGGTGGTCAATTTCATCAAGGCCGCGGACGAAACCGTGATTATCACCACCCCTGACCCCACCGCCATCGCTGATGCCTACGCGCTAATCAAATCCATACGCAACACCGCACCCCACATCACAGAGCTGAAGCTCATCGTAAACTGCGCCGATTCCGACGCGGAGGCCGAAGAGGTGCAGGAAAAGTTGAGCGGCGTATGCGAACGCTTCCTGGGCATAAAGCTTGTGCCCCTGGGTACGATTCCCTATGATACTTACCTGGCCCGGGCGGTACGCAAGCAAAAGCCCGTGACCATGGCGTACCCTTCTTCCGACAGCGCGAAGCGAATCAACGATATCTCCAACGACCTGCTACAGGTGATGGCAGAGAAAAAGAACAGTATCTATTCATTTGTGTTAAAATTGATTGGCCGATTCAATAACTGACGAGGTATGCCGTGTTTTTGAAGGATATTAAGACTGGGACCCAGGTGCAACTGTCACGCAAGGGTGCAGACCCACAAATTAAACCGTACATGACGAGGGTAGAAGTGGTGGAGGACAATAACACCATTCTAATCCACGCCCCACTGGAGAAGGGAGCGCGTGTAAAGCTCGTAGAGCGCAATCTATATAAGCTTTGCTTTATCTCTGAAGGGGCGCAGATTAATTTTGAGGGCAAGCTCATGGAAGCGGTGAAAATTGACGGCTTCCATATGCTCCGCTTCTCTATAGACGCACCCGGTGAAAAGATACAACGCCGCAATGCCTTCCGTTTTGCGTGCACGTTGCCCTTTACGTTTAATGTTATCGCCGACGACGGCCGGCAAAGCCCCCGCATTGAAGGCGTGATAAGAGACCTTTCCAGCGGCGGGATAAAAATAGTAACCAAGGCGAATATCCCCGATAATGTGCTGCTGAGGATTGACTTGAACCTGGATGAAGAATATATAATGGCCTTCGGGCAAATCCGTATGAAAAAGCACGTGCCGGACAATATAAAATACCCCTACACCTACGGCATCAGCTTTGAGCTGTTGCCTGAAGCCGACGAAGAGCGTATCGTGCGCTATGTGTACAACGAGCAACGCAAGCTGTTAAAACGCCCCCAAAAAAGTTTATACAAATCAAATAAAAAATAATACGTCGCAAATGAAAACCATTTGCTGGACCCGGAAGGAAGATTCGTATGAGCAATTTTTCGGCAGACAAGATTTTCAACGATTCCCATTTAGACGTAATGAAGGAATTGGGCTCAATGGGGACAGCCCACGCCGCCACCGCGCTGGCTAAGCTCATAAACCGAAAGGTGACGATGCCCGTCCCCAATGTTTCATGGGTAGAGTTTAGCAATGTAGCGGACTTCATGGGTGGGCCGGACAGCATCGTTGTGGGTATACTGGTAAGCGTAACGGGGCAGATTCAAGGAATGATGATGTTCCTTATGCCGCTGAAGTCTGCGCGGAGCCTTACGAAGGCGTTTATGGGTGCCATGGGCGCGCCCCTGCCAGAGGAGCGCGAGGAAACTTCGCTGGAGTTTAATGAGATGGAGCAGTCGGTTATCGAGGAGGCGGGCAATATCATGATTAGCTCGTACCTGTCCTCCATGGCGGGGCTGACCAATATCAACTTCAAGCCGTCGATTCCCTTTGTGGCTATTGACATGGCGCAGGCCATCCTGTCGGTACCTGCCATCGAATTTGGCAAGATGGCCGACCGCGTGCTGTTCCTGGAATCGCAGATTCAAGTAACCGCCGAGGAAGGCAAGGAGAATGTGGATTGTTCGGGTTGTTTCATTTTAGTACCTAACTTGCATTCATTCTATCGCATACTTAGGGCGTTGGGAGTGGAGTAAAATGACGGCTAATATGATTATCGTGGGCATGGCGGACTTAAAAGTCGTCAAGAGCCCCGGTTCGCTAACCACGCTGGGGTTGGGCTCTTGCGTGGGCATCGCCTTGTACGATGCAAAGGAAAAAATAGCCGGTTTGGCGCATATCATGCTACCGGATTCCAAGCAGATTCAGAATAATTCCAATGTGGCCAAGTTCGCGGACACGGCCATGGCGAAATTAATCAAGGACATGGAGAAGCTTGGGGCAAGGCGCATAAACATGAAGGCAAAAATCGCGGGCGGCGCGCAGATGTTCGCCTTCAATGCCTCCAATGATAATTTGCGCATCGGCGACCGCAACATTGAAGCGTGCATCAATTTGCTAAAGAAAAACAATATCCCCCTGATAGCAAAGGAAACCGGGGAGAATTATGGCCGGACGGTAGAGCTCTATGCTGATGACGGCCGTTTTGTGATTAAGTCTGTCGGCCGCGGGATAAAAACGGTATAATGGATAGCCGGGGCTTGGCGCACGAAAGATATGATAAGTTGCATATCTTTATATGCATGATAGTTGCCGTTGTGATTATCACGGTTTGCTTGATACGGCAGGAGAGCTTGTTCATCATGGCGATGTGGACTTCCATTGCCATCGTGTTCTTTTGGTTTCTTGGCAATCTGGTGCGGTATTATATTATAACGCGGATATTTCCGCCGCCGGAAATCGAAGAAATCAATTATGACGAGCTGTTGATGGACGATATGCTGGAGGAGCTCCCCGAGGAAGTGATGGCCGACGCACCCGCCAATGTGCCCGCGTCCCCCCGTTCCCACGATTATATGTCAAGCGAATAAAAGGACACCCATGGAAAACCCCAAGGAATTGTGGCAGGCTTATGCGAAGACCAAGAGCCCCGCACTGAAAGAAAAGTTAATAATCCTAAACGCGCCCTTGGTCAAGTTTGTGGCGGGGCGGATGCATATGCATATCGGCCAGCATGTGGAATACGACGATTTGATTGGTTATGGGGTTTTCGGGCTCATTGACGCCATTGACAAATTTGATTATGGTAAGGACGTAAAATTTGAAACCTACGCATCGTGGCGCATACGCGGTGCGATTATCGACCATATACGACGTTTGGATTGGGTGCCGCGTACCCTGCGCCAGAAAAATAAGCAGATGGAGCAGGTATATTCCCAGCTGGAGGAGGCACTTGGCCGCGAGCCCAACGAGGAGGAGCTGGCCGAGCAACTGGGCCTGGACATTGGGGCGACCCGGGATTTGATAAAGAAGTCCTCTGTTTTGTCGGTGATAAGCCTGGACGACCATTTGGACCAGAACTATGAAACCACCTTCAACGGATTGGTGAGCAACAAGCAGGATTCACCCGAGGAACAGGCCGAGCGGAAGGAACGGCAGGAGATGCTTGCCGAGGCCATCGAAAGGCTGACGGAAAAAGAAAAGCAGGTTATCACCCTGTATTATTACGAAGATTTGACATTGAAAGAGATTTCCAGCATCATGGGCGTGTCCGAATCGCGCATATCACAAATTCACACAAAGGCGATAAGCAAACTGCAAGGTAAGCTGGGTAAATATAAATCGTTGTTGTTTAATTAGATTCATTAGGGGGATGTAGCATGGACGCTCAATTGCCTGGAGCCAACACTTTTGACGAGTCTGCTTCCATTGAAGTATCAACAGACCGGATGGAGGCTACCATTACCTTTGTCGCGGCTATGGAGGGCGGACGAACCATGACGGAGGACGATGTTAAGGCATTGATTGAAAAGGAGGGGATTGCCCCCGACCCGGATATGCTTGCCATCATCGCCCGCGAAAGGAAATACGAACGTAAAATGCCCATCGCCCGGGGGCGTGCCCCCACACCCGGTACGGATGGGTTTTTGCAATTCCATTTTGACCGTTCCAATTTGAAGCCCAAGCCCAAAATCATGGAGGACGGCTCGGTCAACTTTAAACAGCTGGATATGTTTCGCCTGTGCAACCGGGGCGATGTGCTGGTTACGACGGTGCTCCCCCGGGAGGGTATGCCCGGCCTTGATGTGTATGGCAAGCCGGTTATGCCGGACAAGACGAAGGAAGCCGCGCCCATTCCCATGGGAAGCGGGACGGTATTGTCCGAGGACGGCTTGCATCTTATCGCCGACGAAAGCGGCCAGTTGCTTATCCTGGAGGGGAAAATCAATATTTCTCCCCAGCTTGAAATCCAGGGCAATGTAGACAACTCCACAGGTAATGTAGAATTTAACGGGCAGGTGGTTATCCGTGGCAACGTTACCTCCGGCTTCACGGTGAAGGCGAAGGGGACCGTTGAGATTGACGGCGTGTGCGAGGCGGCTACCATTATTTCCGAAAAAGGGAGCATTGTATTGGGCAGTGGTGCCCAGGGTGGCGATAAGGCCGTGCTGGACGCAGCACAGGATATAACGGCGAAATTCATTGAGGGGTGTAAGGTAAAGGCCGGCGGCAACATTATGGCGGATTCCATTTTGAAGAGCCATGTGAAATGCGAGGGGACGGTTACGCTGGCGGGTAAGAACGGCTTGCTGGTGGGCGGGTCGCTGAACGCCGGGCAGAAGCTGATTGCCCGTACCATCGGCTCCCCCATGGGGACGGCGACGGAGGTGGAGGTGGGGGGCAACCCCTCGGAGCTGAAACGCCATGCCGAGCTGGTAGAGGAATTTAACATCCTGCGGGAGGAATTTGAAAAATGCGACAAGGCCGTGAATACCCTCAACCTGGCCAAGCAACGCAACGCGCTGGATGAATCAAAAAAGGCTATGCTGATTAAAATGATTAATATGAAGATGGTCTACCGCGCCAAGATGACCAAGATGCAGGACGAAATAGACCATATCGCCCGCCAGCTGGCGGTGAATGTGGGTACGGTTTCGGCCAGTAATATGATACGGCCGGGGGTGCGGGTGACGATTGGCAGTGCCCAGCTTTTGGTGCGCGAAGATATTTCCAGCTGTAAGTTGCGCAATAATGGTGAGAAAATTTCCATCGGGCCCAATGTGTAGGAAGGGGACATAGGTATGGTACGCCCCATTGATATATCGCTGAATATTCAGCACGCGGCGGATATGGCCCGTGCCGGGAGCACCCAAAATCAGGGCCGCCCCGAGGTTACTATGCAGGAATTTGCCAACCGGTTGGAAAAACAGGCGCGTGAGCAACAGGAGCAGGTACAAAAAAGCGAGCATACCGAAAAAAATGACGTAAACCCCGAACGCCAGGGATATGGGGGCGGCTACACGGCGAAACGCAATGCCGCGAAGAAAAAGCCCGAGGCTAAGAAAAAGTCCCCCCAGGCTGTGGTTGGGGAGAGCTTGTTTGACATACGGGTATAATATGCTGGATTCCATTGCGACGGTCGTGTTGATTATTTTGGTTGTGGGGATTTGCCTTGTGGCCTTGGCGGCGGTGGGGGCGGTGCTTTGGATGCGAAACCGGGAGCAGACCCGGGACGCGGTCATGCAAAAGGCGGAGGCACTGGCACAGCTCGACGACGCGCTCAACGACGCCTTGAAGGAACTGAACAAGGTGGGCAACCTGGTACAAAAGGAGATAAACGAGAAATATCAAGCCATGCAATTTTTGTACAATTTGCTGGAGGAAAAGCAGAAGGCGAGCCATGCCCTTCCCCCGGAGGCTGTGACTGAATTGGCCATGGCGACAGCGGAAAGCGTATCGGCAAGCAAAGCCGTGACACCGGACAACGATGCTATGCAGGCGGCCTTTATGAAGGCCATGGAAGCCATGGTGGCAAGGCTGGAGGCGATTCCGGCGGTGCCTGAAAAAAAAGCCAGGGCTACCCCAAAGAAAATAGAAGAGCCCGCGCCGAAGGAAATCGCCCCCGCACCCCCGGTGGCGGCAAAGCCCGCACCCCGTAAGCGCACCACCAACCCCAAGCACAAAAAGGTGAAGGATTTACACGAGGGGGGCATGTCCTTAGCCGATATCGCCAAGGAAATGGGCATCGGCCAAGGCGAGGTCAAGTTGATTCTGGAGATGTCAGGGAAGAAGTGACTTTTTCGAGTATGTAAACCCATTCTGTGCCGATTTGCTTTTCGGCGCGGAGGGTAAAGGGCGATAACTGGCCTGTGTGTAGGGCGGTTTCGAAGGTATGGCGGTAATGGTGCGCCATGCCTTTTTCTTTGCCGCTGAGGCTCTTTAGGGGGTAGGAAATGACGAGGTGGGGGACGGGCAGTGCGCGGGCCAGGGCAAACCCGGCTCCGGCGCGTTGGGCCTCCAGCACGGGGAGGAGCTTGAGGAGGAGGGCCAGGCCGGCCGGGGGGAAGGGCGCGGTGATTTCTGCGGCCAAATCCAGGCAGGTGGCGGCGGCGGGGAGGCTGTGCAAGGTGAAAAAGCGGTTGAGCAAAGCCGCTTGCTGGGTGTCGATGTCGTAGGCGTGGTAGGCTTCGAAGGGGTGATTTTCCGGGAGGGCCTTCAGCAAAAAGGGGAGGGAAAAAGGATTAAACCCGCACCCCAGGTCCAGCAGGGACGCGGGGGGCGGGACATGGGCGAAAACGAAGCGGTAAAAATCCGGGTAATGGGGGAGCCGTTCCCGGGTGGAGGCGTGGAGGGAAAGAAGGGACTCCGGGGGCTGGCCGGGCGCGTCAAGGATTGCCCCGGCTTTTTTACAGGCGGTGGGGGACAGGTACGCGCCATACATCTGGTGCAGGCGCGTTTTCGCGGCCTTGGCGGGGTCTTTTTTGTTGGATTCCTCGGCGGTGACGCGTGCTAGCAAAAGCGGGTGGAGATAGGCGTATTTTTTCACGGGGCCCCGTGCAAGCTGACTTTTTCGTCCATATAGTCCACGGTAATGGCGTCCTCTTCCTTAAATTTCCCCCGGAGGATGTCCTCGGCCAGCTCATCCTCCACCTGGGTCTGGATGGCCCGGCGCAGGGGGCGCGCACCATATAGCGGGTCGTAGCCGTCCTTGGCGATGTGCTCCACCAAGGCGTCGGTATAATGGAGTGTGATGCCCATATTTTCCTTTACCCGTTGCACGGTTTCGTTCAGCATCAGGCGGGTGATTTGCTGGACTTCTTCTTCGCCCAGGGGGTGGAAGACGATGATATCGTCGATTCTGTTGATAAATTCCGGGCGGAAGAGGTTCTTCACCTCGTCCATCACCCGCTTTTTCATGTCCTCGTAGGAGCGGTTCTTGTCGTCGGACTGGATGAAGCCCAATGTCTTGGGGGAGACGATTTGCCGCGCCCCGGCGTTGCTGGTCATGATAATCACGGTATTCTTGAAGTTGATTTTGCGGCCCTGGGCGTCGGTGATATGGCCCTCGTCCAGCACCTGCAAAAGCACATTGAACACATCGGGATGGGCCTTTTCCACCTCGTCGAAAAGCACCACGGAATAGGGCTTGCGCCGCACCTTCTCCGAGAATTGGCCCCCTTCGTCATAGCCCACATAGCCCGGCGGCGAGCCAATGAGCCGCGAAACCGTGTGTTTTTCCATAAATTCCGACATATCCACCCGGATAATGGCGTTCTCGTCCCCGAAAAGGATTTCCGCCAAGGCGCGGCAGAGGTAGGTCTTGCCCACCCCTGTGGGGCCCAGGAACAAAAAGGAGCCGATGGGCCGGGCCGGGTTCTTCAAGCCTACCCGCCCCCGGCGGATGGCCTTCGATACCGTAGTCACCGCCGCGTTCTGCCCGATGATGCGCTTGTGCAAGGTGGCTTCCATTTCCATCAGGCGGGAGCCCTCTTCTTCCTGTAGGCGTTTCACGGGGATGCCCGTGATGGCGGCCAGCACGTCGGCAATTTCCTCCTCGTTCACCTCGTGGTGGGACTTGGTATTGGCGGCCATCCAGTCGGCCTGGGCCAAGTCGAGGCGTTTTTTCAGCTCGTTTTGCCGTTGTTTGAGAAGGCCCGCCTTTTCAAATTCCTCCACCTTGATGGCCGCTTCCTTTTCCGCGTCCAGCTCGGTGATTTGCTCCTTCAACGCCTTCACGTCCGGGGGGGCGGTGTAGGAGCGCAGACGCACCTTCGAGCAGGTTTCGTCCAGCAAATCAATGGCTTTGTCCGGCAAAAAGCGGTCGGAGACATAGCGCGCGCTTAACCGCACCGCCGCCACGATGGCGTCGTCGCCGATTTTCACGCTGTGGTGGGCTTCGTACTTGTCCCGGATGCCGCGCAGGATTTCGATGGCCTCCTCCTCGGAGGGCTCATCCACCATGACGGGCTGGAAACGCCGCTCCAGTGCCGCGTCCTTTTCGATGTGCTTGCGGTATTCGTCCAATGTCGTGGCCCCGATGACCTGCATCTCGCCCCGGGCCAGCGAGGGCTTCAAAATATTGGCCGCGTCCAGGGCACCCTCCGCGCCACCCGCGCCGATGAGGGTGTGCAACTCGTCGATGAAGAGAATCACATTGGGGCTGGTGGTCACTTCCTGCACCACCCGCTTGATGCGCTCCTCAAACTCGCCCCGGTACTTCGTCCCCGCCACCATGCCGGGCAAATCCAGCTGTACCACGCGCTTGTCCTTCACCGGCTCGGGCACGTCGCCGGAGATAATGCGCTGGGCCAGCCCCTCGGCGATGGCGGTCTTGCCCACGCCGGGGTCCCCTACCAGACAGGGGTTATTCTTCGTGCGGCGGGTGAGAATCTGTATCACCCGCTCCGTTTCCCGGGTGCGCCCCACGATGGGGTCAAATTTATTCTCCTGGGCCATCTTGGTAAAGTCGCGGCTGAACCTGTCCAGGGTAGGCGTTTGGTTGCCCTGCTGTTTCATGGCGTTGGGGTTCATGGGGAAGGGCATACCGGGATGTGCGTGGCCGGGTTGCTGTTGATGGCCGCCCAAGGCGTGCATCATATCGTCGTAGAGCTTTTGAATATTGCACGAAAGGTCCGCCAGAATGCGCAAAGCCGCGCCCTCCTGCTCTTTAAGCAACGCAATGAGCAGATGCTCGGTGCCGATATAGCCCGTGTGCATCCGCATCGCCTCCTGCTGGCTCATCTCCAAAATCTTCTTGGCCCGGGGGGTGAAATCCTTGGGCGCGGCACCCGGCGCGCTTTGCTGGGCGGTGGCCCCTTCAATCCGCGCCTTGATATCCTCGGGGGAGACCCCCTGATTCTGCAAGGCTTGGGCGGCGATGCCGTCGTGTGTCTGGGCCAGCCCCAGCAAAATATGCTCCGTGCCCACATAGTATTGGCCCATGGCCACCGCCGCGTCCTGAGAATTTTGTATGGCGCGGCGCGCTTTTTCCGTAAATGGTCCCTTCATGTGTAACTACCTCCGTGAAAAATATGCTTGTGCGTAAAAATACAGTTTTCCCCGCCGGGCGGGGATGGGGTTCACTCCGTGAAGCCCCATCCCCACCCGGCTGGTATAGTGGTGGTTTTAGGACAATTATTTGCAATCGGTTATATCTTTATTAAAATGATTGCTGGGAACGCTTCCTCCCCAAAATACAACCAACCTATCGAAATGCTTCCAGTGTCTTTTTCAATGCAGGTAAATCGTCTTTGATTGTTTTCCATACAATTTGCATATCAAATGATTCATAGTTATGAGCCGCAATATTACGTGTCGCTTGTATGTCTTTCCATGGGATGTTCTTATTGCCTTCGATAAATTCGGAAGAAAATGATTTCGAGAGTTCCCCGATATTAATAAGCGTCATGGCGACCGCTTTTTGCGTCTTGTCATCGGCATAAAAATCATTGGCGGACATTCCACTGGTATATCTGGCTATATCATTAATTTCCTTTAAAATTTTCTTTGTAATTACGTCATTTCTCCTGCCACGCTCAACCATATAAATGCACCACCTTTTGAATGGTCATTTCTTCTGACGCGTCTTTTGACAAAGGATATTTAATCATATCCACTTTTATATTAAGCAAGTCAGACAACGCTTGTTGAAAGCCGCAGTATGTCCATAATGAAACCGGCCATTGTGAAAATTCCACGATAATATCAACATCGCTTCCCGGATGGGCAAAGCCATCGGCATATGAACCAAAGAGTTGAACCTGCTTCACGGGATATTTCGGTGCGATTTTTTCAACCGCGCTTTTTATTTCGGGAATCGTAAGCATGGAACTACGCCCTTTTATATTTTTTATTCACAATGATGTCAACAAAAATGTATATCGCAACAGAAATGACAATTTGTATAGCAACGATGGTAATTAGCGTAAATCCCGGTGGGGTAAGAATAATATCCATCGAAAAAATACCGCCAATCGCATTCGTCCACGAATGGAATAAAACAATGGAAAAAACATTTTTTGTCAGTTTGTATAACGCCGCCATCACAAATGACAGGCCGATGCAATACAGGGTAAAGGAGAAAAAGTTCACGTATGATTGGCCTATGGATTGCACAAACCACCCTGGAATATGCCATACTGCCCAAACAACGCCAACAATGAGTGCCGACAAAATAAAAGGAAATTTCTCATCTAAGGCAGGTTGCAAAAAACCTCTCCAGCCGGGTTCCTCCATGCCGCCGCCAATTATGCCGGCCACAAGCCACGGCAAGGCCGTTAAGGCGAAAAGCCAAGTGTCCCCCAAAAATTGACCGCTTAGCATCACAATAGCAAAATGACCTATAAAAAACACAGCGGTAATGACAGCGGTTTTGAAGATGCTTTCGGTTTTGAATATACGAAGCAGAAAATCCTTAACCCCTCTTATTTGCCCGTGCTTTTTAAGCAAAATAAGCATTGCCCATGCAGGCGCGAATGCAACCGTAATGCCGCGATACATGGTTACAGCAATAAACCCTGGCACCCCGTCAATGATAATGAACTGCTCAACAAGTATTAAAATCCCCTCACAAACCCAAGCGATTAAAAATGTAAGAGCCAGAAAACGCCAAATAGGTTTCTTTGTTCTATCATTCCACATGGTATGCTGTATCCTCCTGCCACAAAAATAACGCGCCCGCGGTATACTTTCAACAGAATATCTCCCGCAAATACGCCGCACGGGCGTAGTCCCGCTCGGCCTCGTCCATTTCGCGGCCGGCTACGCGCTGGAGGTGGCCGGGCTGTATTTCCATCATAATTTGATAAATTTGCTTGGTGGGCTTGGCCTTGTCCAGCAAGCCGTAGAGGTAGCCCAGGCGCACCTCGGAGAGCAGGTCCATGGCCTCCTTGGCGGTAATTTTGCGGCTGTAGGCCAGCACGCCATAGGCGCGATAAATCATGTTTTCCTGGTCGGCGCGGTGGGCACCCAGCATCTTGTCCCGGGCTTGGTTTTCGTGTTCCATCACCTTTTTGGTCATGTTTTGCAATGCCTCGATGATTTCGCCCTCGGTTTTGCCCAAGGTGGTCTGGTTGGAAATCTGGTAGATGCCCCCCATGGATTCCGTCCCCTCGCCATAGATGCCGCGCAGGGTAATGCCGAATTTGGTGATGGCTGGGAGCAGGGCCTTAAACTGGTCGGTGCGCTCCAGGAAGGGGAGGTGAATCATATAGGAAGCGCGGAGCCCCGTGCCTGTGTTGGTGGGGCAAGCGGTGAGATAGCCGTACTCGGAGTGGAAGGCGTATTCCAGGGTTTCCTCGATGAGGTCGTCCACCTGGTTGGCGGCGGTGAGGGCCTCGGCCAGGGCGTCCCCCGGCTGGACGGACTGGATGCGCACATGGTCCTCCTCGTTTAGCATGACGCTGACGTTCTGGTCGTCGCTTATCAGCAAGCCGCGTGGGAGCGTTCCCCGCAAAAATTCCGGGGAAACGATATGCTTCTCCAAAAAGGTTTTCTGCTCGGCCTCCCCAAGGCTTTGCATGTCCATTTTATGAAAAAAACCGCGCCCGGAATCCGGGGGGGCGATGGCACCGGCGATTTCCTGTACCATGGTGGCCGCGCCGGGGGCGTTTAATTTCTGGTGAAAGGGATATTTGCGCAGATTGCGCGCAAGGCGGATACGGGAGGAAAGGATGGGCCCCTCGTCGGTGATGGGCTGGGCAAACCAGGGCCGGCCGCTCATGGCGATTTTACCTCTGAGGGTAGGTTCATGGCGCGGAGAATATCGCGCAGACGGGCCGCGTCCTCGTAGTTTTCCGCGTCCACGGCTTCCTTGAGCTGGATACGCAAGGTGTCGGCCTCCCGCCGGACGCGCATATCCACCCCCATGCGCTGTGGGAATTTCCCCTCGTGACGGGTGGAGCCTTGGACATTTTTGAACAGGGCCTCGATTTCCTTGGCGAAGGCCGGGTAACAGGCTTCACAGCCCAGCTTGCCCGAGGACTTGAACTGCTCGTAGGTCATGCCGCACCGCCCGCAGGGGGTGGAGGGGGTCTGGGTCGGGCGGTTGGCCGTCATGGACTGCAAGGAGGTGAGAAAGCCCTTGAAGATATGCTCAAAGGAAATGGGCATATCCATTTTGATGGCGGAGCATTCCTGACAGAGGTGCATCTCGGTCTTGTTGCCGCCGATGAACTGTTGCATGTGCACCGTGGCAGGGTTCTTTTTACATTTTTGACAAAGCATAGTATCGCCTCGATTCAATCTACCAATCTGCCGCAGGAAAGGCAGAATTTGGTGGTGGCGTCGTTGGCCGCGCCGCATACGCGGCAGTTGCGCCCCGGGGAAGGGGGTGGTAGTGGTGGTGGCGGCGGCGCGAAATCCATTGGGGCGGATTCCGGCAAGGGAGCGTTCCCTTCATGGGTGGGCTCCGGTATGGCGGGCGCGTTGCCCTCCAGCCGTATCCCGCACTTGGGGCAAAATTCCGCGCTTCGCTCTACGGATTTGCCGCATTTCAGGCATTCCCGCACGCCCTTGACTATGGAAATCTGCTCCCGTATCTCTGCCATCTTGCGCTCGGCGGCCTCCAGCTCCAGATACTTCTCGTCGAAGTATTTCCCCAGTGAGCCGCCATACTGATAAATCTCATGGACTTTTTTCCCAATTTCGGTGTATAGATTTTTAATGGTTGTTTGCTCATTTGTCAACGAAATATTCAGTTTCGCCGTCTTAAATAAATCGGTGGTGGTTTTGCCCGCGTTTTTGGTGATATTCACCAGTGTTTCGCGAAAATCCGACATTTCTATACCTCCATTCTTTCGGGAAAAAGCATGTGCTCCATGAATAATTCATTAAAGGAAGGATGGCTGGAAAGCAATAGCTCGCTGGCGTTGGCGATGATGGCCTCCATTTCGGTTGCGAAGGACGCTGACAAAAGGGCCAACGCCGCACCACCAAGGGAAGTATTCCCCACCGCTTCGATTTTACCCGTCAACCCGGGCGGGAAAAGCCCCAGCGCGTCCGCGCTTTCCGGCCGCAAACGGTGCCCGAAGCCCCCGGCGAGATACACCCGGTCTATTTCACCCGGGGTACACCCGGCGTGTGCAAGTAAAATGTCCAGCCCCGAGCGCACGGCGGATTTAGCCAGCTGTACCTCCCGGATGTCCTGCTGGGTAAAATAGACGCCGGGAGCGATTTCAACGCGCTTTTCAGCCCCGGATAGCCGCCCGGTTTCGTCCATCAGGCCGTGGCGCACCAGCTCCGCTGTGGCATCCACCACCCCCGTGCCGCAAATGCCTACGGGAGGCGCGTCGCCCAAGGTGGTATAGTTAAAATGCGCCCCGTCATAAGCCACCCTTGAAACCGCTCCCGCCACGGAGCCCATGCCCTGGGAAATATTCGCCGCTTCAAAGGCCGGCCCCGCCGCCGTGGATGTAACCCAGACTTTCCCCCCGCGCATGAGGGCCATTTCGCCATTGGTTCCCAGGTCAATCAGCAGGCGGGTTTCCCCGGAATCGAGGCCCCCCAGGCACAGTATCCCCGCCACGATATCCGCCCCCACAAAGGTGGAAATCCCCGGCAAAGTCAGCACCTCACATCCCGGCAAAGTGTCAAGCCGCGTCAGACGGCTCCCGATATCCACCGGGGTAAAGGGATATACCCCCAAGCTATGGCAAGGCAAATCATGGAAGAGGTGGAGCATGGTGGTGTTCCCCGCCAGGGCCATATGCCGCACCGCGCTGGCGTCAACCCCCGCCAATGCCAGTATATGCGCAACCCCGTGACGGATGTCTTCTATTATATACGTGTGCAGCCGGCGTGCCGCTCCCTGGGTGGCGTGGGAAATGCGCGTAATCACATCGAAGCCCAGGGCGCGCTGGCTGTTGGCCATGGAGAAATCCCCAAGCCGGGTACCCCGCGCCAAGTCAAAGAGCTCAAAGGCAAGGGTGGTGGTGCCGATATCCACGGCAATGCCATAGCCCTCCCCCCGCTCACACACAGGGGGACGCTTCCATGCGTAGTGGCTTAGGATTTCCGGCGGCGTATCCCCCATGGGAAGCCGGATGTCCGTTTTGCAGGCAAGGAAAGGGTTGCCGTCAATCAAAACCGCGCATTTGCCGCATTTCCCATTGCCGCCGCAGGGGGAGGGAACGGGATGCCCCGCCTTGCGCAAAAGGGTCAGCAGGTTTTCCTTCATGTTCATGCTCCCAAAAATTTTCGCAATTTATCCATCATGGAGGCGTAATCAACGGGCTTGCCGATATGGTCGTCCATCCCCGCCTCCTTGCATTGGGCGATGCTCCCGGTAAAGACATTGGCCGTCATGGCAATAATGGGGACGCGTGCCGCGTTGGGCGCGTCTGAGGCGCGAATTTGGCGGGTGGCCTCCAGTCCGTCCATCTCCGGCATTTGTACGTCCATCAATATGATATGGTATTTCAACGGCGCGGCGCGGAATTTTTCCACGGCTTCGCGCCCGTTCTCGGCATAATCAATTGCCAGCCCCGTGGCTTCCAAAAAGCCCGTGACGATTTCCCGATTTATTTCAATGTCGTCCGCCAGAAGCATCTGAAATCCTTCCAACCGGATATCGGCTGTGCCCGCCCGTGCCGCCGCGTCGGGCACAGCCGAAGCATCGCTTACCCCCAGCCGCACGGTAAAGGCGAATTTCGACCCCTGTCCCGGCTCGGACTCCACCCATATCCGGCCGCCCATCAGCTCCACGATACGCTTTGAAATGGCAAGCCCAAGGCCCGTGCCGCCGTACATGCGTCTGCTCTGCCCTTGCTCAAACATTTCGAACAGCCGTTCCTGATTTTCCACGGTCACGCCCATGCCCGTGTCAACGACGGTAACGCGCAACACGCACACGCCGTCCTCCACGCTGTCGCAACGGGCATCCAGGGAAATGGAGCCGCCGTTGGGCGTAAATTTTACGGCATTGGAAAGCAGGTTGGTGATGACCTGGGAGAGGAGATGGTCGTCGCCCACAAGGGCCGGGGGAATATCCGGGGCCAGGGTAACGGAAATACGCTGTTCCTTTTCCTCCAGCATCAGCTTGAGCACATCCACACAGCGTTGCATCGCTTCGCCAAGGCTAAATACCTCCAAGGACAATTCGAGCTTATCCGCTTCGATTTTTGACATGTCCAGCACATTGTCCACAATTTTCAGCAAATAAGAAGAAGCGTTGCCGATTTTCTGGAAGGCGTCGTTCTTTTTTTCCACCTCGTGGGCGTTCCAGCCTATGGTAGACATACCGATGATGACATTCATGGGTGTGCGCATCTCGTGGCTCATGTTGGACAGGAACACGCTCTTGGCGCGGTTCGCCGTCCGTAGCTTATCCAGCATCTGTTGGATGGCGCGGGAAAGCACCAGCATGACCAGCGCGGCCACAATCGCGCTCAGTACGCCGATAATCAACAGGGTTTCGCGCATGTATCCTGCGGCGTCCCGGGTGGGCTCGGTGGAGAAGCCGATGAAAAACATGCCAATCACTTCGTCCGGCCTACCGAATAGCGGCAAATACATCCCATGGTGTTCAATATCGTTTATGGAAACCGTAAGACGAAGGGGCTCCCTCCCTCCGATGACGGCTTCGATGACAGGGGGCGCGGCGTAGTAGCCGATGGCCCTATTCCCCTGTGCGTCCTGTATGGAGGTGGAAATGCGCCGGCTACCCGCATAAAAGGAAACCTGGGCGTTAAAAATGGCGGAATAATTGTCCACATAGGATTCAAGGGACACGTCAAAGGTGGACACGATGGTGCCGATAAGCGTACCGCTTTCATCGAAAATGGGCGCGGTGGCGGCCATGGCCAGGGGAAAGGAGGGGTTCGAGACATAGACCGAGGTGATACGGCCCTCCATGGCGGCGGCTATACCGGGGGAGTAGGCCCCCGCATCGCCATACCGCTGGGGGTCGTTGGTTCTGAGCAACACATAGCCCCGGGCGTCCGTAACCACGAAGGCGTCGATGACAAAGAGCTCCTTCCGGTTTTGCAAATATCCCAACATGCCCTCTTGGTTCCGGGTTTGCACATAATAAATGAAGCGGCTGCTTATCGCCGCGGCGTGGGATAATACCTGGGTATAATTCTCCAAGGTTTCCAGATGAGCCACGACGGCTTGAAACCCGCCCAAAATCCGTTCCTCCTCCAAGCGGCCAGCCAACTGCCCAGTAGAATACGACACAAAAACAATGACAATGACCATAAGTGCCATCAAAATAAAAACCACAGGAAGAACAATTTTTACCTTCAAACTATTAAACATCCGCGTACCCCGTTTTATTCGGCTATACTTTCGCATTTTGCATTCTAACACATATAAACCGCCACGTCAGGTTAAATCACTATCCCACCCCACCCCGGGGATAGTATTGGCGCATTTCGGATGGTATAATCGGTGCAACAGAAAGAGGCGGGTGGCTTTATGTGGTTTCAGATTACGGTTGTGTCCTTTGTGGTGTTGTTTTGGGCCATTTTATTTCTCGCCATCCAGTCCGGCCGCATGAGGAGAAAGCGGGAGAAGCTGACCCGGGAATTTTTGCGCTCGGAGGATGTGGCCAACCACGTGCGCCAGCGGCCGCTGGAGGAGGAATTGTTCTATGTAGCCGATTTGGGCAAGCTACCCCCTTTGCCCGAGGGTGACCCTTATAAGGTGGAGCGGGCGGCGAAGCGTAAAATGGTGCGCTTTACCTTACAGGCTTCCAATGTGGAGCTGAAGGCCCGCTATGGCCGGTTGCAATTGGAGTACCTTGCCCATTACGAGGAGAACTTCAATGATTATTTGCGTGCCCTCACCAAATGGGCCGAGGCTTTATTCCTTGAAAACAATACCGCCGACGCCTTGTACATACTGGAGCACGCCATGGAGATGGGCTCGGAATTTCGCAACACCTATAAATATGCGGCGGACATCTACGCCGCCGCACACAATACAGACAAGCTGGATGAGCTCCTTTCGAAGGTGGTGTTCCACACCTTCCGCGACCCGGCCACCGCCAACCATATCATCGAGTATATTCAAGGGAAAATTAGGAACCGTTAAAGAATTACTTGCGAATTTCCTAGTCTTTTTGCCGGATTGCTGCGTTGCCACTTCCTAGCGCACCGCCCGGTGCGCGTCGTCAGCACCTCCTTGCACTCCGGCAAAAATCCGTTGGAAATATTCGCAAGTAATTCTATAACGGTTCCTTACGGCGATTCCAAAGTAATACGCCCCAGCTTGCCGCCGCGAAACTCGTCCAGGAGCATAACGGCGGTACGTTCCAAATCAATTACCCCGCCCTTCATTTTAAAGCCCCGTGCCCCGCCAATTTCCGTAAGGGCGGCGCGGGGCTGTGCTGTTTCCGGGGGCAGGGCATAGCGCAGGTGGAGTGCCTGGGGCGCGGCGTTGGCCAGCATTTGGATTAATTCCTCGGCCAGGGTGATTTTGTCCACGATTGTATCCGAAATGGCCCCGGTTACGGCCAGGCGAAGGCCCACCTCCGGGTCCTCAAATTTATGCCAGAGCACGCCGGGGGTGTCCATCAAATCAAATCCCCCGAAGGCGGAATAGGGGGCCCCCGTGGAAGGCCGGACGGAAATCCACTGCCGCCCCCGGGTTACGCCGGGTCTGTCCGCCACCGCCGCCACCGCCCGCCCCGCAATCATATTAATAAAGGTAGATTTCCCCACATTGGGTATACCCACCACCATGATGCGCACGGGTACGGCAAGCCTCCCCTTCTTGCGCTGGCGCGCCAGCTTTTCCGCCGTTATCTTTTGCACGGCGTCCATGAGCTTGGGTACGCCCGCCTTTTTTTTGCTTGACTGGCTCAGGTCCATGGGCAACGGAAAAAAGCCCGACTGGCGGAAATATTCCTCCCATCGGGCTGTTATGCTTGCGTTGGCCAGGTCGGCCTTGGTCAATACTACCAATCGTGGCTTTCCGGCGGTCAGTGTGTCGATGTCCGGGTTCTTACTGGAGCGGGGCACCCGGGCGTCCAGCAATTCGATAACCAAGTCCACCTGCTTCATGTGGGCTTCCATCATGCGGCGGGTTTTGGTCATGTGGCCGGGGTACCATTGGACGGTCATGGCCGGCCGAAGCCCTCCAGGGGCCACACCCGTGTGCTCACCCGCCCCACCACATGGTCAACAGGGACATTGCCCACAGTGGTGAAGCGGCTGTCCTTGGAGCCGTTGCGGTTGTCCCCCAGCACGAACAAGGCACCCTCCTCCACCGTTACGGGGAAGGCCGCGTCTCCCATGTGCAGTACCCGGTCATAGGAAAAATCGTCCGCCAGCCTTGTCCCGTTTACATAGAACGCGCCGTCGGACAAATGTATGATATCCCCCGGCAGGCCAACCACCCGTTTGATAAAATTATCCTCCGGGTCTGCCCGGTAGGGGAAGGCCACGATATCGCCGATGCGCGGGCCGGAAATCAGCCAGCCCAAGCGGTTAAGTACCACCATATCCCCATGACTCAAGGTGGGCTCCATGGAGTTGCCCGTCACATGGGCCATGCGGAACAAAAAATTGCGCGCAACCAAAAAAAATAAAATCGCCAACCCGATGGCCAGAAGCCATTCTGCGATGCTTCTTGCGTACGGGTTGGCGATTCGGTTTTTAAGCATTCGCGTTCTTTTTGGGCTTTTGGTAAATAGCTTCCTTTACCTTGGCGGCTTTGCCTATCCGGTCACGCAGGTAGAACAGCTTGGCCCGGCGCACAATGCCCCGGCGCACAATCTCCACTTTTTCCACCCTGGGGGAATGAAGGGGCCAGGTCTTTTCCACCCCCACACCATAGGAAATGCGCCGTACCGTAAATGTCTCCCGCGCTCCGCCGTGGCGACGCTTGAGCACCACGCCTTCAAATACCTGCACGCGTTCCTTCGCGCCTTCCACGATTTTGGCGTGTACCCGCACCGTGTCGCCAATGTTAAACTTAGGTGCTTCGGCTTTGAGCTGTTCGCCCTCAATTTGTTTTATCATGCTGTGCATGAGGTCATCTTCCTTTTCATTTAATATATACTGCATCTGCGAATAGCGATTATACATCCTGCATGGGGTTGCGTCAAACAAATAATTTATCCGCGCATGTTATGCGCACGTTAAAGTAATTTACCACCATGGAATGATAACACGCGTGGAGGGGTGAAGGGGGGTGAATGGGCCCGCGCTGGCACGTCAACGCTCATGAACGGCTCTGTGCGGCAAGTACTCGCGTTAGTCTCGCTCCGCGAGCCGAACGCCGAGTACGTAAGCCGCCCATTCGCCGTTAATTTCGCGTTGCCGTGAGACGCGCTTGCCCATTCACCCCCCTTCACCCCACCACGCTCCCTACCGCAGGTATGTGGTGAGTAATTTATCTTTCACACATTGCTCACCCCGTAGCTTGCGGGCGTTAGCGGGTAATAAAGTTACTCTGTCACGTTGATTGCGTATTTCTTGTTCCGTGGGCGGGGGCGGGTGAATGGATTGGCGGTCTACGAAGGCGGGGGATAAGGCGGCGCATGACGCGGTTATGTGGTTGGCGTTGAGGC
>WQSR01000005.1 GCA_009787785.1 Defluviitaleaceae bacterium
CCGCCGGTAAAACCGTGGGCTCCGCCCACACCCGCCCGCTTTTTTGAAAAAAAGCGGGGCAAAAAACTTTAACCAAGAAGCCCGCGTACGCGGGCTTCTCGTATAAAGTTTTGGTCAAGCTTTTTCAAAAGCTTGCGGGGGTGCGGGGTGCCGGCTCCGCCTTATTTGGCAAAGCCCCCGTGGTCTAAGTCCTAAATTCTACTACTGAGATGCGGCGAAAGCGGCGTTCAATTCGTTAATAGCGTCCTGGCCGCCCTCGGCGTACCATTGCGAAACGAAGGCAAGGAACGCGGCGCGGTCGTCAATACCGGCTACATATCTGGACACAGCGTCGTCAATCAAGCGGTTGAGTGCGCCCATGTTAGCCGTCCACGCGGGAGCCAAAGTCGCAAGGGGTATAGAGGGGTCTTCCACGGCATGGTCGAGGTTTATACGCCATACTTCGTTGATGCGGTCTTCCCTGGAATTGACGCCGTACAAAGGCATGGCATCCGCGTCACGCATCATGAACTGGTTCAAGCCTTCCAATACTTCCATACCGGGCGGGATTTCGTCAGCGGTAAGCAAACGGATTCTGCCGCCGCCCACATATTCCCAGTTATAGCCTTCCGCACCGCGAGACACGATGGTCTGGCCTCGGGGGCTGTTAAGCATGTTGATAAACGCCAGATGGTGGGCAAGGTCAGCATCCGTGGGCGCGCCAATGGTGGAAATGGCCACGTATCCGGCATTACCGCCGGCGGCACGGATTCTTCTTTCGCCTTGGGCATTAGCTACCGCGCCCATTACCCATACCATTTCACCGGCATCTAATTCTTCTTGGGTCATGAACTCGTTGTCGCGCAAGCGGTTGGCACTGCGGCGCGCCTCGTCGGCTACGTCCATATGCCAGCCCGTCAGGCCCGCACCAAATTCCAAAGCCCATTCCCCGGTGGGCAACGCGATGAAGTCGGGGTTAATGGCCCCGGCGTCAAAGAGTCTGCGGCTGAACTCCATGGCTTCGGTGAAGCCGGGATGCTCAAACCAAGGTACGAAATTGCCGTTCACTACTTCCCAGCGGTTGGGTGCGCCATGCATAACGGCCAGGTCATGGAATGGGCCCAAATGGCCGCCGGTCCACGCCATGCCGTAGGTGTTGCCACCGTTGGGCTGCGGGTTGCGCTCGGTAAAGGCAATCAGGGTGTATTCCAAGTCTGCCAGGGTTTCCGGCACGGGCAGTCCCAGGTAATCCAGCCAGTCACTGCGGTACACCATACCGGGGCGCACAAAGTGACGCTGGCGGTACATACCGAAGGCGCGTCCGTCAATGGAAATGTTGCGCAGGATGGCAGGGTTAGCGCGGGCCAGATACGGCCATTGGGGGATATGGTCGGTAATATCCCAGAAAGCACCGCCCCGTGCGGCTTGCACGATGGGCAGGGTGTTGCCTGTGATGGCCACGATACCGGGCAAATCCCGGGCGGCCAGACGCAGGTTCATTTGCTCCTCGAAGTTGGCATTGAGAATCATGTCCAACTCAATCCGATAGCCCGTCAATTCCTCCAGTTGCCGGATGGCCGGGTGGTCGGTGGAAATCAACTCGCCGGAGTGGGACACCGTAAGAATGGAGATGGTGTAATCCACAGGGGCGGCGGGCTCCGGTGTGGCAACAGGGGTGCCTGGTGTTGCCGGCGCGGGTGTTACAACCGGCGGCGGCACGGGAGCCGGTGGCACAGGGGTGGGGTCGTCACCGCGGCAAGCGGTAAAGGCAACCAACGCCAGTGCAACAGCAAAGATGCACAAAAGCAGTTTCTTCATTTAATGCTCCTCCTTTTTTATTGCGTTACTAATTTTCCCCATGTTACATCTTTATTACATAATTTGCAATAGGCAGATTATTTTTATACATTAATATGACAGAAATTCCAAAAAGGAGGCCCCTCATGGAACGTGTCACCTGGAAGGCCCGCATCAAGCCGGGTATGAAAGCGGAATATGTAAAACGCCACGACGAAATCTGGCCGGAGATGACCGCCTCGCTCAACGAGGCCGGCGTACACAACTACACCATCTGGTGCATAGACGACGAGCTGTTCGGTTACTACGAAGCCCGGCACGGAGCCCAATTCGCCGCAGACAAGCAAGCCCACAGCCCCGTGGTAGCCCGCTGGAAAATCCACATGCAGGACCTGATGGAAATGATAACCGACCCCCAAACCGGCCAGCCCCTGCGCCTGGAGCAGGTCTTCTACCACGCATAAAACCAACCCCGCACACACGCACCGGTTCTAACCGCACGCCCTCCCTCATATAAATAGGCTAACAACCTATAAGGGAGGGCCAATCTTTGAAGACCTATATCGAGGAGCGGGCCGTTGAAGTGGCGAACTTCATCATCAATTCAAACGCCACCGTGAGAGAAACCGCCAAGAAATTTGGCATAAGTAAGTCTACTGTACATATGGATGTAGCAAAATAGATAGGTTGATTTGGATAATCAAATAATTATGTATTTCGTAAATACTTGCTCATCTGCAATTCATATATTTTTTCAATTTCTTCTGTTTCTGGTTCGGCAGGATACCACCCACTTGTAAACATATTACAATATGCAAGCACCATTCTTAGTTTATTCCAATCACCATTTATGGCGTAGGTTATTAATCCTGCTATTCGATTCACCATGCAAATATTTAATTCTTTCATATCTGTGTCGGGAATGCTGTATTTTACGTGGAAATCCTCTGTTATGCCATTATTGCGGAAAATAAAGCCCGTTAGTGCCTTTGCCGCCGAGTCCAAGTTTTCTGCATCCATAAACCATTCTTTTGCTCGCTTATTCAATTCATCAAATATTATTGCATTCTCTTCCTCGAATTTTTCACGATAAACAACGGCACTTGATAAATTGAATTTTTTCTTTTTATAACGCACCTTTGAAACAGAAATGCCGAAGTTCTCAGCAATAACGGAATCAGGCAATAATTGTTCATAAGACAAATGTTTAAGTTGGTCACGAGTTATTTCGTCCCATGAAATTTTTGTGCCATTAATTATCATGCCCCGTCCCTCGCGCCTAGTTTTACCAATGCTATCGAATTTATTGCATACAGTGGAAGGTCAACCAATCCCTCTGCGCTTTTGTAATCTGCCATAGACGAGCGGATTGCCATTTCAGGAGAAAATTTTTCTCTGAAAACTTTTAGGCTCTTTGCTTGCAAATTAACCTCCGCTTTTACCTCAAGAGGAATAATAGTATTACCATCATCAACAATGAAGTCAATTTCCGAGCTATTGCGGTCGTTTGTCCAATAGTAAGTTTTGATTCCCTTGATTGTTTTTAATTGTTGCAAAACATATTGCTCGGTTAGCGCGCCCTTAAATTCTTTGAATAGGTCGTTGCCGTCCAAAAGTGTATCTGCCCGCAAGCGCGTCATGCAGGCCAACAATCCGACATCAACTAAGTATAATTTAAACGCCTTTGCATCTTCATATGCTTTCAATGGCAACCGAGGTGCCGTAACCCTATGCACCTTATGCACAAGACCACAATCCGCAAGCCACAATAGTGCAAGTTCATAATCTTTGGCGCGCGCACCCTCTTTTACAACACCGTAGATGAATTTTTTATTTTCCCGTGCCAATTGCGCCGGCACGCTGTTCCACAACATACGAATACGCGGCACAACTTCATTTGGCGCGTGCTTGGAAAAATCCTGCTCATACGCTGCCAATATTTGCTCCTGCATTTTTCGCACTTTAACAAAGTCTTTGTTCAATGAAAAATGTAAAACAATTTCCGGCATACCGCCAACGTAATAGTATTGTTTCAATGTGTCAATATATTCCTGCTTGAAAGTAGTTATCATTTCAAAATCGCAGGAATAAATCAATTCGGCAAAACGCTCTTTATCGCAAGCCATTAAAAATTCCAAATACGACATGGGGTATAAATCCAAAAATTCAACTTTCCCCACAGGAAACGACGTTCCCTGATGCAAAGCAACGCCAAGCAGACTGCCCGCACATACAATAAAATATTCCGGTGCTTCTTCGTAAAAATATTTTAGCGTAGCCAGTGCCTTGGGGGACTCCTGTATTTCGTCAAAAATTAGCAATGTATTCGCCGAGTCGATTTTGTGACCCGCATAAAGCTCCAGACCCAATATAATTCGGCTTATATTTGAATCATTTGAGAATAATTCCGTCATTCGTCGATTGTTATCAAAATTTATATAAATACATGACGCAAATTGTTTTTCGCCAAATTCCTTCATTAACCATGTCTTTCCCACTTGCCGCGCCCCCCGCAAAATCAACGGCTTACGGCTTGTGCTGTTTTTCCATTCAACAAGGTCGTTCATAGCAAGTCTGTACAGGACAACCACCTCCATGTCATGCGCTATATTACTATGTGCAAACAAAATATACAAGGACATTTTGCGTAGAGTTTACATAAAGTTCTTGGTCGCATCTTCATAAGGCATTTCTCGACAAAATATTTCAATACGTGCGGAGCATGTGGGGGTAACGTAATTGATGGGTTGTGGTTTGTGGTGAAGTGAGGGCTTTTGGCATGGATAAAATTGATATGTTTAAGCTTCTTGAGGATACCTATTCTTTCGGAGAACAAATTGATAATGTGGGTTGCCTCTTAATTTCTCGTGGTTTTTTTCCATAAATTCTAGCGTAAAAATTTTCTATTGCTTGATTCATGTCATCATATACAAAATTATAGTAGCAAATATATCCGTGCTGATATTCTTTTATATAAACCAACTTATTCATGTTTTTTATAAGAATAAGGTGACAAACCGCATGGTTTCCCTTCCCCTCTTTCGTTAAATTGGCATGATACGCAAAATTAATCGCTTGCTTCCTTAGTTTCTGTATTTTATCTTGGATTGCCAAAAATGCTACATTCCGAATAGTTGTATTCGCAAACAAGAAATCGAGATTGGAATACGCTCGGTCAAAATATCGGTAATCATGTTCGGCAACGTTTATCCACCCATCAAATGCATTTTCCAGAAGGTGCATATGGGCTTTCAAATTATAGTCGCAGCAATTATCCATGTTTGTTAAATCAATTTCCATAATGCCCGATAATGTTTCAGAAGGTTTTATATACGATGACTCATACTTTGGAGGATTGACAGGGGGTTGAGGGTTGGTTCTAAAACAGCTTCTGAGTGTGCATGGAAGACTTATACCCAGTTGTGGGTCACCCAAATCGAACGAATCGTCAAGCCCTCGCCTTGCAATTATTTCGGCAACGATGCGAGTTGACCGTTTGCAATCATAAAAAGGAATACGGCGAACTAATCGTAAAATTTTATCAGCTTCTTCAATATATATCTCCATTGCTTTACGCCGCTCTATTGAATATTCAATGCACGATATTAAGAGAGCCAGAACTACACCGCCAAATAAAGCCACGGAAATATCATATAAGAGTTGCTCTTGACAGAAGACGAAAATTCCCAAGAGCGATATGCATTTTAATATTAGACATAATTTCAAAATCCTTTTTTTTGCTTTCATTTACTACCAGTCTCTCTTTTGCCTTGGTCATTGTATTTTTCCCGTTGGCCTTTTTTATTTTTTATTACATCAACGAAGGCGGAACGTTTGGCGCAAAAAGTTTCAACTGCTCTGTATTCTGATTAATCACACATAATCATAGCGATTCCCATTCCTGAGCAATTCCATCAAGTTGCCGACTAATATCGCGAAAATCTTCATCCAGCCTAAGCGTCTTAACCGACACTCTGTTTCCGCTCATGCAGTATTGATTGTCGGGGGATATTTCCTCGTCAGTTTTAGCATACAGGAGTAGCCCGCTAACATCTCCGCTGTTATTCGCATCCCTGTTTTTTACATAAGCATAAATTTGATATAGGTTGCCCGAATGGAGCGATTGTTTGCTGTATATGTCACGTCCTTGCATTACTCGACTGTAATATTTCGTGTCAATAATCATCACCTTGCCATTGTATTCAAGCGTAATGTCGGATTTCATAATTGGAAGCATAGCGGTTATTCCGTCATCTGTAATCCAATCAATTTGTGCGGCAGAAACTTTGTAATGTGGGTAATGTTTGCGATAATATTCAAGCACAAATTTTTCAAACAACCGTGGCATTTGGCTGTCTGAAAATTGTGGCAAGTGCCTTGTTCCATCTTCTTCTGTGAGCAAAAGTGACTCCAGCACAAAACGACAGATATTTATGAGCATCCTATATGTGGCGTTATTGCTGTGAAACCGTAGGCTTGCCCATCGAATATTTCCGGGATTTATTGTATCAACATCATGGAAATATAGCATTGTCTTTTTCAAAGAACTTTTTTGTGCGGGCTCCACATCGCTGGAACATATAAGGGTAAGCGCGGTAGCTTTCAAAATCTGATTCATGTATGAGTTTTCAGTAAATTCGTCATAATCACACACGAGCCACCGCTTACTCAAGTGGGGAACGATTATTGACGATGAAATGTTTATTTTGCCTCGCGGAGAGGAAAGAACGCCAGTTGTTTCTATATAATCCTGACCAAGCCCTCGCTTAATTTGGCTTGACAATCCTTTTGCGAGTATTGCTGCTAATAAGTCCTCAGCATTTTCAAATTTTTCGCCCACAACTTTACGATAGCCTTCTTCATTCAAAACTTGGAAGGCATACGCTAACATATAGTATATGTTTTGAATTTTAATCATTCAGCGCACCACGCAACCTTTTTGCCCATGTGTCAATTTTTGATTTTTCATCGAACCAATATTCTTGCAGGAGCGGGATTATCTCAAAATTGACAGTGGCTGATAACCATTCGTCTGTCACTTCATCTTCGGCACAAAAATAGCTATGTCCAATTTTGAAACCATCGCCAAGAGCCTCGTCTTTACCGATAGCATCATTCAATTCCTTAACACGTTCAACTAATTTATTAAATTGTGGATGGTTGTATGTGTTCATCATTCCAATGAAGCCTTCGGAATCAAACCCAGGAGCCAGCTCAAAAAAAGCAAATCTCCTGCGTAGTGCGTAGTCAATCATCGCGAGGCTTCGGTCCGCGGTATTCATAAGCCCAATAATATAAACATTATTTGGAACGGAAAACAACTCATTAGAATATAGCAAACGCAACTGTTCGCCACGTTTGTCACTTTCTATCAACATAAGCAACTCTCCGAAAACCTTGCTCAAATTACCACGATTGATTTCGTCAATGATGAAGAAATAATCACGCTCTAAATCATCCTGTGCATTTTTGCAAAATGTATAGAATGCCCCCTGTGTCAATTCAAAACCTTCTTTTGTAGGACGGAAACCCATGATGAAATCCTCGTAGCTGTAGCTTTGATGAAATTGCACCATCATCACACGGCGGGTATCCTTTTCCCCAATCATAGAGTATGCAAGCCTCCTAGCTGCAAATGTTTTTCCAACGCCGGGTGCGCCTTGCAAAATAAGGTTTCTTTTTCTTCGTAGTAAGTTTTTTAGCAACTCATACTGCTCTGCATCCATATACACTTCATTCAAAAAGTCATTTTCCGTGTAGCCTTCATACTCAACCTCGTTGGTATCTGCGACATCACCCCCAGCAACAAGCATTTCGAGTTTCTGCACATAATCGGTGTATTCAGTAATATCAACGAGCCTTCTAGTGGGATTTTTACCCTCGTAATCCCAACTGCCTTTATGCGTCCACGAAACGATGCGGGTATGTTGATACTCTCCCCTGTCGGGTGCATACATATAATCTGATGTTATAGTTCCGCGACCGATAACTTCATGAACTCCACCCACAAGAGCTTTTCTCACAAATACAATATCTCCTTCACGCAAGGCATTTGCAAATGTCCATGCTTCCAAAGAACCACTCTTTTTCATTCCGGCGGGGTGTTCATATGCTTCATCCATTCGCTGGCGAATAGCCTCTCTATCTGCGTATTGAGATAAATCGCCTAACTCGCTCCAACCGATTGCCATGACGCTTTGTGCGTAAAACTCATCCCACATACTTGCGCCCTCGCCAGGTGTGAACAACCAAATATGAGGTTCTGTAGTTTCCCTATCAACGCCGCTATTTTTTCGGCGGTCAGCGTGAATTTTTTGCCAATGGTAAAAAATTTCACTGGCTAACTCCCGATTCATCGTAACATTATGCCCATCTTCCGTTAATGCCCAAAGCCCATGTTGCGACTTGTCAATAATACCCTCGAAAACGAGATATTGCCGTGCAAATGCTACCTCATTGTCGAATTTTCTCTGCCCTGTTTTACCTCGCACCTCGTTAATTGTTTCTTCTGATAAGTTCATGTTTGAAATAATTTGTTTGCGTACAGCATCTGGTGTTCCAGCACCGCCCAAATCTTTAAGTGCTTGAATAAGTGGCCCAAACCATTGGAGGAAGGCCGCTTCCGAAACGGTTTTTTCATTATCAATCTTACCGGTGGTGGTTGCTTTCCATGCAGTTGAAGATAACTCAGGGAAGTTGGTAAATGCAGGCTCATTGTATGAGAAATATGTTTCACATATACTTATTAAGTGAAGATACTTTTCCGCATTTGGCATATGTCTAAGACCCTCAACATGCGAGAGCTCCTCGTGCATTGGGTTATTCCGTGATAAAAGGAATTGGCGATTTCTGCCATCAAGATTTAAGAATGTGTTTGGACGCACCCAAAATAATCCTACGGTTATGTTCCAGCTTATGCCTTTTTGTTTAATCGCTTTGTTATAGGATTCAGAAAAACGCCTTCTGTTTTGGTCATCTTGTTTGTCAGCATATTTAAGTGCATCTTCATATAGCACCCAAAGATTTTCAATGTCCTGTGCATCTCTTGTTCCCTCGCCACGGAAAAACCATGCGTTCATATTGTTCATGATTGGAACGCCATCAAACCTTGTAGGGATTGGGGCTTGGATATTCAACTTGGTTGCCAATGTTTTCAGAATAGATATGCGGTTACTGTTCGTGATGCCTTTGTTAAAGCAACCGAATATCGTAAATGGGCAAATATCTTGCAAGGCGCGACCTTTATCTACAAATGGATATCGCATATATGCTTTTTGGTGTGCGTGTTCAAGCATGGCAAGCAACCATGAGCGATTATTTTTATACTCCAACAACTTATCTGCGAACTCCATGTAAAAAGGAATCCAATCAAATTGGGAATTATGTTCCACGTTATTGCACCTCGCCTCTATTCACAAATCTAGTCATACCATACCCTTACTTAGGGGGGTAACGAAACGTGACCCCCCGTTCAATTGACCCATTCTACCATAGTTATAAAAACAGTTCTCTCTTTATTCTCGAAAGCTTTCTATTTTTCGCACGCTCTGCGTGCCAGCAGACACGAAAGTGGCTTAAAGCAAAATTTGCCGCATGGCGATTTTGCTCGGGGCTTGGGGTGACCCCAACGAGCGAAAAGCCATCCGTAAGGATGACTGATGTGTGGGAAAAGGGCAGTATGCTCGGTCACATACGTAATCGTAAAAATTTGATATCCATCCGAATCCGCGCTACGATTTTGCTCTGCGAACACAAGTGGGCTTCCCGCCTGGCTCTTTCGAGCTTGACGGGTTGCCCTTTTGCATTTATTCCGCTGAGATGCGGAAAATTGAACCCATAAAGGAGGTCTGCCTTTGGCAAACAGAGCAAGACCGCACCGCATCGAGTTCCGCCTGTCGGACAGCGAAAACGACTTGGTGAAAAAGAAAATTGAATCAGCCGGTATCCGTAACCGAGAGGCGTATATCCGAAAAATGGTCTGCGAGGGCTACATCATCCACATGGACTTCTCGGGCATTCGCGAGGTGATACACCTTCAACGAAATGCCACGAACAACTTGAACCAAATCGCTCGTCACTTAAACTCCGGCGGCAATATCCACCAAAATGACATGAACGCCTTCATGGAAATTCATGAGCAAATATGGCAAGCGATAGAATTTGTAGCCAAGAAACTGGCTCGTATGAAAACGTAGCAATGTCAAAAAATCTAAAAATAGAGAGGATGTTGCGATGGCAAAACTCGCCCGCGAAATCATAACCTCCAACCCACAACCATATATTGGTAGTGGACAAGCGAAAGGGGGCGTTCATCGGTGACAGCTACAAAAGCAAAATTAAGTTTCCGTTTCCACAACCCCAACACCGATGATGAAACCCTCAAACTACTGACGAGGTTTTTCACCGAAACCAGTCAAGTGCGATTTGAAGAAATGTTGCAAAAATCCGTAATCACAAAACCGGTGGCAACGCCGAAAATAGAAGAAGAGCCTTACTAAGTGGAGGCTCTTCTCAGTTATTATATATATGCAAACAGCTTTACGCCTGATACAGCACTTCACCCGTATTGCGAATGTGTTCTAAAAATCCACAACGGGTCATTGTTTCATCAAGCAGGTGCGTTTCAATGTCATAACTAAGCCCGCGGCGCAGTTTTAACAAGTGTGTCCATGTGTCTAGAAATTCTCCGGGCGCAATATCGAATATCACGGCTATATCAATATCACTGTCATCGTGAACATTGCCGTGTACATATGACCCAAACAAGATTACTTGCTTAGGATTATATGCTGTCCTTATTCTGTTTGTGTAGGATTCTGCGATTTGCCTAACAGTTGTTTTGTCCAGCATACATATTCCTCCGTTCGCTCCAAAAGGCTCTTGCAATAATCTGGCGATAATTTGGATGCCATTTTCTGCTTGTATGACGGATATCGCGCCTCTATATTATATGGGGTAAGTTCTTCCAAAAAGTCTCTCTGCTCATCAGAAAGTTCACCTTCTATGCCGGCCTGCTCTGCTAATTTTGCAAGGTCGTGAATGCGCTTGGGTTCTTCGGAAGTTTTGTCAGCGATGACAGCCTTCAAAGATTTTTCAACAATGAGGTGGCAAATAAAACTCATCCATAGCCAGTCTTTGGATGCAAGCAAATTCCTTGCGACAGGAATATCATCATCACATAGCTCCAACCAGTGCCCTGCTTTATTAAACATTTTGCACCTCCGTTCCATGTATCTATTATACATAGGTATAGCGTTTCAGTATAGCATTGAAATTATATTACCTACGCGCTACAATTTAGATGTATTGCTAATAAAATATTTTATGCGAAATTTGCGGAGGCACAATATGAATATCGTGGGATATTGCCGAGTATCTACGGACACAACCGACCAATTGAACAGCCTTGCGGCGCAGAAACAATTCTTTGAAGCGTATGCGGCGAAGAATGGACATGTACTCGTGAAAATTTACGCCGACGAGGGCATAAGCGGAACGAAAACAAAAAACCGCAAAGAGTTCTTGCGGTTAATGAAAGATGCAAACACGGGTATCTTTGACATGGTTATAGTTAAAGATATATCTCGCTTTGCGCGGAACACGGTGGATTTGCTTAACAGCACGCGCCAGTTGAAGTCTTTGAACATCGAAACGCTTTTTCTCACAGCAAATATGACCGTGTTGGGCAACAGCGAATTTGTGCTGACGATTTTTGGGGCATTGGCGCAAGAGGAAAGTGCCAATACCAGCAAGCGCGTGAAATTCGGCAAGCAACGCAACGCAGAAAAAGGACGTGTGCCGAACCTTGTCTATGGTTATGACAAGACAAAGGGCGATTTCTTCAACCTTGCTATCAATAAAAAAGAAGCCGCTGTAGTACAACGCATTTTTACTATGTATGTAAATGAGGGGCATGGTGCGGCGAAGATTTCACAAATATTAAACGGCGAAGGTATCCGTACGAAACGCGGTTCGGCATGGTCGCAAAATGCGGTGGCACGGATTTTACGAAATGAATTGTACATCGGCAAAATTATTAATGGTAAAGAAGAAATCACAGACTTCTTGACAGGTGTGCGGCGCGACAAGGATGAATCTGAATGGAAAATTGTAGACCGCCCCGACCTTGCCATTATTTCGCCGGAGTTATACGCACAGGCACAAGAAACGCTGTTTGGGCGGCACACGGCTTTCAAAATCACGGGCGAACGGCATAGCAACAAGCACCTTTTCAGCACGCTGATAAAATGTGCGGATTGCGGGTACTCCTTCCGCCGCATGGTGATGACATATAAAAATACCTACACCCGGTGGGTGTGCAGTGGACGTAATGCCAAAGGTACGGGTAGTTGTGATAATCGGACAAGCATAGACGAGGGGGAGCTAATAGAGGAACTGCGCCAATACTTCATTAATGTGTTGTTATGCAAACCGGGGATAATAAAACATGTTGTGAAGGAATTTACCGGGATTTATAAGGCACAAGATGCAAACGAACAACGTGCCGATGAATTGCAATCCGAACTTGTGAAAATCCGTCATAAGCGTGAAAGTCACATGGATATGTATTCCGATGGCGTAATCACCCGCGATGAAATGCGTGAAAAAATGAGCACCGCCAACGCCGCCATCGAAAAACTAGAAAACGAACTCAAACTTATTTCTTACAACCTGTCCAAAGGCAACCAGCTTGAGGATATACTTTCTAAGACGTTTTCCACCGTGGAGGATATTGTTTCGTTGGAAACCATGACCAACGCCCAACTCAAGCAAGTTATACAAAAAATTGTGGTGACACCGGGACGGGAAAAAGACGGTGGCGAACCCGAGGCAACCGTGGACATTTACCTGCGTCTGTTTGGGGACATTGGATTAGACGAAACCTTTCTAATTTCACCTCCCCAAACATAAAGATGTAACCGAGCGACTCACAAAGATAAATCCAAAGCTGGCTGGGGAAGCGCGAAGGGTACTTGAGATAAACAAGTCGGAGCGGCATATACGGGGTGGATTGGCTACGAAGGAGAAGTATTTACATTTGCACAGCCCGATGAAGCGGTTTTGAAGGAAGGAAAGGGGCTTCCCGTTATTTGACGGGGAGCCTTTTTGGGTTGGGGACTTTGCGTATCGTTGTGTGGGGACTGGCTGTGCGTTGACACAAATGGTGTAGATTAGCACAATATGCACCAAAATGCTAAGAGGTGCGCATATGCTGACTCCTCCGCGGTCGAAGGATAAGGCTCCGGCTGTTTCCATATGGCATAGGGACATTGGGGATTTGTTTTCTGGTGGGCGTGCTAAAGTGAAGCCGGGGGAGCTTGCGGTTTTTTGCCGGAAGCTGGGGTTTATGCTGGGGGCGGGCGTGGTGCTGAATGAGGCGTTGCCCCTTATCGCGGCGCAGACGAAGGGGCGGGTGCTGAAACAGGCCATACCGGATGTACATAGAAGGATTATGCAAGGGGAAAGCTTTGCCGGGGCCATGAAGGCGGCAAAGGTTTTCCCCGTTTTTATGTGCGGGTTCGCCGGGATTGGGGAGATGACGGCACAGTTGCCGATGGTGTGCGTGCAGTTGGCCGATTACTACGAGAAGCAAGCCCAGTCCGAGGACGAATTGGCCGCCGCGCTGGTGTATCCGGCGGCGGTGACGGCCATGATGCTTGGAGTAATGGTGATGGCGGTGGTGGTGGTTTTGCCGGGGTATGCCCAAGTGTTTGACCATTCGGGGGTGGCGTTGCCCGCTTTGACGCGGTGGTTGCTGGGGGCTTCCCATTTTCTTTCCGCCCATAGGCTGGCCTTGGGGATTTGCCTTTTTGCCGTGGGAGTTGCCACGGTAATTTTTTTGCGCGGGGCGAAGGGGCGGGGGCTGTTATCCGTTGCGCAGTTGCGGCTCTCGGTGTTCAGACAGCGGGCGAATTTGCGGCTGGTGCAGTCCCTTTCCTTGATGCTGAACGCGGGGCAGTCCGTTTCGGGGGCGGTGCCGGTATGCGCGGAGGTGGTGGACAACGAACGGGTCAAGGGGGACTTTGCGGGGATACATACGGCGTTGTCGGCGGGGCGTTCCTTTTGGGCGGCCTTGGCGGAGGTGCCTTACATAGACCCCTTGTTCGTGGGGTTGGCGCGGGTGGGGGAGGAAACCGGGCGGCTACCCCAGACCATGGCCCAGTGCCAGGATTATTTCTCCCAAGCCTACAGCAGGACACTGCGGCGGTTAAACAAGCTTGTGGAGCCGGTGATTACGCTGGTTTTGGGGCTTTTGCTGGCGATGGTGATGCTGGCGATTGTGTTGCCGACTTTTGAAATGGCGACGGTGGTATAGGAGGATGAAGCGCATGGAGATAAAGTCTCGCGGGGGCTTTACGCTGATGGAGCTGACCATAGTGCTGGCCATATTGGCCATCATCGCCGCTATTTTGATACCTACCTTTTTGAATACCACGGACCGGGCGCGTTTGCGCAGTGACATTTCCTCGGCCCGGGTGATACATAATGCCATGGAATTGTACCGCGCCGAGCGCGGGCGGGTAGCCCAGGGGGCGACGATGGCGGCAGTTTTGGACCATTTGCGCATAACGGGCTTTCTGGAGGCGCGGCATACGGACATCCAGACGGCGGGGGCGATATGGGAGACCCACGCACAGCAGGGGGTGGTGGTGAATATTTCCGCCAGCGGGGACGGGGTGCACCGTGCGTTCAACGGGCTCCCCCCGGAGGAGCAAGCCTATATAACCGGAGGGCGCGTATCGGGGGCAACCCCGCTGGGCACTCCGTGAGCTGTGCATGGGCCAGCCTCCCCACAGATATAGAGATTGCCGCCGCCCATGCACTGGGCCATGAATACGCCGCCCACTACGTTGCCTTGCCCATCAAACGCCGGGGGAATATCCTGTGGGTGGCCATGGATGACCCCACGTGCGCGAAAACCCTGGCCGACCTGGCGGCGGTGACGGATTGCTTCATCGCGCCCTTGCAGGCCCGGGGAGAGGACATCCGGTATTACATAAACCAAGTCTATGGCGCGGCGGCCATTCATACTATTGCCTCGCAATTTATTGTGGAGGAAAAACTGCAAAACCGCGCCGACACCGACCCGGAGTTGCTGGCACAGCTCAACGCCGCCCCGGCGGTGCGCCTTATCGACTCCCTCATCGACTCGGGGGTGCTGCACCGGGCCAGCGATTTACATATAGAGCCCTATGGCCGTCAGCTTCGCGCCCGCTACCGGGTGGACGGCGAGTTACTGACCCACGGCATGGTGGACATACACCTCTTGCCCAATATTATTTCCCGCCTGAAGGTAATGGGGGGCATGGACATCGCGGAAAAACGACTGCCCCAGGACGGACATTTCACCATGAGCGTGCAGGGGGAGACCGTGGATTTCCGGCTTTCCACCTTGCCCACGATACACGGCGAGAAGGCGGTGATTCGTCTGCTGTACGGCGGGCGCACCCGCATACATAAGCACGAGCTGGGCTTTTCCCCCGAGGACCTGGAAAAACTGACCCGGCTGTTCCACCAGCCCTATGGCGCGGTAATTATCACCGGCCCCACGGGAAGCGGTAAAACCACCACGCTGAGTACCTTCCTGGAGGAATTGAACACCGCGGGGCGCAATATCGTCACCGTGGAGGACCCGGTGGAGAACCCCCTGCTGGGCGTAAACCATATCAACGCCCATGCCGGCGCGCTGGACTTCGCCGGCGCGTTGAAGCACATCCTGCGGCAGGACCCGGACGTTATCATGATAGGCGAAATGCGGGACACAGAAACCGCCCGCATTGCCGTCCAGGCCGCCCTCACCGGCCATGTGGTTCTCTCCACCTTGCATACCAACGACGCCGCCGGGGTCATCGAGCGGCTGGCCGACATGGGGGTGGAGCACTATCTCGCCGCCGCCGCCCTCAATGGTGTTATCTCCCAGCGGCTGGTGCGGCGTATGTGCCCGGATTGCGCCGCCCCCGCCCGCCTGAACGCTGAGCAAGCCACCGCCTTGGCCCTTCCCCCCCAGACCCCGGTGCACGAAGGCGCGGGCTGTGGCCATTGCCATTATTCCGGCTACCGGGGGCGGTTCGCCGTGTACGAATACTTTATCATGAACGATGCATACCGCCGCCGCATGTCGGAGAACCCCATGGGCTTCGCCATGGAGCTACGCGGGAAGCGTGGTCTGCGGGAAAATACAATTCAGGCTCTGACCCAGGGAAAAACCACCGCCGCCGAAGCAATGCGGGCGTTGCACCGGGATGGGTAGCGGAAAAATCCCCCCGCGCGGCGGCTTCACTTTGCTGGAGGTCACCATTGCCCTGGGCGTGTGGCTCATTTTATCCTTGGCCGTGCTTTTTGTGTGGCGGTACGCGGCCACCGCCTCGGGGCAGCTCATCGCCCGGCAAAACGTATTCGAAAATGCCCGCGTCGCCATGGATGCCCTACGCATGAACATCCAGCTGGCGGACGTAATTTATCTGGACACCCATAGCCATGGCCCCCACGCCCATGTGCTCCGGCAGATGGTCATGCCGGGGATTGACCCCTCCGGGGTGATGCGGGATTATACCTTTTCCTTTGACATCACTTTGCCGGCGGACGCGGTGCGGCACAACCGGCTGGAGTTTGGCCGCAATGAAATCGCTTCCCACATCGCTGTGGTGCACATCGTGTACATCGACGGGGCCCGCATGGACATTACCGTAATTTCCGACGGCGTCCCGCCCATTGTATTGGAAGGCAGTGTGTGCGTACGCCACAAGCAGGTGACCCGTGGGCGGCCATTATGGTAAAAATTTTACACCTTGAAAAACGAAACCAACTGCTGTAGCACCTCGGCTTGGGAATTTAATTCCTCGGAAGCCGCCGCCGCTTGCTGTGATACGGCGGAGTTGGACTGCACCACGCCGGAGATTTGCGCAAGCCCAATGCTAATTTGGGAGATGGACTCCGCCTGCTCCTTGGACGAGCTGGAAATATTGTTGATAATATCCAATATTTCCCCCGCGTTGGAAACGATGACGGAAAGGGATTCGCTGGTGGTTTCCGCAATGGCACTGCCCGCATCCACCCGGGAAATGGACTGGTTAATCAGCTCCGTACTTTCCAGCGTAGATTGCTGGGACTTGCTGGCCAGGTTGCGCACCTCGTCGGCTACCACGGCAAAGCCTCTGCCGTGTTCTCCCGCCCGCGCCGCTTCTACGGACGCGTTCAAAGACAGCAAATTAGTCTGGAAGGTAATGTCTTGGATGGCTTTAATGATTTTCGATATTTCGTTGGATGAATCCTTGATTTGATTCATCGCGTCCAGCATTTGCTTCATGGTTTGACTGCCCGCGTTGGCGTTCTCCGTAGATTTGGCGGAAAGCTGGCTTGCTTCCTCGGCAGACGCGGCATTTTGCTGGGTTTGCTGGTTAATTACGTCGATGCTTGCGTTTAGTTCTTGAATACTGGACGCTTGCTGTTGCGCGCCGTTGGCCAGGTCGTTGGCACTGGTGGAAATTTGCTTCGCCCCTGCAAGCACCTGTGCGGACGCGGCGTTAATTTCCGACATGGTTTTGGTGAGGGTATCCGCAATGTTATTCACCGAGTGTTTAATTAAATCAAACGCGCCTACATATTCGCGGTTAATGTGTACGCGCAGGTTGCCGCTGGCCACTTGGGCCAGGGTTTTTTCAATTTCGTCAATGTAGGATTGGATGTCCGCCATGGTTTCCTCAAAGGAAACGATGCTGTCTTTAAATGTGCCACGGAAGCTATCTGCGTCCGTGGCTAAGCCCTTGGCGCGTATTTTTTTGTCGATGCTTTCTACGTCAAAATTACCCACGCGCATTTCCTCGATGGCTGTAGTGATAACCGAAAAGGGCTCGTCTACGGCTTTGCAAATATCGTTAAGCCCTATGGCAATTTTCTGCCAGCCGCCCGAAAAGTTATCGGTGTTAATGCGATAGTCCAGCTCGCCTTTTTCGGCAATGGAATGAATAATGTTGGAAACCTCGGTATTCACCTCACCCAGCTTGGCGATAACGCTGCGCATTGCGTTGGTTTGCATTATAAAATCGCCGGGCAAGTCATCGACTGTTACATTGAAATCCCCATCGCCAATGCTAGTAAGCAAGCCGCTTACCGTTTTAATGTTGGCAACCTCTTCGTCCAATACAGCGTTTACGGAGGTTATCATTTCGCGGAAGGAGTTTTCATATTTGCTTGCGTTTACGCGGTGGTTCATATTCCCTTTCACGTTGTATTCCTCTTGAATACCCGAAAGGTCAAACACCATGCCTTTGATTACGTCTACCAGCGAAACAACGTCCTTGGTGAGTGCGCCGATTTCGTCTTTGGGCAGGGCATTTTGGTTTACATTTACATTTAACCGCCCTTTGGAAACGTCTGCAACCAGCGTAACCAAATTGCCGATGGGGGCAATCATTTTGCTCACCAGCACATACATAAGCGCGGAAGCCAGCACAAGCCCCACCACGCCCATAACAATGAGCACGGTGCGCATGGTGGCCACGGCACCTTCCATATGTTCGTTGGAAAATCCTGCGAAAAACATGCCGATGACATTATCCGCCCAGCCGTGTAGCGGGAAGTAATACACGCTAAAGGGGCGGCCTTGCAAATCCAGTTCCCCCCAGTAACGGCTATTGCCTTCGATAACGGTTTGGATTACGTTGTCGGGGGCGTAAATGCCCACTTCGCGGTTGCCGCGTTCGTCACGCAAGGTGGTGGCTACGCGCTCACCAGAGGCGATAAATACCGTAATTTCCGCGTTTAATGCCTCTGCGAAGCTGTCTACAAAGGCTTCGTTAGACATGACCGAGTTGGTGGACAGCGTGCCGATGATGTGCCCGTCGTGCCAAATGGGGACCAGGTACGAAAGGGACATGGGTACCGCATCCGTAGAGGAAAAGCTGGGCACCATTTCCCCCGCTCTGCCGCGCATAAACAGCGGAACGCCGTAAACATTATCGCCGAACGCCTGGGGCGCGTGGGTGCGTAGCATTACGTTAAATTCATAGTCCACGATAACAATGGTATCTATGCCCAAGCCGGGCATTACGGCATCAAAATGGCGCAGTAACGCTTGGCGGTTTTCGTCCATGTTAATACCCGCGTTCCAATTGTTGAGGTGCGTAATGACTTCCGAAGCACCTGCCGCGGCTACCGCGGATAAACGCCCGCGCTCCCAAATACTTGCCATGTACGCGTCCGTGGTTTGGATGGCCGTATCCAGCCTGTCCTGGGCCAAGCCGGATTGGAAATCGCCCATGCTGATGGCGGTATATACCACCAATACGGCAACCAACGCCACCAGCACGCCTAAAATGGGGATAACCAACTTTCCTTTTAAACTGTTAAACATGTGAACCCTCCCATATGGATAATTTTGCCTTTAGGCTAAACAAAAATGCAACCCGACCCACGCCGCAAAGCAGGGGGAAAGTTGCATTTATGTACAAGGGGTGTGTGGGCAACGCCCACGCTAGAGACTTAAAATGCATACGAACTACATCCATTCATCTCGGTGTATTTTTTGTCTAATCTATATCTATAAATTAAAAATAATCCAATGTATTGTCAAGCGATGATTTGAATTAAAATAATGCAAGGGCTTGACATTGGGATAGTCGCGATTTATGATAGTCGCAATTTATGACCGTTAGAAAGGGTGTCCTATGTTAAGCAAATCCTCTGAACGCATCGCGAAGACCCCCACCAAGGCACATCTGCTTACATTTGCCGCGCCCACGGTGCTGTCCATGGTGATTATGAGCACCTTCGGCATCGTGGACGGGATTTTCGTTTCCCGGTTGATTGACCCCTTCGCCCTGTCGGCGGTGGGCTTGATATGGCCTTTCATGTCCTTTGTGATGGCCATTGGGTTTATGCTGGGCGTGGGCGGAAATGCCCTGATTGCCAAAAAAATCGGCGAGGGCAAGGTGCGCGAGAGCCGTGAGAATTTCAGCCTGATTACCGTGGTGGCTTTTTTCGCTTCGGTGGCGGTGTCGTTTATCGGCTTCTTCGCGCCAGATTTGATTATGAATATTCTGGGTGTGGACGATTTCATGCGGCCCATGGCCTTGGAATACATGACACCCTTTATCTTCTTTTTGCCTGCGGCGGTGCTGGGCATGGTCTTGCAGCAATTTCTCATTACCGTGGGCAGGGCCCATTACAGCGCGGTGATGTCGCTGATAAGCGGGCTGATGAGCGCGGGCTTGAATTTCGTGTTTATCTACCTGATGGACATGGGCTTGGGTGGCGCGGCGTTGGCTACCAGCATCGGCATGACCTTGCCCGCTGTGGTGGGCTTGGCGTATTTTACCTTCGCCCGGGGCGGAAGCCTGTACTTTGTGCGCCCCAGGCTGGATTTCCGTGCTTTGGGCCGCTCCTGCGTCAATGGCGCGTCGGAAATGGTGGGTATGCTGGCCACCAGCATCACCGCCGTACTCATGAACAATATTTTGATGGAGCTGGAGGGCGGCGGGCCGGAGGCTGTGGCGGCGGCGGCGATAATCTTCGCGGGGCTGGGTATTTTCTCGTCGCTGTTTCTGGGCTATGGCTCGGGGGTGGCACCCATTATCAGCTACAATTACGGCAAGGGCGACCGGGAAAACCTCAAGCGCGCCTTCAAAAACAGCCTGGGCATCATCGGTGTGCTGGCTGTGCTGGCTACGGGACTGGCCTTCGTTTTGGTGGATGTGTTCATCGGTATCTATGACGTGCCCCCCTCCACGCCCATTTATGACTTGGCGCGGACGGGGTATATGTTTATCATTTCCACGTTCTTGTTTATGGGCTTCAATAATTTTGGCTCCATGTTCTTTACCGCCTTGAACAATGGGGTGGTGTCTTCGGTGATGTCCCTTTTCAATGCTTTCATTTTTTATATCATCGCGCTGTACAGCCTGTCCGCGCTGTTCGGCCTGTATGGTGTGTGGGCGTCTGTCCCTGCCGCCGACACCATGCAGATTTTCCTCACGGTATTTTTCCTGGTGAAGATGAGAAGGAGGTACGGCTATGCGTGAAATCTGGAACCGCATCGACGCCCATTACGACGGGTACGCGAAGAAGGCGGGGCTTAACACTGCATCCATAATGGTGCTGGATTGCCTGTACCGCGTTGATTTCCCCTACACTCAAAAGGCCCTGTGCGAAAAATTGCTGCTGCCCAAGCAGTTCGTCAACACCATTGTCAACGCTTTCCGCGAGCAGGGTCATGTAGCCCTCCGGGAGGCCAAGGACCGCCGCAACAAGGAAATTCGCCTTACCCCATCGGGCAAAGCCTATGCCCAGGCCGTGGTCAAGCCCTTGGATGACGCGGAGGAAGAGGCATGGGCCTCCCTCACCGACCCGGAACGGGAGACCCTGGCCAGGGCATTGCAAAAATTCGAGCAGTCCCTCCGGCACGCCCTGGAGCGGTAGCAAGACAGGGCGCAACCTTGCCACAGGGGGCAAATTCTTATAAAATGGCCGGAAGGTAGCGTGAAAGGACAGAGAAAATGCGAAAAATTTTGATGCCCATGGCACTGTTGCTTTCCCTTGTGTGGGTTGCCGCTTGCGGGCGCGACAACCGCCAGCCCGTAGTGTCTGAAAATGTGCCCCCGCCCCCTGTACATACCCCCGCGCCTATCGTGGAAGCCCCCGTTGAAATCGAAATCGCTGAACCCGAACCGCCGCCGGTGTTATCCTTGGCGGACGCGCTCGCCATGGCCAATATCCGGCGCGAGGGCATCGTCGCGCCCGATATAGACCGGGCCATCGCCCTTACCCAGGACCGCGTGCCCCAGACATTGGGTATGTGGGAGGTATTCGGAAGGGAAGTGACGCGGCCATCACATATTTCCACTGAGGACGCGCTGTACGATGTACGGCTTTTCTTCGAGGTGATGCGGCAGGTGTATGGCGCGTACACCTATTTTGGCGGGGACGAAATTTTCCTGCCTATTTTGGCGGAGCTGGAGGCTACGATTTCCGCCTCCGAAACATGGAGCGCGAACAATTTTTCCACATTGTTATCCGGCGCGCTGTCCCCGGTGATATCGGACAATCATTTTCATATCGACGGGCGCGCCTTGGGTGTGCGCTACGGCTTCTTCACCGGGGAAACACAATTCGCCAGAACGGCCAATGGCTTTCGCAACCTATCCTGCGGGCGGTACGTGGCCTATGTGGCGGAGCATGACCCGGAGGTGCTTTTTCGCCTGTCCATGAACGATTACGCCAAGCTGTATTACATTCCCGTGGTGGTGCGCTATGGCGGGGACTTGCGCTACACCCTGACGGTGGCGTATACCTGCGGCTACCGGGAGGAAATCTCCCTGCGGCGTTTTCTTCCGGGGCGGCACTATTCCCGGCCCGTTACCCTTACCTTTGCCGAGGGCATACCCGTGGTGACTATCATGGCCATGGGCTTTCCCGCCTCCACCTACGGCTTTAACTTCGGGGGGGCGCGCCGTTTCCTGGAAATCGCCGAAGAAGTGCGGGACGAGCCCGTGATTATCATAGACATCCGCGGCAATGGGGGCGGCAACGGCTCTTTGGCCAGCCAATGGATGCATATTGTGCTGGGGGAAATCGTCCCCGCCAATTTCATGGGCCTGCAAATGAGGAATTACTATGCACTGCGCGAAGTCATGAAAGCGCAATCCTATGAAAGCAGTTTTTATATACCCTTTGCGGTTTTTGAAACCTATAACCCCACGATGCCCTTGGGTGACTATCACCTGCTGTCCCACCCGCATCCCCATCACATCGTGGAAAATGAGCGGTTATTCGTTTTGCTCACCGACCGGTATGCCGGTTCCGCCGGGGACAGCTTCGCCAGTATGATGCTCAACATTGAAAATACCCTGATTATCGGGCACAATACCGCCGGGGTATTGCATACCGATATGACCTATCCCCGGCTTTTTTTACCCCGCTCCGGCCTGCAGTTTGGCTTCGGGCGCACCATCCATTTGCATCCCGAGGGGCTTTTGCCCGAGGGCATCGGCGTGGCCCCGGATATCTGGTTCACCGGAACGAACATGGTGCCCGCAGTGGTGCAACTCATCCAAGAAGGACTGACTAGCGTTGGCTAAATTATCCCCCAGGAAAAAACTCCCCCCCGCCGTGGTCGAGGCCGAAATCATCGAGCAAGCCATCACCGACGCGCTGGAAATCAACTTCATGCCCTACGCCATGAGCGTAATCATCTCCCGCGCCATCCCGGAGATGGACGGCTTCAAGCCCGCCCACCGCAAACTCCTGTACACCATGTACAAAATGGGCTTGCTTTCGGCCACCCGGGGACGTATCAAATCCGCAGACATCGTGGGCCAGACCATGCGGCTCAACCCCCACGGCGACGGCCCCATCTACGAAACCATGGTGCGCCTGACCCGGGGCAACGACGCGCTGTTGCACCCCTTCATAGATTCGAAGGGCAACTTCGGCAAGCATTCCTCCCGGGACATGGCCTACGCCGCCAGCCGCTACACCGAGGCCAAGCTGGACGAAATCTGCCGTGAAATCTTTGCGGATATTGACAAGAACGTGGTGGACATGGTGGACAATTACAACGCCACCACGCTGGAGCCGACGTTATTGCCCACGACCTTCCCCAATCTGCTGGTGACGCCCAACCAAGGCATCGCCGTCAGCATGGCCAGCACCGTGGCCAGCTTTAATTTGAAGGAAGTGTGCGAAACCGCCATCGCGTGGCTGAAAAATCCCAGCCACGATATAAAAAAGACCCTCCTCGCGCCGGATTTCTCCACCGGGGGGGAGCTCCTGCACGTACCCGCCGAAATGGAAAACATCTACGCCACGGGGCGCGGTTCTTTCAAACTGCGGGCCCGCTACCGCTTCGACAAGAAAAATTCCTGTATCGAAATCTATGAAATACCCTATACCACCACAGCAGAGGCCATCATCGACAAGATTGTCACCCTGGTGAAGGCCAACAAGGTGCGCGACATCCAGGACGTGCGGGACGAAACCGACCTCCACGGCCTGAAAATCGCCATCGACATCCGCAAGTCGGCCAACCATGAGCAGATTATGCAACGGCTATTTTCCCTCACCACCTTGCAGGACAGCTTCAATTGCAATTTCAATTTCCTGGTCAACGGCCGCCCCCGGGTGATGGGGATTGCGGAAATTTTGACCGAATGGACGGCCTTCCGCGCCGGGTGTATCCAGCGCGGCCTGGCCTATGACATCGAAAAGAAATCGGAAAAGCTCCACCTGCTGGAGGGTCTGGCAAAAATTCTGCTCGACATCGACAAGGCCATCAAAATCATCCGGGGCACGGAGAAGGAAAAGGACGTGGTGCCCAACCTGATGAAGGGTTTTATAATTACTTTGCCCCAAGCGGAATACATCGCGGAAATCCGTCTGCGCCACCTCAACCGGGAATATCTGCTGGGCCGGGTCAACGAGCGGGAGGACTTACGCAAAGAAATCGCGGATTTAAAATCCACCCACGGCAGTGACGGTAAAATCCGCGCATTAATTATCGCGCAGTTAAAAGAGGTGGCGAAAAAATACGGCAAGCCCCGCCGCACGGAAATCATCTACGACGCCATAGCCGCAGTGCCCACAGAGGAAGCCTTTATCGACGACTACAATGTCAAGCTCTTCCTCACCGGGGAGAATTACCTGAAAAAAATCTCCTTGGTGTCCCTGCGCTCGGCGGCGGAACACAATCTCAAGGAGCACGACTATATCACCCAAGAGCTGGAGGCCACCAACCGGGAGGAAATCCTCTTCTTCTCCAGCCTTTGCCATGTGTACAAGATGCGGCTCTACGATATCCCCGACTGCAAGGCGTCCGCCCTGGGGGAATACCTGACCAATCTGCTGGGCCTTGACCCCGGCGAGCGCGTGCTGTACATGACCACCGCCCGGGAATACGAGGGCTTCATGGTCTTCGCCTTCGAAAACGGCAAGGCCGCCAAAATCCCCCTCAGTGCCTACGCCACCAAGACCAACCGCAAAAAACTACTCAACGCCTACAGCGACCGCTCACCCTTGGTGGGCATGGTGTGGCTGGCCGAAGACACAGACCTGTACCTGCAACGGGGCAAGGACAAGGCCATGGTGCTAAACTCGGCGTTGATTCCGCTAAACACCTCCAAATCCTCCGGCGGGGTGACGGTCTTTACCCTGCGCAAAAACGCCACCCTGACGAAAATGCACCCCCTGACAGGCGATGCCACCCTATCCCCCGAGGACCGGGAATATTACCGCACAGATAAGGTGCCCACGGCAGGGCACTTCATGCGGAAGCGGTAGCTGGCGCAGGGAACTTATCGTATAATGCCAAGGCGAAAAAGAAGGAGCGATTCATATGCATGACATACGCGCAATACGCGCCGATTTCCCGGCGTACAAGGCCCTGATGGACAAGCGGGGCAAGGATTTTGGGCTGGAGAAGTTCACCGAGATGGACGAACGCCGCCGGGCGTTGCTCCACCGCACCGAGGAGATGAAGGCGAAGCAAAACGCGGCCAGCAAGGAAATCCCCGCAATGAAAAAAGAGGGGAAGGACACCACCGCGCTGATGGCCCAAATGAAAGCCCTGGCGGAGGAAATCAAGGCCCTGGAGCCGGAGTTGCGCGCCATTGACGAGGAGCTGGAAGGTTTTCTCATGGGCATACCCAATGTGCCCCACCCCGATGTGCCCCAGGGCGCGTCCGACGCGGACAACGTGGAGGTGCGCAAATGGGGCACGCCGCCGCAGTTTGACTTTTCGCCCAAGCCCCATTGGGATTTGGGTGAGGAGCTGGGTATATTGGACATGGCCGCGGCGGCTAAGATTACCGGCTCCCGGTTTTCCCTGTTGCGGGGCATGGGGGCACGGCTGGAGCGGGCGTTAATCAATTTCATGCTGGAGCGGCATACTGCCCACGGCTATGTGGAGGTATCCACCCCCCTTATCGTGAACCGCCGCTCTGCCACGGGCACGGGCCAATTGCCCAAGTTCGAGGAAGAAATGATGTTCAAGCTGGAAAAAACAGAGTATTTCCTCAACCCCACGGCGGAAGTCCCCGTGACTAATATCCACCAGGACGAAATCCTTGACGGCACCCGCTTGCCCATCCAATATTGCGCCTTCGCGCCCAGCTTCCGCAAGGAAGGCGGCTCCGCGGGGCGTGATACCCGCGGCCTGATACGGATGCACCAATTTCCCAAGGTGGAAATCGTACGCTTTACCCGGCCCGAGGATTCCTACGCCGCTTTGGAGGCCCTCACCGCCGACGCAGAGGATATCTTGCAAAAACTGAACCTGCCCTACCGGGTGGTGAACCGTTGCACCGCAGACCTGGGCTTTTGCGCCGCCAAGGGCTATGACCTGGAGGTGTGGATGCCCAGCTATGCGCGCTATGTGGAAATTTCCAGCTGTTCCAATTTTGAGGCTTTCCAGGCGCGGCGGGCGGGTATCCGCTTCAAGGACGCAGGAGGCAAGCCCCAATTCGTCCACACCCTCAACGGCAGTGGCTTGGCCGTCAACCGTACGCTGGCGGCCATCCTGGAAAACTTCCAGCAAGCGGACGGAAGCATACGCCTGCCGGAAGTCCTAGAGCCTTTTATGCAGGGGTTAGCAGTGATAAAATAATCCCCCTATACTCCTCATACAACGCGAGCCCGCCGTCGGTATCCAGCACATTGTCGCTGATGCAGTCGGCGGCTTTTTCGTTGATGCCCTCGGCAAGGACCTCCAGCATAACGCCATGGGCATCGGCGAGGGATTTTACGCCGGCGATGTCGGTGGTGTCCGCCTCCCCCTGGCACAGGAGGCGGAGGGCCTCCCGCTCCACGGGGGTGAGGGCGGCGGCGAAGGCATCCCAGCCCGGGGACGGCGAAGGTGGGGGATTTGCCGGGGGCGGGGAAGGGGGCGGGGGCTTGGCGGCGGCTTCTTCTTCTACGGTCAGCTTATCCTGGGTGCCCTGGGCCTCCTCCCGTATCCGCGCCAGGCTTCCCGGGTCCACCGTGACGGCTATCTTGTTCCGCTCCCGGTGATGGGCCAACACCGATTGCTCAATGGTTTCGTCCAGCCCCGCCAGGGTCAGCCCCGCCTTGGCCAGCTTTTTCCCGCTGTGTACCAGCACCTGGGGGTCGGCGGTGAGCTTGTGCCTGTGCTTGGTGAGCCGGCGCAGAAGGGACTCTGTTTTGCGCAGGATATACCCCACCAGCTCCCGGGAGCCGGAGAAGGGCATGGCCCTTTCCAGAGACCAGCGGTTGTCCCGGCAGTGATAGACCTCCCGCCCCGGCATCTCCACCCGGCGGTCGCGCTGGGCGAGCCAGGGATAAAACAGGGCCTGTGCAAAGGGCTTCCAGAAGCCGCTGTCGGAAACATCGTAGAGCACTACATCCTCCAGCTGGGCCGGGGCGCACCATTCCCGCAGCGCGTGAAAAACCGCCGGAAGGTAGTCCTGCACCAGCTCCTCGTTCCCGGCATAGAACTTCGAATTTGCCATGTCATACCCCGAGTGCTTCATCCAGCGTGCCGCCGGGTCGTCCTTTGTTGCCGTTTCCCCGCCGGAATAAAAACGCTCCAGCTTCCCTTCGCGCACAAAATCCGCGAAGGGCTGGGCCATGGGATAGTAGATATGAAAATCCTTAATCCATCCCGGCAAATACTGGTTCAGGGCGGGCACGGCTTCCCGGTAGGGCCGCCACAGGGCCACAAGCCGCCGTAGCCCCTCCTCCGGGCCCGCCACCCCGATGCACGAAAGCAATTCATATATGTACAAAAATAAATAGGACGCACCCACGAAGGGGTATGCTCCCCCCCGTACCACGGTACGCCAGGTAAAATAGGTGCGCAACTGCTCATAGCCCATGCGCTGATAATAGGGATAAAAGGCGGAAAAAGCCGTGCGGTGGGGGTAATCGTCCACTACGTCGGCCATAAATTTGGCCTGCTCGTGGAAGAGCCAGCCGTCGTTTGGGTAGGAATAGGGGGTATAATTGGCGATGAGCCGCATATCGCGAAAGCGCGCACGCAAAGGGTCATAAGCCCTGGGGGCGATGGGCTGGGGCGCGGGCCCCGGCTTGGCGGCGGCGGATTCCGTCAGCTCGATTTCCGCGAAGGGCGGGTCTTCGAAGGGATTACTGTGACTGGGGCCGGAGCTGTTGGCGGTTCTCATACAGCACATCCACGTTTTGGGCAAAATATTCCATGATGGCCTTATGTTGCTTGTCCAGGTTGGTCATGATTTCGCGGATTTTGCTTTCGGCCTTTTCCAGCATTTCGTCGGCGTACTCCAGGGAGTTCATGCGCATATCCCGGGCGTCTTTTTTCGCCGCGTCCATGATATCCTCGGCCTCTTCTTTGGCGCGGCGGGTGATTTCGTCCTTGCCAATCATTTTCTTCGCTTCCACTTCCGCGTCCTCTATAATGATGCGGGCCTTGTTCTGGGCGTCTTCCATAACCCGGTCATGGTCGCCAAGGAGCCGCTGGGCCATGCGGATATCGTCGGGCAAATTGAGCCGGAGCTCGGTGATAATTTCCATCAGCTTGTTCTTGTCTACGGAAACCTTGTCGGAAAAGAGCATCGACTTCTTGCTGGTCTCCAGCACTTCTTCCATTTCGGCCAAGTAAAACAGCAGTGCGTCCATGTAAAAACTACCCCTTTGTAATATATTTCTCCATTAGAGCCGCGCAAACCTCCGGCGGCACCAGCTGGCGCAAGGGGCCGTCGGCCAGCCCCAGCCGGTAAATATGTGCTGCCGCTTCCCGTACGATGCGGCTGGAAATATGTGAAAACGCCGGGCTTGCCGGGAGAAGCAACGTCTCCACCCCGCCGTCAAGCAAGCGGTTGTGCCAGGCATAACGGGCCTCGCCGGCCCAATCCTCGCCGTCGCGCACCCCCCGGATGATGGCGGTGACTTGGCGTTGCCGCGCATATGCTGCCAGTAAGCCGGAGAAGGCGGCGACCTCCACCCCCGGTATATCCCCCAGTGCGCCCCGCAACAGACCCATCCGCTCCCCTGCGGAGAACAGCGGCGTCTTGTGCGGATTGTCCAGCACAGCCACAATGACTTGCTCCGCAAGGCCGGCAACCCGGCGCACCATATCCACATGCCCCAAAGTTACCGGGTCAAAACTGCCGGGATACAGGGCTATCATAGGCTTGTCCCTTCCGTTTGGTAAAATAAAAACCGCGTGCGCCCGTAGTCCCGATGCCGCGCCGGGGCGAAGGGCACCCCCTCGGGCAGGGGGAGCTTGGCGTCGGTTTCCGCTACGATACACCCGCCCTCACCCAGTACAGGCGCATGGGCGAAATGCCACAGGGCTTCGGCTATCCCGTTCCCGCCATAGGGCGGGTCAAGAAAAATAATGTCAAAGCAACGGCCATTTACATGCAGGTACTCGATTGCGTCATATACGGGCAGGGGCAACACCTCGCCGGATACCCGTGCGGCAACCAGGTTTTTCCGCAACGCCTCCAGCGCGGGCTTCCCCCGCTCCACAAAGACCGCTTCCCGGGCACCCCGGCTCAACGCCTCGATGCCCACCGCCCCGCTCCCGCAAAACAAATCCAGAAACCGCGCACCCCGCACCCGCGTACCCAGTATGTTAAACAAGCCCTCCTTGGCGCGGTCGGCGGTGGGGCGTGTGTCCGCACCCGGCGGGGCCACAAGGGGCGTCCGTCTGGCCGTGCCCGCGATAACGCGCATGTACACCCAGCCCCATATTCATATTTCAAATTTGTTACAGTATACCACTGCTTTGTAAATACGTACAAGGACATTGTGGAAATTTGCGTCCATTGTAACATACATTGGATACCTACAAAGGATTTGGGGAATGCTTTGCGAAATATGTATGTTGGCATATAATATATACATCTTATCGAAAGGGGATTTATCATGGTCAAAGACAAACAGCTTGTTTTCAAACTGTATGAGCATGAGCATGAGCAGATACAGGAGTATGCGAAAGGGCAGGGCAAGACCGTAACCGGATTTATCATGGATTTGATACGCGAGGAAATAGAAAGCATTGAAGATGAAAGGGACGTTAGGGCGGTACTCCATAGCAACGAGCCAAGTATTAGTTGGGCTGAACTGCGCAAGGAGACGCGCTAATGGCATATATCGTTCAGTTTGCAGGTGCGGCAGCAAGACAATACCGCAAATTAGACGCCTTTGCAAAACGGCAGATTGATAACTATATAGGGGAATATTTAGAAGGAACAACGAACCCAAGAGAATATGGGAAGCCCCTAAAAGGTCGGTTGGTAGGCTTCTGGCGATATCAGATAGGTGATTACCGCGTAATTGCGGATATACAAGATAACACCTTTACCATCTGGGTTATGAAAGTGGGACATAGGCGAGAAATCTACCGATAAGTAAGATTAAACCGTTATTCCCGTCACATTCCGTGCTCGTGCAGAAGCCGTGCCGCCTCATTGAAGAACATTTCCGCGTTCCGGCGGCTTGTCACCGCCCATACATAGTCCCCATCCAAAGAGAAGGAGAAGAAGTTTTCGTCGAAGTCGAAAAATTCAATCACCGTTTGGGTGCCGTCCAGCATGTAATAGGTGATGGTTAATTCGGGGGCTCCCTCCATGGGGAAGGGCTCCAGGGGGGAATCCGCGCCGATGCCTATCAGCATACGGTACAGCAGACGGAAGGGTCGGTCGGGAATGGGGGTGTTGTTTATCGTGGGGGCAATGGCGTTGCGCTCCGGGTCGTTGTTGATAATCATTTCCAGATTCCGTTCGGGCACCGGATGGGTGATGACCACCCGCTCCAGCTCTGCAATGGGAACCAGTGCCACAAAGCGGGTGATAAAACGGACCACGTTCAAATCCGTCAGGAAATGAACCGGGGCCAGCTCCGCCATGAACACATGGGGCCGGTGGGCAAATTTTACATAGATGTGGGGCACGGGAGCCCCGTTCACTTCCCGGGTAAAGGTATTGCCGAAGTGCAAATGGGTGGTATCGGTCTGGGTTTCGAGGAAAAACGACAGGAAGGGGTCATCCAGGCCGAAGGGGGACAAATCCCCGGGGAACAGTGCCGCCACCTCCCCCAGATGGAAGGCCATGCTGAACTCCCCCAAGACCAGGTGGTTCAAATTCGTGGAGTCCACCTCCCGGCCTGTGATGGCCACGGGAAGCACCGCGTCCAGAGGGTTTACCCCCAAATCCAAAAAGGCGGCCAGCCGCTCCTGGTCTTCGGAGAGGGCCACTTCAAAGGGCTCCCGCCCCCGCTGGGCCAAGCGGAAGCGGATTATTTCCTCCGCGTGAAAGAAGGGGAGATAGCGGCAAAGCAACGCCTCTGTGGTTTGCGTCATCCAATGGGCCACGTGGCGGGGGACGAGATACATGGCGGGGTCGCCCGCCACCATGAGAAAATGAAATTGCAAATCGGGGGTGGCATTGCCCAGATGAACCGGGGCCGTTTCCCCGTCGCCGGTATAAGCGGTAATGGTGGCCACCGGCGGGTCAAGGCCAAATTCCGCCAGGTTCAAGCCCGCTGTGTCCTCGTGGATTTTTTCCGGTACCATTAGTTGAAAGGCCACGCGAAGCAAGTCCGCCACCCGCGCTGTATCCAGCACCAGGCCGGGGTAATCGGCCAGATACCAAGCCTCTTCCCCCGGCAGGAAAAGCCGGGTATTGCCGTTGTGCCGCACATAAATGCGCGAAACCGCTTCCCGTGGGCGCTCAACCAAGGTGATTAGCCTAAAGGGGGGCGGCGCGTCTTCCTCGGGGATATAGGCCGGCTCCCGGCGGCTACTCCAAAAATACACCGCGCCCAAGGCACCGATGACAAGGACAAGCACGACCAAAGAAATCCTGCGTCTGTTCACTAGCTGTGCCTCCGCCGTAGCCAGACAGCCACGCCCACAATCAGCACAGCCACAGGCAGTACCCCCATGGAGAGCCCGGCCAGGGCGTTGGCCTGAAACTGGTTGAGCATCAGCGGCGCGGTGCCCGGGGGGGTGCGGGTGGGGATAAAGGGCCCCGGCTCCTGCCCCATGAGCCAGCCCAGGGAGCTGGCCACAAAGGCAAAATTATTGTCCCCCACCACTTCCCGTGGGGGGCTGGCCCAGACATCGCTCCCCGATACCACAACGATTTGCGTAATATGGGCCCTGTCGGTGAAAAACGTATCCGTGATGGCGGCGGCCAGCATAAAGGGCGCGCCGTCGTAGTCGTATCCCTCGTGGAAAAGGGTGGATTCGATATGCATATCCGTCCGACCGAAGGCATCCGTGGAGGTAATCATCAGCGGTTCCATGGTAGTGGTGGGCCGTAGGATGTCCGCGGGCTCGATGGCCCCGGCAAAGCGCAGTAACAGACCCATCCGCCCCTCCGCCACCAGGGGCAGGTTAATTTCATGGGGCCACAAATGGGGGAGCAAAAACATGGGCACCATAATGTGCTGGCGGGGGTCGTTTTCCATGATGACATAATCGCTTACCCGAATGCCGTAGTTGGCAAGCACCCGGTCAAATTGGGGTCTGCGTTCGCCGAAAACCGGGTCAAAGGCGATAAAGGCGCGCCCCTCGTCCTCCAGGAAGGCCAAAATAGCCGTGGCCTTATCTGCGGGCCAGTCCCACTGGGGGGTGGTAAGCAACAAAATATCCGCGTCCTCGGGTATGCCCTCCCGGAGGATGTCCAGCGCGTGCAAATCCCGCACAATGAAATTCTCCGCTTCCAGGAAGGAAAAGAAAGCGGGGTCGGGAGGCACTTCGCCGCTTCCCCCCACCTTGTACACGATGGCGGTTTCCCCCTGGGTGACGGCGTGGATGGCAGTGGTAATCTGCCGCTCGAAATTGACGCTGGCAATGCCCACTATCTGCCCCCACTGGTTGAACTGGGGCGTAATCATCAAATCCGGGGTAATGACCCGGTACTGGCCGCCGCTCTCCACCACGATACTGTGGTTGGGCATCATGCCGCCCTCCAGCCCGGCGGAAAAGCGTTGCACAAAGGCGGGGTTGACCATAGGGTCCCGGAAGGCGGTGGCGATGTGGGCGTTGGCGGCGGCGTATTCCTCCATCAGGGCCACGAGAATCGGCTCCTCGGTGCCCGTGGGGGCTATCATGGTCAGCGTCACGTCTTGTTCCAGCTCGTTGAGAAAGGTACGGGACTGGGAGGAGAGGGTAAACAGCCCCTCCGCCGTAAGGTCCCAGGTACGGTTAAATTCCCCGGCGAGGAGGTTCACCAGCACAAACAATATGACGGCCAGCAACATCATGGCCGTGGAAAAGGTGCCGTAGCGGAAACGCTTTTCCTTGAAATGGGAGAGCTTCACCTACCGCCACCTCCTTTTCTCGATGACATTCACCGTAAGGTAGACGAAGAGCCCGGCGAAGGACAGGTAATACACCAAATCGGCAAGGTTTAAGATTCCCGCCGAAAGCACCTGAAAGCGCGTATATAACGAGAACCAAAGTAGCACCCGTAAAATGACCGCGTCGTAGATTAAATTATCGTAAAAATACAACCCCACCGCCACCGCCACCCCAAGGGCCCCAAGCACCGCCGAGGAGAGCCAGTGCCGCGTGGCGTAATACCATAGCCCCGCCACCGCCACGATAACCAAGGCCACGAAAACCAAGGACGCCCCGGCGGATACGGGCATGGTCATGGCGATGGAATCCATGAGGAACATGACATACACCGCCGCGAAGGTGGACACAGCGGCAATAATCTGGTTGTCCGTCAGCACCGAGATAAACATCCCCACAGCGATACAGCACAAGCCAATCAGGATAAACCCGATATACGCGCCGACAATCTGGTTGGTGGCCAGACCCTCCACGGCGTAGCGCGTTATGAGCACCGGGAAAAGCACGGTGATGCCCACCCCTAACAAAAACAGGGAGAAGGCCGCCAAAAATTTACCCAGCACAATTTGTGTGACGGAAAGGGGGCTGGTGTATAAAAGCTGGTCGGTTTTGTGCCGGATTTCCTCGGAGAAGAGCCGCATGGTGAGAATGGGAACGAGAATAAAAAACATGAAGGAACCGGCGGCGGCCACCAAGGTATTGGCAAAACGCCCGCTCCCGGTAAAGACATTGATAAAGGTAAAATTCATGCCCATCAGAAACAGCATGAAGGCCAGGAAGGCATAGCCCACCATTTGGGAGAAGTAGGCGCGCAGTTCCTTTTTGTACAGGGCAATCATGCCACACCGCTCCCTTCCGGTGCGTCGTATCCGGCGGCGGCGGCCCGTATATCCCCCGTCAGCGTAAGGAAGATTTCCTCCAAAGATAAATCCATGGACTTCATCAGGAGCAAAGGCAGGTTGTGCTTGGCCATACAGCGGAAAACCACCTCGCGGATGTCCGTGCCCTCGTCGCCGGCCAGCTGGAGGTCAACGGTTCCCGGTTCCCGGCTTTCCAGCACCTGCACATGGCGAACCACCGCAAATTCCTTCAAGGCGTCCCGGGCCTGGGTGGCCGTGGCCTTCAGGCGCACCTGAAGCTTTCCCCCCGCTTTGGTAAGCCCGGCGGAAAGGCTTTCCGGCGTGCCCTGGGCGATGATGCGCCCCTTGTTGATTATCATGACCCGGTCGCATACCGCGCTTACCTCCTGCATGATGTGGGAGGAGAGGATGACCGTGTGGTGGTGCCCCAGGTTCTTCACCACACCACGCATTTCCATAATTTGCTTGGGGTCCAGCCCGATGGTGGGCTCGTCCATGATAATCACCCGGGGCTTGCCCACCATGGCCTGGGCCAGGCCCACACGCTGGCGGTACCCCCGGGAGAGATTCTTTATCAGCCGGCGCGAAACATCGTCTATATACAATTGTTGCTTGATTTGGGTCAGCATTTCCTTGCGCCCGGCGCGCTTCACCCCTTTGATGTCCGCCACAAAGTGCAGATACTCCTCCACCCGCATATCCCCATACACCGGGGGGGTGTCGGGCAGATAGCCGATTTGCTTCTTGGCCTGCTCCGGCTGGGAAACAATGTCGTGCCCGTTTATCCGCACGTCTCCCCGGGTGGCCGCCAGGAAGCCCGTCATAATGTTCATGGTCGTGGTCTTGCCCGCGCCGTTGGGCCCCAGAAAGCCCACAATTTCCCCGGCGTCTATGGTGAAGCTCAGGTCATGGATGGCGGTGTGATGGCCGTATTGCTTGGTGAGGTTTTTTACTTCTATCAAAAAGCACCTCCTGCAAAGGCTAGGATAATGTATTATAGCACACTGTAACGAAGGGCGCGTTTTTCGGACTTATGGTGTAGAAAGTTTTCGCTACGCTGGGTATGGGGGGTTATATGGACGAAATTGAAAAAGCCTACACTTTGCACGCCCGGGATGTGTACCGTTATTTGTTGAGTGTAACTGGGGACGCGGATGTTTCCGAGGAGCTGACCCAGGAGACCTTTTTCCGCGCCATGGGTACGATAAAGCAGTATGACGGGCGGTGCGCGTTGCGGGTGTGGCTGTGCCAAATCGCCAAGCACCTCTGGTACCAGTATTTGGCCAAGAAGAAGCGGCACAAGGGCGGCGAGCTGACCGAGGCGGTGGCGGGGATTGCCTCCCCCGAGGAGGCCGCCATGCGCAACGCCGAAAAGACCGCCCTGTACAAGGCCATCCACGCCTTGCCCGAGCCCATGCGCGAGGTGGTGCATATGCGCCTGACAGGGGAATTTTCCTTCGCGGAAATCGGCCAGATATTGGAGCGCAGTGAAAATTGGGCCCGGGTGACATTCTACCGCGCCAAGCTGAAAATCGTGGAAAATATGGAGGGATTGACATGAAGTGTCACACCGTAAAAGATTTATTGCCCGGTTATATCGAAGGGCTGACCAGCGAGGAAACCAACGCGGATATGGCCGCGCATTTGCAACAATGCGCCCAATGCCACGCCGCCTATGAAAAAATGTCCACGGCCGTACCCCGGGACTTATCCCCCCAGGTGGCGGATATCGACTTCCTTTCGCGGCTGAAGCGAAAAATCCGGCGCAAAAGCGTTCGGGCCGCCCTTGTTATATGTGCGTGCATGTTAGTTCTTGGGGGGCTTGTGGTGTTTGAGCATGTTTACCGTTTCGCCATCCCCTTCGATGCAGAGCGCATGTGGGTGGAAGTGGGACAGATAGCCGTATTGGATTTGGCGTATACGCAGGAGGATGTGCATGTAGTTTCCATACGGACGCTGGAGCCCGGCGAGGAATTGAAATACGGCGAAACGGCGCAATATACACTGGTGATGCGCAACGAGGGGTTTTCCTTTAACCATGCCCAGCAACTGGGGCGGGTGGTTGACCGTGGCGGCGAACCCGTTCGGTTGGTTTTTATCAGCTACTATGAATCGCCCATGCGCCGGCTGTTGCGCGTTTTCTTTAACTGGGATTCCCGCGCCAGCGGTTGGTCAACCATGTGGGAAGCGGACCCCCAGGTTTCGGGGATGCAGCACGCCAACGCCATTGAGGTCTACTACCTCCCCAGTTTGCGCAAAATAACCAACGCCGACGACAATATACGCAATTGGCCGCCCGCCCGCTTCGATGCATTGCGGGAGCAAGCCACCTTTGTCTGGCGTAGCACGCCCTAATTCAAATACCGGTTTACATCCTCCGGGGTGATGCCGGGGTGGAGGGCCATGTTTAGTGCGCTGGCGATGATGTGGGCCAGGCGGGTGATGACCGCGTCCACCTCCTTGGGGGTGACGAACATGTTGCCCGCCTCCGGGTCCAGGATTTCCTTTATCAGGGCGTAGCGTTCGTCGCCGGCCATGTTATCCAGCATATCGAAGAAGACGTCGCTTTGGGAAGCGGCGTTTTTTAGTGCGTGGAGCAGATTATCCATGGTGTCGTTGACCAAAGTGGCGGCGTCCACCACCGTGGGCACGCCGATGGCGATGACGGGGATGCCTACGCTCTCCCGGTTGATGGGGGTACGCTTGTTGCCCAGGCCCGCGCCGGGGTTGATGCCCGTGTCGGAGATTTGGATGGTGGTATTCACCCGGGCGGTTTTGCGTGCGGCCAAAGCGTCGATGGCGATAATTAAATCCGGGGTGATGCGGCGGGTGACGCCCAGAATAATTTCTGCGGTTTCTATCCCCGTGATGCCCATGACACCGGGGCGCAACGCGCTGACACTGCGGACGCGGCCCTGGAGCTCATGGGGCATGATTTCTTGCAGGTGGCGGGTGACGAGCATTTTTTCGCATACCTGGGGGCCCAAGGCATCGGGGGTGACTTGCCAGTTGCCCAGGCCCACCACCAGAATGGTGGCGTTGGGGGGCAGGGGGAAGAGCTCACCCAGCTTGCGGGCCAGGATTTTGCTGATTTCCTCGTGGGCAGGGGGGTCAGATTCCTTCATGGCGGCGGATTCCAGGGTGATGTAATTCCCCACGGGCTTACCCATGGACTGGGCTCCCGCCTCGTTGGTGATTTTCACCCACGTAACGGTGATGCCCTGTTGGGACTCCTCCTCGGTGGTGATTTCAATGCCATTCAATGCGTCATCGGATTCGCTGTGCAGCTGCTCGCAGTTTTCCAGCGCGAGGTCGGTGTAAATGTTGGGCCTTGTCGAGCTTTTCATATGTCCGCTCCTTGTAAAAAATACATTTTGCCCTTATTATGGCTGAAAATGCCAAAATCCATTCCTTGGGGTGAAGGGGGATGTACGCTGATGCGTAAATGGGGGAAGCGGAAAATAATTGTTGTATCCTGCATCGCGGTATTTCAGGCGGCTTTGCTTGTGCTTGCCTTCGCGGGGGCTAGGTATTTTCAGCGGTATGACGCGGAAGACGAAACCGCCCGGAACATCACAGCGGAAAACGGGCTTGTTTTTTATCCGGTACCTCCCGTGCCCACCCCCGAGCCCCCCGCCCCGCCGGAGCCCCCCGGCATAGCGTGGGCATTTGACTTCGCGCTGGCCCCCTCCGCCTTGGGCGGCATACATATCACCCCCCTGAGCGCGAACGCGTGGGGGGTGGAGCCGGATTCAGCTTTCCTGATTACCGCCCAAGCGTCCAGTGCCGCCCATCTGGAGGCGTATCTTTCTGTGCCCGGCGGCCCGGCGTTTTCCCTGGAGGCATATGGGGAAAACGCTTTTTTGTTACACTTCGCGGCACCCCTTGCCCGTCACCGGGTCTATCGCTTTGTCTACCGCCCCACGGGCTACGCGCCGGTGTCCCACGCCTTCCAAACGGCGGATGTCTTCCGTGTTTCGGCCACCTCTCCGGCAAACAATACCTTTCAAGTGCCCCATACCGCCGGGATAGTGATAACCTTCAGCCAGCCCCTGGCGGGGGACATCAGCGATGCTTTTCTCATCTATCCCCCGGTGGCGGGGCGGTTTATCCGGCAGGATAATGCCTATGTATTCGCCCCCGCCCGGTTGCTGGCCAACACCACCTACACCGTAACCCTCCGGCGGGGCCTGGAAAGCGTGACGGGGGAAATCCTGGCCGAGGATTATACCTTTACCTTCCAAACCCACTGGAGCGATGTGCCCCGTCCCCCCTTTTCCATCCCGCGAAACCAGGAATACGAAACCTTCCTGCCCTGGCACGAGGTATTTATCGGGCTGGAGATTGACCGGGACTTTGACGGGCGGGAGTTTAGCGTATATCTCTACGAGATGCCCACGGCGGAAGCCTTTATCTATTTTACGTCCACACAGGCGGGGACGCGCTTCGCCTCCCTTACCGTGGAGGCCGTGGAAGTGCAGGGGGCATGGCAGAGCCATTTTTACCTCTTTCTGGGGCAGAGCCTGCCCGAGGGCTATTTTGTGGCCGAAATCCACTCCACCTTGCCCCATGCGCGCCACACCGCGCGGAAATTCATTCAGGTGTCGGGGCTGTCGGTGTATTCCCTTTCCCTTGGGGGGGAGAAAATATTCTGGCTACACGACGCGGCCACGGGCCAGCCCGCCCAAGGCGCGGTGGTACACCTTGGCACCGCCACCGTCACCGCCAACCACGAGGGCATCGCCATTGCCCAAACCGGGGCCCATCCCCGGGCCATGATTACGATTACTTATGGCGGTTATCTGCCCTTCGTCTATGCCCAGTCCACCTTTGCCCGGCGGCCATTGCTCCCCTCCGAGCGTTTTCTTTCTTATATATATACCGACCGCTCCCTGTACCGCCCCAACGACGTGGTGGATGTTTTCGGCGTGATTATACCGCGCTACGGGCATTCCCATATGCCGGAGGATGTATTTACCCTGCACATCGGCGACATGCTGACACTGCCCGTCACACTGGACGGGCACAACAGCTTTGCGGTGCGCGTTCCCGTGGCGGGTATGTTCGGATATCCGCTCGTGGAGCTACGGGTCAACGGCGAACGGCTGATGGAACTCTGGGGGGTGCGGTTCTTTGACTACGCCAATCATGCCTTTGTTATATCCGGGGAGCTGGACAACCTGGCCTATGGCATAGACGATGAGGCGGCCTTTGCAATAGCGGTGACGAATTTCACCGGTATGCCCATAGCGGATGTGGCCGTGCGGGAACGGGGGCGACACTTTACCACCGATGCCTACGGTGTGGCGGCGGGGCGGCTACCGGTTTTTACCCACGGCTACGGCTGGCTGCCCCGCTGGCAATCCTTTTGGTTTACGATAACGGGGGACGCCCAGGTATCACAGCAAATAAGTCTGCCCCATATCGTTGTCCCCCGGGATATCATGATGGAGGACGAATTTAGGGGGGATACCCTCACCTTGCGTACCCATGAAATCCGCATTGACTCCATCAACGAATACGCCCGCGCCTTGTCCCCCTGGTGGGACGTCCCCCCCGACATATACCGAGGGGCGGCGGTAGCGGTGGACTTTACGCTGGAAATCACCCGCTATACCACCACCCGCACCATGCGGAGCCAACGCTTCTGCCATATCCAGCGGCAAACCTTTACCACCTACAATTTTCATACCGCTTCCGCACTGTACCGCACCATTGCGGGCCGTACGGAAAACGGGATGGCGGTGATATCCGGCTTGCCCGTGTCCGGTGATGTGCTGATTCGCTACAGCTTCGTTGTACACTACCGGGACGCCCAAGGGCGGGAAACCCGTATATGGCCGGGGCAACACATCTGGGATGACTGGTACACCCTGGGGGCGCGCTCTTCCATAAGGCGTTTCCACTTCGCGCTGGAGCGCGATACGCTGGGCATCGGCGAAACCACCCAGGTATCCCTGGCGGAAGGGCACCTGCGGTGGACTTGGTACAGCGACCAGCCCACGGGCGAGCTGACCCCCGTTACCCATGGCCGTATGCTTACCGTGCTGGCTCGGGAGGGGATAATTTCCGTGGCGGTGGGCTCTCCCCAGGGGATGGAGCTAACCTTTACCGAGGACAGTATCAGCAACGCCTTTGTTTTGGGCGCGTATTTTGACGGGCAGTTAATCTTCCCCGTGGCAAACCCCGCCCGGGTGGTCTTTGACCACAGCACCCGGGAGCTGGAAATTGAAATGGAATTTGACCAGGCGTCCTACAGGCCGGGGGATGAAGTCACCTTAACCCTTACCACCTGCCGCCCCGCCCAGGTGCTGATTAGCGTGGTGGACGAGGCCGCCTTCCAGGGCAGACCCCACCAGGCGGATTTCCTGGCCCGGCTATACCGGAGCGCGACATTTTGGCATTGGGAGGGGGAAAACTTTTCCCAGTTCGCTTCCCATACCCAGCATGAATTTGGCGAGAGCGTGAACGAAAACGGCTGGGGCGGCGACGGCGACGGGCACAACGATACCTTCCGGGAGGATTTTACGGATAATCCTGTTTTCGCCTTGGTGCAAACCGACGAAAACGGCCACGCCACACTATCCTTTACCTTGCCCGGCCAAGTCACCTCGTGGCGGGTGACGGCCCTGGGGCTGACCCGGGAGGGCTACGCGGGGGATGCGCGGGAAAATATCCTTTCCGCGCTGGACTTTTATGTAGATTTACTACTGACCCCGGAATATCTGCTGGGGGACGATATCGCGGCGGTGGCGCGGGCCCACGGCGCGGGGAATGATAGCGTGGCCTTCACCTTTGCCGTACTGCAAGACGGCGCGGAGCTATATGCCCACACCACCAATGCGGTACGCCGCGCTTCGTTCAACGCGGGCAAGCTGGACACCGGCGAATATACCCTGCGCGTCACCGCCGCCTGGGGCACGCACCGCGATACGGTGGAGTTGCCCTTCGCCGTGGTGGCCACGGGCATGATTATCGAAAACCAAATACAGGGCATCCTGTCCCCGGAGACCCCCGGCACAGACCCGGCGACCCTTACGATGCGGGACTTGCCCCTGCGCGTCACCCTTTCCAACGCCAACATCCGCCCCCTGGCCCGGATACTGCACGGGGCGGGCAGTGCGGCGTCCCAGCGCACGGATGAAATCGCCGCCGCCGCCTTCTCCCGCTATTTCTTTACCGGGGAGGCGGACTTTGACGCGGTACGCGCCCAGGTGCATCATTGGACGGGGGGGATTCCACAGCTTATTCGGGAAACCCCGAACTTTCTGTACACAGCGCGCTTCGCCGCCTCCTTCCCCGATATGGTTGACCGGGGGCGCATCCTCAGCTATATAGCCCGGGAAGCCCCAGACATAAACAATGCCACAGCGCGTGGCGCACGCCTACTGGCCTTGGCCGCTGTGGGAGAGCCGGTGTTACATGAAATCCGAGCCGCCTTCGCCCAGCCGGCCCAATTTGGCTTGAGCGATGATTATTTAATGCGCTTGTATCTCGTAGCCGCCATGGTAGCCATCGGCGGCCATGCCGAGGCCGCCGCCATGCTGGCCGCTGTGCCCTCAGTCCCCCCGGCGGAGCTTTCCCAAAGTACGCAGGAGCATTCCCTTGTCCTGCGCCTGTTCATCCACACCGCCCTCGACCCCCAGCTTGCCCTGGAATATTTGAACCGTACCCTGGAAAACCGGTATGTAAGTGCCGTACCCGAGCGCGTCAACTTTGTGCGGCACGCGCAAATGCGCGACGCCACCGTTTCCGAAGTGCAATACACCCTCCACGGGCGCACCCACACAGCGCGGCTGGAGAATTTCGACCGCCATTCCCTGCACATCACCCCAGCACAATTCCGCGCCCTCAACCTCACCCCCCTCAGCGGCGAAACGCAATATCAAATCCAATTCTACGGCTACGACCACGCCCACTGGCCCCCGGAAAACGAAGTGATAGACATACAACGCGCCCTCACCCGCACAAACGGCCTGTACCGGGTCAGCTTGTGGGTCACTCTGCCCTATGGTGTGGACGGTTCCTTCACCGTTTATGATAGAATGCCCAGCAACACGCGCTTTGTGCCCCTGCACAGACCCTGGCGGCCCGGCGCGCCCTTTTTCTCGGTTCACCATGTACAGCGGCAACTGGTGGAGCTCACATTTTTCTCCACGGCGCGCAATCCGCGCACCCGCACGCTACATTACTATATAATGCCCCTCTTTGACGGCGACATGGCACCGGCCACGGCATATATCGTCAGCCGCCATGGGGACAGCCCCCGCTGGGGCATGACACAGGAGGAGTAAGAAATGGAATTGCTTCGTGCATTGGAGGGCATACGCACCCCGTTCTTGGACACGGTGATTGGCCTCATCACCCGCTTCGGCGAGGAAACCATACTTATCGTGGTATTTTGCGCCTTGTATTGGTGCATCAACAAGCACATGGCCTATGTGATGGGATTTGTTTTCTTCCTGTCCAGCCTGGCGGTGCAGGGCTTGAAAATCGTCTTCCGCTGGCCCCGGCCCTGGGTCTATGACCCCACCTTCGCGCCGGTGGGCTCCACGGTCAACCCCGCTACCGGGCTGGCCGAGGGCGGTGCCATCGAAGCCGCCACGGGCTATGCCTTCCCCAGCGGCCATACCCAAAACGCGGCGGCCCTCCTTGGCTCCTTGGGCGCGCAAATAAAAATAAGAGCGGTAAAGTTCACGCTCTTTGGGCTGGCACTGCTGGTGGGCTTCTCCCGGCTGTATCTCGGGGTGCATTATCTCTCCGATGTGCTGGTGTCGCTGGCCATAGCCTTCGCTTTAATTTGGGTGGCCATGAAGGTCATCACCCCCGAGGTGGTGAGCGTAAAGCGGGAGCTGGCGGTTGCGCTGGGCATCGCCGGGGCGGCTGTGCTGGTGGTGGTTATCGTCATCCTGCGCTACAACGGTATTTTCGGCGAGGCCAGCGAGCCCCATCAGTTGCGTGACGCCTCCCGGGCGGCGGGGGCGGCCATGGGCTTCGCCATCGGCATGTTCGTGGAGCGCAATTACATCAAGTTCCCCACCCGGGCGCGCAACATCGGCTTCCAAATCCTTAAATTCGTCATAGGGCTGGCTGTGGTGCTGGGCTTGCAGGAGGGCCTGCGCGTAATGGGCACGGCCCTCTTCCCCGATGCGTTGCGGTATTTCTTCATGGTGCTCTGGATTGTGCTGGTGTATCCGCTGATAATTAAAAAATTTTTCCCGGCTAAAAATTAAAATCGTCCGGGTCGGGGCCGCCCCGGTGGTCTTGATTTAGCGCGTCCAGGGCGGCGATTTCCTCCGGGGCCAGGGCGAAGTCGAAGATATTAAAGTTTTCGTCCATGCGGCCGGGGTTGCCGGACTTGGGGATGGCGATGATGCCCAAATCCATATTCCAGCGCAGTATGACCTGGGCGGGGGTCTTATTGTATTTCTCGCAGATTTGTGCAATGGCTGTGCTTTCGAAAATCCGTTGGCGCAGGGGCCCGTTGCCTCCCAGGGGGCTCCAGGACTGGGGGGCGATGCTTTCCCCTCGGCAGAAGGCGATGAGGGGCTTTTGCGTAAGGTAGGGGTGCATTTCAATCTGGTTGAGGGCGGGGACCACGGTCCACCGCTTTTTTATTTTCTCGATGTGGTGGGCCTGAAAATTGCTGACCCCGATGGCGCGGGCCTTGCCGGCTTTGTAAATTTTCTCCAGGGCCAGCCAGGCGTCGCTATAATGGCCCTTGCAGGGCCAGTGGATGATATACAAATCCACATAGTCCAGCCCCATGGCGGCAAGGGAGCTATCCATCGCTCCGGCAACATCCCCGCCGCGCTGGTCCTCGTTCCACAGCTTGGTGGTGAGGAAAATCTCACTCCGGGGGATGCCGCTTTCCCGGATGGCCTGCCCCACCGACGCCTCGTTGCCGTAGGCACAGGCGGTGTCGATACTGCGGTAGCCCCCGTTGATGGCGTACTTCACCGCGTCCACACATTCCGGCCCCTGGGCAAGGCCATAGGTGCCCATGCCCAGCATAGGCATAACAACGCCGTTGTTCAATGTCGTATATTTCATCTGTTTAATCCAAATGCCCCATAACCCGTGCCAGGGAAACGATGACAGCCATCGCCTCCAGCCGCGTGGCGTAGGAATCGGGCCGGAAGGTGGCATCCGGGAAGCCCGCGAAGATGCCGTAGTTGAGTGCCATCTGCACGCTGAGCCTGTGGCGGGGGGCAATGCTCAAATGGTCGGTAAAATTGGCGGCCAGGGGGTTATCCTGGGGTTCGCGTATGGGCCGGCCGTGGGTGAGTGCCGCCGCCGCCATGGAAATCATCTCCTGCCGGGTAATGGGCGCGCCGGGGCGGAAAAATGCCTCCCCGTCCAGCAAGCCCGCGTACCGCGCCCGCGACACAGGGTCGAAGGCCCAGTGGTTCACAGGCACATCCAGGTACGATTCCAGCGTGTCGCCGGGGGTGGGCAATTGCAGGGCAAAGGAAAGCAGTTGCGCAAATTCCACCCGGCTGATGGGCGTGTCGGGGGAGAGTATGCCCCCTGCGGCCTGTATCAGCCCTTTATACGCGGCGGTTTCCGCCGGGTTGAAGCCCCAATGGCCGGGGGGTACGTCGGTGATGTACGCGCCGTTGTTGATAATCCCATGCACCCCGGTGTAAATCGAACGGATAACTACCTCGTTCACCCGGGGGGAGGTATGGGGCGCGAACTCGATACGCGCCGGCGCAGGGTTGAACCAAAACGCGCCATAGCGCACAATGCCCATCGGGGCCATAATCGTCTGCACCCATTCCAAGGGCCGCGTAAATTCCCGCACGGTGAAGAATACCTCATGGTTCGACCGGCGCAACAGCTCCACGGTCAAATCCACCAAGGGTGCCAGGGCCTGGCCGCCGGCATACACCTGCTGTATGCGGCTGTTCAAGGCCGGGTTATTGCTCATATCCGTTAAAGTGATGCGTACATATACCTGGTCGTAGGGCAACCCCTGGGCGTGGATGGCCCCCCGGGCATCGCGCAGGATATCCAGCAAAAAGGTGGGGAAGCGCAAGGTGCCCAAGCGCGAATGCATTTCAATAACCGCGAAGGGATACCGCCAGGCCAAGTCCTCCAGCACGTCCGCCCGTATCCAAATGGAAGCCCGGCCGTCCTGTATCACGGGGAGCACGCGGCCACGGCCCGTACCCAAATTGAGCCCGTCAATGCGCACAGGAGGCGCGCCGTTGACAAAAATCAAGTTATCGTCCGCCGGCATCCGTTCAAGCAAACGCCTGTCCAGCTCCGGGCCGGGCTGGGGCTCCTCCGGCTCCGGCATACGGCTGTCGATGATGTGCAAGGTAAAGCTGGGGTGCGCGCCCTGCCGCATTTCAAAGACCAGCGGCCACGAGCCCACGGGCAACTGCCGCAAGAAGCGCGTATACAAGCGGAAGCCGTCTTCCCCCACCAGGCTGAAATCAATGCCCTCAATCAGGCTATAGTTCCGGTACATCACCCAGCGGAAAATCTGCCCCTGGTCAAAAAGATGCACCAAAATATCCCGGTGCTGTGCGGCATTGTCGGGGTTCAGGTCAAAGGTGGCCTCCACGTTGCGCAATATCGCGCTGGGCACCACCGGGGGAAGCACAAAGGTAGCGGGCGTAACCCCCACGCTCTGGGTACCCAGCAAAATATTGCGGGGGGGGATGGCCGCGCTTACCGTAAAGGGCCATGCTTCGGTGTGGGCACGGGTAGGCGCGCCGGAAACCGTCACCGCCACCCGGGTATCGCTTACCCGGCGGGGCGTTCCGGCCACAAGGCCCGGCGGCAGACCAAAAACACGGAAATCCCCTTCAAAGATTTCCGGCATAAACTCCGCGCCGCTCAAATCAAAGCGAATCTCCGTGCTGATGGGCACCCCCACGAACAAAGAATCCACCACATCCCAACTCGCTTCGATGATGCCTGTGGAGAAAATCAGCACAAAGGTGCGCTCTACCCGGTGGCCCCGGTTTATGCCCGGGGGCGTCTCGGGGATGATGCCTTGCACCGTCACGGTCACTTCCCTGTCGGCCCGCACAACCCCCGTGCCGGATATCGTCACCCCCGGGGGGAGGGGGTCTATGGACCAGATAATATCCTCCGGGCCGGGCAACGCGTTTTCCGGGTAGGGTCTGCCGATAGCGCGCAAATCAAAGTTCACGCCCACCTGCCCCGCCTGGGTGGATAAAACAATGTCCGTGGCATGGGGCATGGGCGTCCAGGTGGCGGTAACGGTGACGGCATGGCCCGGCATGACAAAGGACGCCTGGGCCGGGTGGGCGGCACTGTCAATGGTAACATCCGGCGATGTCCACCCGGCGAAATTATAACCCCCCCGCGTACCCGCGATGAGGGTGACACGGACGCCCTGCACGGCGTAGCTATGGGACGCGCTAAAGCCCGTGCCGCCGCCGCCGTTGACATGAATCATATGGCTGTCGTCGGGGATGGCCCGCCAAGTGGCGGTGACGGTGAGCGCGTGGGCCGGCATGGTGAAGGNGGTAGTGGCCAAAGCCGGATTGGCCAAGGCGATGCCCTCCGGTGTCACCGTCCACCCGTCGAAGATACTGTCCGCCGGGGGTGCTCCCGCCCGAATGGTAACGGTCACACCTTCCTCGTAAAGCCCCTGCCCGGATTGATTTGGTGCTGTACCGGCGGGAAGCTGACTGCCCTGGACGGTAACTAGAAATTCGGCAACGACAACGATGTCGCGCTGGGGAAAGAAGGAAAAGCCGTCACTGCCGTCGGTATAATCAAACAAATCCTGCCACCCCACCACATCGTCCGGGGCGGTCATGTCGTTATAGGTCACATTCAAAACAGTCAACGCGGTGTTTCCGGTCACATCCAAAGCGGTAAGATAATTGCCGCTGGCGTCCAATTCCACCAGTCCGGTGAAATACCCAAGCCCCGCAAGGCTGGTGATACTCCTGCCGCTGATGTCCAATTCCTGTACAGTTGCCACCACAGTATCCAACAGCGGCTCGGGATAGGGCACATTCAGCAATTCCCGCACCGCCTCATACCAGTTGGGGCACGCGGCATAAAAAACGTCGGTTATGTCATTCCCTTGGGGGTTCTGGGGATAGGGATGAAAATAATCCAGGTTTAAACTATTAAAGCCCAGGATTTCCGCTTCAGGCTCCTGGAAATAATTCCAGCGCACGTCAAGATGTCTTATGCTCGGGTTGCCGGTGAGATTCAAAGCGTCTAAGCGGTTATTGCTGATATTCAGGTATATCAATTCCGTGTTACTTGACAGGTTTACATAGGTGAGCAGGTTATACGAAGCGTCCAATCTTTCCAGTCCGGTGAAATAGGAAATGCCGGTGCCGGAGAGGCTGGTAATCCCCCGGTTTGAAATATCCAGCTCCGTTATGGCTTCGGCGTCCTCCGGGGTTATGTGGTCTTGGGGCATTATATCCCGTATCGCCGCCGCGAAATTTGCGCATACAAAGTCCAGGGTGATGCATCGCGGCACCATAACTTCACGGTACACGATAAAGGTAAAATCATTAGGGGTATTATCCTGTGCCTCTACCATGACGAAGATGGTATTTTCCCCCACATCAAGGTCAAAGGGGCCTGTTGAGGAAATTACATTCGCCAGCGGGTGGTTCGTCGTGTAGGTAACATATATTTCATCCACCTCGTAGGGTACGCTGACACGCAGCTCCGCCTGGGAAAGGTTGACAGACGCGGTAAAAATCAAATCCACACAGGCAACGCCCAGCGCGCTGAGGGTGGCGTCACTGCTTATTTGCGTGTCGTCATTAATCACAATAGATTGGGGCGCGCCCATCACGATATACCCGCATTCAAGCTCGGCATCGACGAAAAAGAAGAAGGTATCCGCCACCGTTGGCGTGCCGGAAATTAATCCCGTGGCGGGGTTAAGGGTCAGCCCGTCGGGTAGCTGTTGCCCCGGCTGGTCATAGATAAAGAAAACGGCATCGGCTGGCATTGCCTCCGAAAGGACGGTGTATTCATACCACTCACCCACCACGCCCTCGGGAAAATCGGTGGACAGTATGGTGGGGGGCGGGGGCAGTATTTCTATGGTAAGCACCCGGGTGGCGAGGCTACCGGAGTCCCCCGCTACCTGTACGGTGAAGGTAAACTCCCCGGTTTGTGTCGGCTCACCGTAAATGGCTCCCGCAGGGGAAATGTCCAGCCCCGGTGGCAGGGTACCGCTTAGTAGCTCCCAGGAGCCAGGAACATAGCCCGTGGACGCCGCAAGGGTCTCGAAATAAAAGGCTCCCACCACCCCCAGGGGCAAGTCGGCAGTGATGACAAAGAAGGGTACGTCACCGAAGGTTACGCTGAAGGTGAGGGTTTCCCCCGTAGATGAAACATAATTAATGATAATCCCCGTGTTGAAGCCCTCGTGGGTGTAGATGATGCCGGTATACCCCGCACCGGCGGCCCCGAAGGCGGTACGGCCGGTACGCAACGCGGCTTGGGTTACATCCCCCCATATATCCCCCGCCGCCGCGTTCCTTTGGGTTGTGCCCGGCCGGAATATATAAACCTCGTCCTCAATTGTATTAAAAATGGCGAATCCCATGTTTGCGTTGCCGCTGAAGGCGGTGTTTATCCTGGATATGACCAGCCCCGGCTGGTAAAGCTCCAACCCCCCCGACAAGGAATCCCGGCCAAAATTGTCAAAATACGAGGGATTCCCATAGCTGAGGTATTCCAGCAAAATAAATTGCTCGGGAAAATACGCAAGGGGGATGGCGAAGGCGGTGGTTGCGCCGGGGGTGCCCCGGGCATACACCGTAAAGTTGCCACCGGCGGTGATTTCCGCTGGCGGGTCGCCCCAGCCCAGGTATCTGCGCATAATATGCCTGTTGGAGGACTGGAAGAGGGCGTCATGGCTGACCGACATAACATCCCAGAACCCTACGGGATGCCCCACGGCAGGGGTATACCGGTAAAAATCCGGGACGCCCAGGATATGCATTTGCTCATGGACGATTACACTGCGGGTCAGGTGGGGGAAGTCGGGGGCGTCCCCCAGTAAAACCAGGCTATAGTTCCATACCTGCAAACCACCAATGAAGGCGGGCGTCCTGTGCAGGGTATACTGATGGGGCCATAAAAACGTCCCCCATGTATTCGGCACCTGGGCACCCGTGATGATAAAGGTAACGCTGTCGATAAACCCGGGATGCAATGTATCCAGCTGTGATGCGCCGGGGAGGAGGGTGCTGGTGCTTATGGCGTTGATGGCTCTGGCCAGCATGGCTTGCCCACGGTCAAAGCCCTCTCCGTGCTGTTGGAACCCGTTGGGGTTTTCCGTTGTGTGATAGGGCATGAAAAAGCCCCTGGGCTGTGTGTCCCGGTACATGAGCGCGGTAGCGTTGTTCAATCCTACTAAAGTGGAATTTATTGCAAATTCCCCCCCGGAGGCGAAATCCATAAAATGCCGCAGGGATTGACTCGGGCCGTTGAACCGGTCTTGGATGGCACTGTACAATGCTGGGGATATTGTATTATCTTCGTCCGCGAAAGTAATAAGCACTACGATATTTTGCATGGTTCCGGTTATGGGCGCGGCCCGCAGTCCACTCACCCCGGATGCCACATCCAGGGCGAAATCCACCGGGGCAATACGCCCTTCGCCGGGGCGCGGGGGCGCGTCCAGCCGTTGTATGAGGTGCGCGTTTGCGCGGAAATCAATATCCGAGGTAGTAATCCCGGCAGAGGCGATGGGCCGTGCCGTGCGTGCCCGGCTGTCGCCGTCAAGATAACGCCCGCCGCTTAACGCGACCCGGTTGGACGCCACCAGCAAGCCTCCGGTGTCGGTATCGGCATATACCCAGAAGCCGGTACGGGGGTGCTGTAGAAGTATATTTCCCTGGCTGTCGTGGAGGTAGTTGAAAAATTCGTCGCCGCTGGCATAGGCGTACAGGACGCTCCCGTCGGGCTGTGTCATCCGCATGGGTACGTTGAACAGCGGCGCGGCGTGGACTGCCGGTACAAATAAGATGAAAGCAACAAGAATCAGAACCGTCGCGCCAAAAAATGGAATGGACGGTCTAGTCTTAATTTTATTCATTTTCCCAACCCCTTAAAATATGTAAAATGAACCCGCTTTTATTGTACTTCACCCCAATAAGATTTACAATATGAAAACTACATATATAATAAGGACAGGCACGCGCAAGGGGGATACTTATGACAAACGAAATCGTCAACGAAAAGGAATTGTCGGCCGCCGCCGAGCAGGGCGACACCATTGCCATGTTGCAATGGGGCAATTTCCTGATGAAGGAAAAGAGAACAGAGGAAGCCTTGCAATGGTGGGAAAAGGCCGCGGACGGCGGGCGTGCAGGGGGCGCGTACAATTTGGCGCGGTATTATTCCGGCTTGGAGAGCGGCAAGGGCAACGCATTGCAAATGACCCAATGGCTGAACCGGCTGGCCTATGCCCACAACGACGGATGGGGCATGTTGCATTTGGGCGTGATTATGTGTGGGGGAACCCACCAGCTGTGGCGCAGGACCATCGCGCCGGACGAGTTTACGGTGCAACGCAACATAGAAGAGGGATTGCGCCTGATTATCCAAGGGGTGAAGCGGGCGGAAAGCACCACAAAGGACTTGACCCTGTACGACTACGACGCCGCCGCGGAAGTGGTTCGCGCTTATTCCGGGCCCCTGGGGATAGAGGTATTGAAGCTGGCTTTGGCCTTCAAAACAAAGGCCCGGGGGTTGATTCCCCCCGGCTATACCGCCATGAGCGAGGCCGCGAGCAATGTCATTGACCAATTGCAGACCGAAATAGACAACAAGCCCCAAACCACCCTCCCGGCGCGGATAGAAATTATCCCCCGCACCAAGGCCGACGTGCCCCCCCGGGCACCCACGCGGGTGATGGCCGCGCCCATGCCCCGCACCGTGCCGCGCCACGTGCCGCCCCCCAACGACACAAGAAGGCGCGACCCCCGCGCCGGCTTCGGCCTGGGCTTGCAGGTGATGATTGCCTTCGCCTTCATGGTGGTGATGGCTTGTATTTTCATTATGGGCTTTGTGGATTTTGACCGGGCTGCCTTCGCCGACATGGCGCGTCTGCGCGGTGTTTTATATGGCATATTACTGGTTGCGGCCATCGTCATCGGCTCTATGAGCGTGGTGTACCGCTGGGGGGCCCTCGACTCCGGCAAGGGCTTGCTGGCCCTTGTGATACTGGGCGCGCTGTACAGTGCCACGGTAAATGTCATCAGCGAACAGGCAAACGAAGTGCTGAACCGCGCCTTCTGGGAAGTGGCGGTGAGCGCGGTGGGGATTTCCCTTTCCAATGCCGTGATTGTGGGCTTGCTGATGTGGGTTACGGTAAAAATCTATGACCATCCGCGCATCACCAAGGCGGGGAAGGGTCTTTTGTATGTGCTCATGTGCGGCATTTTGGGTGTGGGCATGTTTATGCTGTTGTGGCGGGTGGTGCCTGACTATGTACTGGCAGAGGTGCTGGTGTCGCCCTTCCGCTCCGTGCCCTTTGTGTGGATTGCGCTACTGCCCGGCGCGCTGATTATGCGGTGGGCGGAGGACATTTAGCCCGCAGGGCTTCCAGGGACTCCTTGATTTTTTTCTCCACGCCGTTTTCCGTGGGCCGGTAATATTGCCGGCCCTTTAATTCGTCCGGCAGGTACTGCTGGCGCACATAGTGGCCGGGGAAATCGTGGGCGTATTGGTACCCCTTGCCCGGGTCCCGCAGATAAGGCGGCAGGGCCTTGATTTGTATATTTTCCACGTCTTGCAACGCCTCGCCGATGGCGGTATAGGCGGCGTTGGACTTGGGGGCACAGGCGATGTATAGCACGGCCTGGGCCAAAGGGATACGCCCCTCGGGAAGGCCGATAAACTCCACGGCCTGGGCCGCCGCCGTAGCCACCAGCAAGGCGTGGGGGTCGGCGTTGCCCACGTCCTCTGCGGCACAGATGACGATGCGCCGGGCAATGAATTTCGGGTCCTCCCCGGCGTAAAGCATCCGCGCCAGATAATACAAGGCCGCGTCCGGGTCACTGCCCCGCATACTCTTGATAAACGCGGAAATCGTGTCGTAGTGGTTGTCGCCGTTCTTGTCGAAGAAAAGCGTCCGCTTCTGGATGCAAGCCGCCGCCACTTCCAGGTCAAGGATAATCTCCCCGCCGGGCTGGGGCTCGGTGGTGAGGGCGGCCAGCTCCAGCGCGTTCAAGGCGGTACGGGCGTCGCCATTGGCGCGCTCAGCCAGGAAGGCCAGGGCGTCGGGGTGGGCTGTTATGCGCAAGTTCCCCAAGCCCTTGTCCTTATCCGCCAGTGCGCGTTGGAGCAAAACGAGGATTTCGTCCTGCGCCAGGGGGAACAGCTCAAAAATCATGGAGCGCGAAACCAACGCCTTGTTCACCTCGAAATAGGGGTTCTCCGTGGTCGCGCCGATGAGAATAAGCGTGCCGTCCTCCACGAAGGGCAACAAAGCGTCCTGCTGTGCCTTGTTGAAGCGGTGGATTTCGTCGATAAATAAAATCGTGCGCTTGGCGTAGAGCTCCAGGGCGGTTTTCCCGTCGGAAATGGCCCGCTGGATGTCCTTGATGCCCGCCGCCGTTGCGTTGATTTGCACGAACACGCCGTCGGTGGCCCCGGCGATAATGCGCGCCAAGGTGGTCTTCCCCGTGCCCGGCGGCCCGTACAGCACCAAACTGGCCACGCGGTCGGCCCGGATGGCGCGGTAGAGCAACGTATTTTTGCCGATAATATGAGACTGCCCCACCCACTCGTCCAAGGAGGCGGGACGCATCCGCGCCGCCAGGGGGGCGGTTTTTTTGTGATTTTCCCTGTTTTCTTCAAAAATATCCATAAGGGTATTATATATCGGGCCTGTTTTTTGTGCAATTTGCCCCGGAACTTTAAATATCACAAAAGAATTGTATTTTATCTATGTATTTTTAAGCGATTTATTTACTATATTTATCCAAAACGGCGAGGGGGTAGCATGATGAGAATACTTAAAATTACCCTGCTGGCTTCATTTGTATTTTACTTCGCGGTGTATTTGTTTATGCCGTTTTTTATTACCACGAGAGACTTCGGGCCGGATATGGCAAGCGAGGTATCGTTAAGCGGTTTCGTATGGGGGGGTAGCGAGGTGCGCCACATCGCCCGCTATGTACAGGATAACCTCCGGTGGAGCGTGCCCCTGCAAGGGCTCACCCGTGATATATTTGTGGGCGGCGTGGTTTGGCCGGCGGTCGGGTTCGTGCTCCTGATTCTGGCACTTATTACAAGTAAAAAAATCAAAGCAACCGTGATAGCCGCCCTGATTTGTCTTTGGGGCCTTATTGGCGGAAGCTTCTTCCTATCCGACCCGGTGCTGAATATAGGCGGGCTTGCTTATGGGTTGCTTATTGCCGGGATGTTTATAACCGGGGCGATGGGTGCCCTTTATGGGTTTATATTGCTTAAACCCGTCCGTAAGGGGGGCGCGTAGCCATGGAAAAGGGAAGGAAAATACATAATTTTGCATCATACATGAGCCGGCACTGGGCGTTGTATGTGATGCTGATTCTCCCCCTTGCGTTTTTCTTCGTGTTCAGCTACATGCCCATGGGCAACCTGCTGATTGCCTTTATGCGCAACAATATCCTTGTCCCCGTTTTCGAAACCCCGTGGGAACGCTGGGTTGGGCTTGACAACTTCCGCCAGGCTTTTGAAAATCCCTTCTTTTCGAGGGCTGTGCGCAACACCGTTATGTTCTCTGTGCTGGACTTTGCCGTGGGCTTTCCCGCGCCGATTGTGCTGGCTTTGTTGCTTAACGAAATAAAATTCAAACGCTTTAAGCGCGTAACGCAAACCATCAGCTACATGCCCTTCTTCCTTTCATGGATTATCATTGGCGGCTTGGCAATTAGAATGTTCTCGCCCACGGACGGCTCCATAAACAATATTATTACCAACATGGGGCTTGACCCCGTCCCCTTCCTGAACCAAAACAACCCATGGGTGGCCACCAATGTATTGCTGAGTGTGTGGCGGCACCTGGGATGGAATACGATTATTTACCTTGCCGCGATAACGGGGGTAAACCCTGAACTTTATGAAGCGGCCGACATGGACGGCGCGACGCGCATACAAAAAATGTGGAATGTCACCCTGCCGGGAATACGTCCGGTTATCCTCATATTGTTCATCCTTACGATGGGGCAGATAATGGGCGCGGATATGGCGCGCTTCCTGGCGTTGGAAAACCTCCTGGTGCGCGATGTGTCAACCATTGTCCCCATATTTGTGTGGCGGTGGGGCTTGCAGGGCTCGCAGTTCGCCTTTACTGCCGCCATTGGGCTGGTGATGTCTGTGATTAATCTGATTTTGCTGTTTATCGCCAACTACGGGGCGCGGAAGTTTGGCGGCTCAGGGCTTTGGTAAGGGGGGCAGGGACATGAAGAAGACAAAAAGCCGTTTAAAAAGAGCCACCTTTGGCGATTGGGTTATCGTCGTGATTATGCTCTTGCTTATCACTACCTGTATCCTGCCTGTTATGACCGTGGTGGCGACTTCCTTTTCCAGTGCTGGTGCCATCATGCGCAGGGAGGTTGTGTTCTGGCCGGTGGACTTCCACACCGGTGCCTATGCCGATGTACTGGGCGACAGCCGCTTTATGTGGAGCCTGGCATGGACGGCGATTCTTACGGTTATCGTTGTGGTGGTAAATTTGATTATGACGATTCTTATCGCCTATCCGTTGACCTATGATTCCCTCAAAGGGCGCAAGCTCATTACCGTGCTGGTTGTTTTCACCATGTATTTTAACGCGGGGCTTATTCCCACGTTTATCCTGTACCGCAATTTGGGGCTGTTAAACTCACCGCTGGTGTTGATTTTGCCGGGTATGATAAGTGTGTTCCTTTTCATTATCATGCGTAATTTCTTCACGGGGATACCCAGCAGTTTAAAGGAATCGGCGGAAATGGACGGCGCGGGCCCGTTGTATGTACTCATAAAAATTTATCTGCCCCTTTCCACCCCCGTGCTGGCAACGGTTGGCTTATTTTACGCGGTGGGGCGTTGGAACGGCTTTATGGACGCGCTGTTCTTCCTCACCGGGCGTACCGAATACCATCCTATTCAGCTTTTGCTTTACAATGTATTAAATAACCTGGTCAACGTTGAGGTTATGGACCCGGGTGCCGCCGCCGCCCCCGGCTGGGGTCAGGCCGTACAGGCCGCCGCCATTGTTATTGCCATGGTTCCCATACTGTGCGTATACCCCTGGGTTCAAAAATATTTTGTACAGGGTGCTACCCTTGGCGCGATTAAGGGCTAAGGTTATATAGATGCACTGCAAAAAGGAGAGGAGAAATTAACATGAAAAGGATTTTGAAATTGCTTCTTGTACTGGCCGCTGTCGCTACGCTGATGACGTTTGCGTCCTGCGCCAGGGAAGAGCCACCCCCNCCGCCCCCACCCCCGGCAGTAACCCCCGCGCCTCCGCCGGCACCCCCTGCGGACGGCCCCGTTGAGGTGGCACCGGGCGACCCGCGCCTTGCGCGCCATGGACTGGATGAAAACCTGCGTTTCATCGAGCCCGTAACCATCCGGGCACAGGTTTGGTGCCGCTCCAACGACCGTGTGCCCGTGTACGCGGAAGGCTATTGGGCCCGCTGGGTTCAAGCCAGAATGCTGGAAGAGCACAATGTTATCGTTGAATTTGAAAATACCCCCCGCTGGCCCGACCACGACCACATCGTGATGCTGTTGGGTGCCGGAGACGCGCCTGACGTGTCCTTCGGCTTCCATATGGGGCCCTTTAACGCCTTCAGGGATATGGGTGGCATCACAGACCTGGCTCCCTATCTTGCCCAATACCGCGACTGGTTGCCCAACCTGTACGGTGCCATTGGCGAAACCCTTGTGTATTGGAACATGGACCCCGACACAGGCGCGCTGTATTCCATCCAAGCCCGTATGGTAACGGACGGACGCTTGAACACCTTCGTGCGGGAAGACTGGCTCCACACTTTGGGTATCGCGCCCCCCACCAACATGGCACAGTTTGAAGCCATGCTGGTTGCCTTCCGCGACAATGCGGAGCTGTTGCTGGGCGCGAGTGCAGACCAAATGATTCCCTTCCGCCTCAGCAGTGATGTAGGCTGGACAGGCGACCCCATTATCACTTCCTTCATCCCCGACAATATCAGCGAGCGCGAGTGGTTCCGCTACGGCTTTGACGACAGGCGTTTCATGATGCCCGGCATCAAGGAAGGCGTGCGCATTCTTAACCGCTGGTACAGCGATGGCCTGATTTGGCGGGATTTCCCGCTCTACGATTTGGGCGACCCCTTTGAAAATGACATCATAGCCATGGGTATCGTAGGCGCGTTTGTCGGCAACTGGGACTTCCCCTTCCGCGCAAACCCCGGCATTATTACCACCATGCAAGAGGAAGTGGGCCCGGAGGCTAACTTTATCGCCGTCGCTCCCTTCCATAATCAGGCGGGCAACATTGTCATGCACATGCCCCCGGGAACAGACCGCGCCATTTTCTTCCCCTCAACCAATGAAAACGTAGTGGCGTCGCTGTTGTACCTTGATTTTCTGGGGCGTGTAGACACCCGCACCACGCTGGCCTTTGGATACGAGGGCATCCATCACGTACGTCTTGCCAATGGCGCGTTCCAAGCGTTGCCCGCAGACGATGTGCCCGATGACATGCATATCGTGTCCCTTCGGAATTTTGACCTTGCTTTGCTTGTAAACGGTGTAGACCTGGGTGATGACGAAATTTCCGCCCTTACCGTTGGTTTGGGTTATCCCGGAATCGAAGCCGAGCGTGTGGCACATGCCCGCGCATTGGGTCTTGACCACGCCCGTGTGTTCCGCCGGGTGCAGTTCCCCCCCATCTCGGCAGAAGAAGGCATGGCCACGCCCCTTGCGGACCTGCGCAACCAAATATTTGCGGTAACTATCGCCGCCACATCCCCCGAGGACTTTGACGCCACGTGGGACCGCATGTTTGAAGACTACATGGCCATCGGCGGCCGTGCCATCATCAACGAACGCGACCGCGTATGGGTTGAAATGTATGGCAACATTTACAACAGACCCGGCATTGAAGACTGGCACTGGGGATTCTAAAGTTCAAATTCCGGGGGCTTTGCCCCCGAACCCCCACAACCTTTTGAAAAAGGTTGACCAAAACGTTAATAAAAAAGCCGCGAAAGCGGCTTTTTAAATTCATAAAATTGCAACAAAAAAAGGATGTAACTGGTTAATTTTTGTGCAAATTGCTATAAATCTTTAATTATTACAAAAGATTTATACTTTATCTATGTATTTTGCATGGGGGTTTTCACTATATTAATGACACATTTTTGTAGTATTCTTGGGGGTCTTGGCTTTGGAAGAGATTAGGCAACATAAGTACTCGATGGCGGTATTGCTTGTGTTGGTTATCGGGTTTCTGGTCTTTTTGTTTAGTCGGGGCGACGCGTTGGATTTGACCCCCGGCGCGTACCGGGGGCCCCAAATATTGCGGGAGGGTAGCTACGCGGAATTTCTACATATACATACCCATACCCCGCGGGGTACGGAAATCATCCAGGTAAATTTGTTCACAAGGTATGACCAGCCGGTTCCTTTTGTGGCCAATGACGGGCAACAAGATGTGGGAGCCGGCTATGCCTACGGGTATTTTGTCCCGGCCACCGGCTATGAAGTGCTCCACGGCTTTGAAGGGGAAGCCCGCGTGTTGCGCACCGAGGAAATCTCCCACTTGGAGCTTACCGTATACGTCCCCGTGGCGGGTATGTATAACATACAAATCGAATATTTCCCCGTGGAAGCCCGGGGTATTGAAATCGTAAGGGAATTGCGCATCAATGGCGAGGTTCCCTTTTTGGGTGCGGACCAGCTGACCTTCAGCCGCATCTGGGGCAGTAACACAGCGGTGCCGGGCGGCGACGCCTTCGGCGTGCGTACGGATTCCCGGGGGAACCAAATCCGTCCCCCCCAAATCGAACGCCCCCGCTGGGAGACGGCCTTCTTCCGGGACCGGCTGGGCTACTTCCCAGAGCCCTACCAATTCTTCTTTGAAGCGGGGGAAAACCGGATTACTTTGGTAGGGGTCAGCGAGCCCATGGTATTGCGCCGCATGACCTTGGTTCCCGTCACGGATTTGCCTACCTATGCCCAGTTCCGCGCCGCCACTACCCTGCGCCCCACTACCCATTTCTACCAGCGCGTACAGGGGGAGCATTCCACGGTGCGTTCGTCGCCCTCCCTTTTCCCCATTTTTGATTCCTCCTCCGGCATCACCGAGCCCCCCAGCGCGTCGGTGATTACTTTGAATATGATTGGCGGCCAGCCCTGGCGCGTGCCCGGCCAGTGGATAGAGTGGGAGATTCACGCCCCCGAGGATATGCTGGCCCATATCTCCCTTTCCGCCCGGCAGAACTATAACCGGGGCTTCGTCTCCAGCCGCACCGTGTATTTAAACGGCGAAATCCCCTTCCGGGAAGTGGCCGCCGTACCCTTTATGTTTAACAATAGCTGGGAGCTGATTACCCTCTCCGACCATGAGGGCACCCCCATGCTTTTCCCATTGCAAGCCGGGGTGAACACCCTGCGCATGGAAGTCACTTTGGGGGAAATGGGCGAGGTGCTGAACCGTTTCCTGGAAAGCATTAACCGGCTGAACCTCATCTACCGCGCTGTGCTGGTGGTGACGGGCCCCGAGCCCGACCCCCTGCGGGACTACCGCATTCACGTGCGCTTGCCCCATGTCATGGAAATGATTGAAGCCGAGGCGGGCATCCTCCACGATATCGCCCGGGACATGACCTTGCTTACGGGGGAACGCAACGAGCACATCGGCTTGATTGCCGCCATGGTTTCCCAGCTGAACGATTTCCTTGTGCGCCCCGAGCGCGTCCCCCGCAGATTGCGCAACTTCCGCGAGCAAATCTCCGCCCTGGCGGAGGGTGCCCGCATCATGACCGAGGGCCAGCTCGACATTGACTTCATCATCGCCTCCAGCCCCGACCAGCCCCTGCCCCGCATACGGGAAACCTTTTTCAACCGGGTGGCCCATGAAACCCGGGCGTTTTTCGCCAGCTTCACCATGGATTTCGATTCCCTGGGCGAGGTGTATGAAGGGGACGATGTCATTGACATCTGGATAACCACGGGCCGGGACCAGGCCAATGTGCTAAAGTCCATGATAGACGATACCTTCGTGCCCAACTATAACATTGGGGTGAATTTGCGTTTGGTGGCTCCGACGGCGGTGCTTCCTGCCGTGGTGGCCAACATCGGGCCGGACGTGGTGCTGAGCGTACAAAACAACAACCCCATCGACTTCGCCATACGCAACGCGGCGGTGAACCTGGCCACCTTCGAGGATTTCCCCGAGGTGGTGCAACGCTTCGCCCCCCACGCCATGGTGCCCTTCGAATTTTTGGGCGGCTATTACGCCCTGCCCGAGACGCAACACTTTACCTTGATGTTCTACCGCTCGGATATTTTGGAACAGCTCAACCTGGCCGTGCCCCGAACTTGGGACGACGTCATGGCCATCATGCCCACCCTCCAGCGCAATAATATGCAACTGGGCATCCCCGCCATCGCCGACCCGCTAAACATTGACATGAGCGGCCTGCTGACGCAAATCTTCCAGCGGGGCGGGCACCTGTACAACGAGGATAATTCCCGCACCTTGCTGGGCTCCGAAGCGGCCATCGCGGGCTTTGATTTCTATACCCGGTTCTTCACCCATTTCGGCAAGCCCCAGCACTACAATTTCCTGAACCGCTTCCGCAGTGGGGAAATGCCCGTGGGCTTCGCGGATTTTCAATTATTTAACACCCTTTCCGTTTTCGCGCCGGAAATACAGGGCGCGTGGAACTTCGCCCTCATGCCCGGCACAGTCTGGGAGGACGGCACCGTGGACCATACCGTCCCCGCCTGGGGTACCGCCGCCGTCATGTTCGCCTCCAGCGAAAACCGGGATTCCGCCTGGGAATTTTTAAAGTGGTGGACATCGGCGGAAACCCAGCTGCGCTTCGGCCGGGAGATGGAATCCGTCATGGGCGCGGCGGCCCGCCACCCCACCGCCAACCTGGAAGCCTTCGCCGCCTTGCCCTGGAGCACCGCCCAGCTGGAAACCCTCACCGAGCAACGCGGTTGGGTACGGAACGCCCCGGAGGTGCCCGGCGGCTACTATGTGACCCGTTCCCTTATCTTCGCGGCGCGGCGGGTAATCAACGACAACGTAGACACCCGGGAAACCCTGCTGGACTTTGTAATCCGCATCAACCGCGAGCTGATAAGTAAACGCCGCGAGTTCGGCTTGGAATAGAGGTGCGCCATGGAAACCACAGCCGTAATTAAACCCACCGGCTTCGCCAAGCTGGTAGCCAACCGCAAAAGGCGGTGGGGCTACACCTGGGAATCCATCAAGCAACATAAGGTGCTGTATCTTTTCTTGGCACCTTATGCCATTTTGTTTACGATTTTTACCGTGGGGCCCGTGGGCATTTCCATTTTTTATAGCTTCACCCATTTCAACGTGTACGAGCCGCCGCGTTTCATCGGCGTGCAGAACTATTTGAATCTGTTTTTGGCTGACGATATTTTTCTTATCGCCTTGCGCAATACCTTTCTCCTGGCGTTAATCACCGGCCCTCTGGGCTATATGATGGCCTTTTTGTTCGCCTGGTTTATCAATGAACTGCCCCGCTATTTGCGTGCCTTTGTCACCCTGGTGTTCTACGCGCCCACCTTGTCCGGCGCGGTGTTTTTGGTATGGCAAATCATGTTCGCCGGGGACTCCTTGGGCTACGCCAACGCCTGGCTCATGCGCATGGGCATCATCCACGAAACCCAGTACTGGCTCACCGACCCGGAACTAATGATGCCCGTTATCATCATCGTGGTGCTTTGGATGTCTTTGGGGGCGGGCTTCCTGGCGTTTATCGCGGGGCTGTCCACCATAGACCCGGCCATGTACGAGGCGGGGCTGGTAGACGGGGTAAAAAACCGCTGGCAGGAACTATGGTTCATCACCCTCCCCAACATGAAGGGGATGCTCATGTTCGGCGCGGTAATGGCCATTACCCAGAGCTTCGCCGTGGGGGATGTGACGGCCCAGCTCATGGGCTTCCCCTCCACGGACTATGCTGTGCATACCGTGGTCAACCACCTGGTGGACTATGGCACCATCCGCTTCGAAATGGGCTACGCATCAGCCATCGCCACGGTGCTGTTCCTTTCCATGATTTACGCCAACAAGGGCGTGCAGTTTATGATTTCGAAGGTGGGGTCATAGTATGGGAGCCATAGCGAAACGGCCTGTAATCACCCCCAGCTCTGTGGGCAAGCGGCAGGGCGAAATTAAAAAGGTCATTAACGTAAAAAAAATAGCCCGCAACGTGCGCAGACCCAACCGCTCCATCGGCGGCGATATCTTCATCGGGTTTATCCTGATTATATTCGGGATTTTCTTCGCCTTCCCCTTGGTGTTTACCATTAACCATGCCTTCAAGCCCATGACGGAGCTGTTCCTCTGGCCGCCCCGGCTGTGGGTCATCAACCCCACCACGGCCAACTTCCAGGATTTGTTCATTTTAATGGCGCGTTCCTGGGTGACATTTTCCCGCTATATTTTCAATACGCTCTTCATCACCGTGCTGGGCACGGGGGGGCATCTCTTCATCGCCTCCTTGGGGGCCTACGCCATCTCCCGCTACGAATTTCCCGGGAGCAAATTATTCTTCAAGGTAGTTATCGTAAGCCTGATGTTCTCCGGCCATGTCACCGCCATCCCCAATTTCCTGGTGCTGGCGAATTTGCGTATGATTGACTCCTACTGGGCCATCCTTGTCCCCGCCTTCGCCGGGTCTCTGGGCTTCTTCCTGCTCAAGCAATTTATCGACACCGTACCCGTGACCCTCAGCGAGGCCGCGAAAATCGACGGCGCGGGGGAATGGCGCATCTACTCCCAAATTATCATGCCCTTGGTCAAGCCCGCCATTCTCACCGCCACCATTTTCTCCGTGCAGTTCCTCTGGAATACCCAGGCCGGCCACCTTATCCACACCGAACAGCTACGCCCCCTACCCTTCGCCCTCCAGCAAATCGTGGCCGGGGGCATCGCCCGCGCTGGGGTGGGCGCAGCGGTATCGCTGGTAATGATGGTTGTGCCCCTGACTTTGTTCATCGTGGCCCAAAGCCGGATTTTACAGACCATGGCCTCCTCGGGGATTAAAGAGTAGCGATAATGAAACGGGAATATACTAAGCAAGCGGAAAAATTCCTAGCCTCCCAAAGCACCGATACAATTCTCCGCATAAAAACCGCCATTAGCAAACTCCCTGAAGGCGATGTAAAAAAGGTAAAGGGTGCAAAAAATTTATATCGGCTCAGAATAGGAAGCATCCGTATTTTGTTCACACCCACCCCAGCATTGCTTAAAATCGAAAAGATAGATAACCGGGGGCAGGTATATAAAAAGTAAGCGCGAGGAGTGCCTATATGTCCGCAATGGTAGCAGATGTTATAAATAAAATAGAAAAAATGGATGACAACAGCGCGCGAGCAGTTTTTATTTGGTTGAGCGAACGCTTGCACACTGCCGCGAAGCCTGCCACATGGGATAACATAGAAGAAGTGGAGCCTGATGCAATAGATTTGGAAATGATGCGCGAAATGGAAAATGACCCGGATTGCAATGTGTATGTTTCCGAAGACGAGATGTACGCCCGCCTGTTGCCTGAAGGCTCATGATTAAAGGGAGGCCAAGCATGAAAAAATGTATCTGTATCGCCCTTGCGTTAGTGTTGGCACTTGCCCCCGCCCTTTCCTTCACGGCTTTTGCCTCTGGCACGGGGCCTACGAATTATACCTATACCTACAATGAATGGGGCGTGCCCGTGCCTTCCCCGGACGCGTACCGGGTTACGGCGTTTATTATGGGCGCGGATTTATACTTAGAAGGGGAGAGCGTGGGCCATTTTTTCCGGCCCCAGGACTTGGCCGTGTACAGCAACTATGTCTTCGTGGCGGATACGGGCAATAGCCGGATTGTGGTGATACGCGCCAACGAAGACGGCACCCACGAGGCGGTGGACGTGGCCTATCACGCCTATTACCCCGACGGCACCCCCACGACTTTTAACCGCCCCTATGGGGTATTTGTGTCGAGCTGGCCCGCCACCCGGGGGGAAATCTGGATAGCCGACACCTACAACCAGCGTATTCTGCATGTGGACAGGAGCTGGAACATACTAAACGAAGTCCTAAAGCCCACGGATTTGACCTTGCTGGAGGAGGAAATGGAGTTCCTGCCCCAGAAAATCGTGGTGGACTTTAGCGGCCGGATTTTCGCCCAGGTTATGCGGGTGAACCGGGGACTGATGGAATTTTCCTTCGATGGGGAATTTGTGGGGTACATGGGCGCGCCGCCGGTGGTGGTGAACATCGTCGAGCAATTCTGGCGGCTGGTGTCCACCCGGGCGCAACGGGACCGGCGCATTCTGTTTGTACCCGTGGAATATAATAATGTGCATATCGACCGGGAGGGCTTCCTTTTGGTCACTACCTCCTCGGAGGAGGTAGACCCGGTACGCCGCCTGAATATCCTGGGCGAGGACGTAATGATACGCAACGGCTGGTGGTACCCCGTGGGGGATTTATGGTTTGGCGACGCCGCTCATATCCGTGGCCCCTCTACCTTTGTGGCCGTCACCAGCTTGCCCAACAACTCCTTTGTGGTATTTGACTCCACCCGTGGCAGATTGTTTTCCTACTGCTCCCAGGGGCATCTTTTATACGCCTGGGGCGGCCCGGGCTTCCGGGAAGGATTTTTCCAGACCCCCGTTGCCCTGGACAGCATGGGCTATACCCTGTTCGCCCTGGACGCCGCCACCATGGCCATCACCCGTTTCGACCTGACGGAATACGGCGAGCTGATTAATCTGGGCTTGCATTACTACCACCGGGGCATGTACGACGAAAGCGCGGCGGCCTGGCAGGAGGTACTGCGTCTCAACGGTAACTTCGGAATGGCGTACATCGGCATTGCCCGCGCCTACTTGCGCTTGGGGTATTACCGCCAGGCCATGCGGTATTTCCGTATACAGCGCGACGCGTTGAATTATGGCCGTGCCTTCAGCTTTTACCGGCGGGAATGGGTGGAGCGCAATTTCTGGATTTTCGCGCTGGCGGTGGGGGTATTGATTGTCGTTCCCCCCGTTGTGAAAAAAGCCATCGCCATCCGAAAGGAGCTTAAAGAAGCATGAGCCGTGCGGAATATTTCAGAAGTCTGCGCTATTGCCTGTACACCATGCGCCGCCCCTTGACCGGATTTTGGGACTTGATTCACGAAAAAAAGGGCACCATGGCGGCGGCCCACACCTTGATAGGCGTGGCCATTATCGTGCAAATTATGAGCCTGGTGCTGACCAATTTCCAATTTAACTGGATTAACATGGAAACCTTCAGCGCGTGGATAGTGCTGGCGCAGGTGTTGATTCCCGTCATTTTGTGGGTGGTGGCCAACTGGTGCTTGACCACCCTGTTCGACGGCAAAGGGAAGATGTCCCATATTTATATGGGGCTGGCCTATGCCCACGCCCCCATGATACTGATTAACGCCTTATTGATACCCGTTAGCCATATGATAACCTTCGAGGAGGGCGCGTTTTACTGGACATTTGCCACGGTGGGGACATTATGGTTCGTGTTGCTGGTCTTGTGCGCCATGAAGGAAATCCACGACTATAGCTTCGGTAAGACCATTATCACCAGCTTGCTTACTATTTTCGCCATCGGCGTGATGCTCTTCATTTTCATGATGTTCTTCGCGGTGGTGAGCGACGGCGTGGTGTATTTTTATTCCCTGTATCAGGAGGTGGCGTACCGATGAAGCGATGCTTATACACCTTACCGGTTTTGGGGGTATTGTTATTTATTTTGGCCGCTTGCGTACCCATGGAGCGCGACGGGGGAGAGGTGCTGATTTTCGGCCAGCCCGAGGGGGTGCCCCCGGTGGCCTCCATTGCCAACGCCTACCTACAGCTGGATTTTGACACCGCCCGGGCCATGTTTACCCTGACGGAGCGGGCCACGGGTGTGGTGTGGCGTTCCGGCCCGGAGATGACCCCGGAGGAGCTGGAGCAAACCGCCACCATCACCCAGTTCCATGCCCAGAGCCTGTTTATTTTACAGCACGAAACCCAGCACGGCACCCAGGTCTATTACAATACCTACCGGGACAGCGTGCGCACCGAACGCTTCGAGCATGAGGTTTTAAGCGATAACAAGCTGGAGGTACGCTTCACCTTGGGGAATATCCCCCGGACGTTCTACGTGCCCTACGCCATTTATCAGGAACGCCTGTATACCTTCACCGACCAAATGACCCGTGCCAACCGCAATGTAATCCTCAACGCCTTTCGCCCCTACGAATACGCCCGTCTGCGCCCCATCGACATCGAGGGCGGTATATTGGAGCGTCTTCCCCAGCTGATTCCCCAGGGGGATGAGCCGGGGCCCGTTATCTATGTGCTGGGGGAAATCCCCGACCACATGCGGGTGCGCGCCCAGGAGGTTTTGTTCGAACACGGCTACACCATGGAAGACTGGATATACGACATGGACTACTTCGGCGTGACCCGTGTGATTGACAACCCGGCCTTCAATGTAATCATGCAATTCGAGCTGGTGGGGAACGAGATGGTTGTCATCGTTCCCTTCGACCGCATCACATACAATCCCACCTTTTTGCCCATTCGGATGCATTTGCTCCCGTTTTTCGGCGCGGGGCGGCCCACGGATGAGGGCTACCTCTTCGTGCCGGACGGCGCGGGGGCCTTGCTCTACTTCGATACCGTGCGCTATGGGCAGGGGATTTTCTTCAGTAATATTTTCGGCCGGGACGAGGCCGTCATCCCCACGGAAATCATCCACGATAACCGCTCGGCCTATCCCGTTTTCGGGGTGCATAAAAACGGGGCTACTTTTGCCGGCATCATCGACGAGGGCGCGGCTTCCGCGGCCATACGCGCCGAGGTGCCCGGCATGGGCGGCCCCTTCGCCCGGGCCCATCCCTCCTTCCGGCTCATACACGGCGATGTGATGGATTTCACCGGGCGTTCCGCCCGGGCGGTGCTGATGCACGAATACGGCTTACAACCCGACGAGCGCATCGTGGTACGCTATACCTTCGGGCTGAACCCCGGCTATGTGGGCATGGCAGAAGCCTACCGCGCATTTTTGCAAGCCCGGTACCCCTGGCTCAACAACCGGGTACAGGCCCCCGTCACCGCCATGGTGGAGATTTTAGGCTCGGCGGTGAGCCCCCAGCATTTGCTGGGCTTTCCGGTGGACCGCCCCTTCGCGCTGACTACCTACGGCCAGGCCGCCGACATGCTGGAAACCTTCGCCGCCCACGGCTGGCAAAACGTACAAGTAAAAATGCGCGGTGCCCATAACCGCTCCATAGACCACCGGGTACCCAATTCCGTGAACTTGATTTCCCAGCTGGGGGGGCGCAGTGGCTTCAACCAGCTGGTGGACACGGCGGCACGGTTGCAATACAACTTTTTCCTGGAAGGCGACTTCATGTTCATGCGGGATAACCGCCTCTTCGACGGCTTTGGCCGCAACCGGGACACCGTGCGGCAAATCACCCGCACACGGGTGGAGCACGCGGGCTTTAGCCATGTGTATTTCGGCTCTTTGGGTACGGCGTCTATTTTGGCCGACCCCATAAGCCTGGCCACCCCCCAATTCACCCAGAATCTAATCCGCAATTTCACCCAGGACGCCGCAGGGCGCGGGGTGGATAATATCGCCTTCCGCTCCATGGCCAGCGCGCTGGCCGGGGACTACCGGGATACCAATCACATCACCCGGGAAGCGTCCATGCATATGCGCGCCGACCTCCTGCGGGAATTGAGCGACGGCGGGACGGGGATATGGCTGAACTATGGCTTTTCCTTCGCCATGCCCTTCGCCGATGTGATTACGGGTATGCCCCTCACAGACCAGGGCTTCAACGTAACGGACGTGTCTGTCCCCTTCTACCAGATAGCCCTCCACGGGCTGATTCCCTTCGCGGGGCGGCCCTTGAACCTGGCGGAGGACTATTCCTACCACTGGCTGAAATCCGTGGAATCCGGCTCGTCCTTGTTCTTCAGCTTTATGTATGTACCCGCCGCCGAGGTGCTGGTGTCCCGGTACATGCGCTATTTCGCCAATGAATTTAACCGCTGGTATTCCCTGGCCAATGAATATTATCACCGCCACCGCAACGACCTGGGCCATTTGTACAACCAGCTCATCACCGGCCACGAGATACTGGCCCCCGGCGTGACCGTTACGGTATATGAAGACAATACCCGGGTATATGTCAACACCTCCATGGGGGATTTTGTTTCACAAGACGGGGTGGCGGTGGCGTCAAGACGCTACGTTGTCGTCAGGTAATCAGGAGGGTATCGCATGGAAAAAGCAAAACGAAGTAAGTTCCGCTTCACCATGGCCAACCGGAACGCCGTGGCGGGTTATCTCTTTATCATGCCCTTCGTCGTCGGCTTTCTGGCCTTTTTGGCGCGGCCCATATACCAATCCATCCGCATGGCCTTCTCCTATGTGCATTTCGGCGGCGACGTGGTGGGCTTCGCCATGGAGTGGCGGGGGCTGGAAAACATCTCCCGCGCCCTCTTCATAGACCCGGACTTTAACCGCAATGTGGTGGAGGAGCTCATCCGCATGGCCTTGCTGGTGCCGGCGGTGCTGGTGTTTTCCTTGTTCGTGGCCACGCTGTTAAACCGTAAATTCCCCGGCCGGGGCTTCGTGCGGGCGGTGTTCTTCCTCCCGGTGATTTTGGCCAGCGGGGTGCTGGTGAACATCGAGACCAACAATTCCCTGCTCAACATGGTTTCCGACCAGATAGCCGAGCAAAACGCCATGCGCGCCGGCGTCACCAGTACCCTGGAGATGCTGTTGGAGGGCGTAACCGGCGCGGCGGCCTGGAACCCGCTGGAATATTTATTTAACATTATCAACCAGATTTATTTCATCGCCATGGCCAGCGGGATACAGATACTGATTTTCCTCGCGGGTTTGCAGACCATCAACCCCAGCATCTACGAGGCCGCCAGCATCGAGGGGGCCACAGGCTGGGAAAACTTCTGGAAGATAACCTTCCCCATGATTTCTCCGTTGATATTGGTAGCGGTGGTGTACAGCGTCATCGACTTCTTGGTACGTACCGACAGCGAGGTTATGGAGCAGATTACCATACAAATCATGCGCACCATGAACTATGGCTTCGGCTCGGCCATGGCCTGGATGTATTTCCTGGTTATCGCGGCGGTGCTGGGCATACTGGGGCTAATTATTTCAAGGCTGGTGTATTACTATGACTAGCATACAGGAACGAAGCGCGCTGGGTATCGTCCCCAAGGAGAAGAAGCAGGGGAAAATCGCCCGCTATATGGCACGCAACCGGGCCAGCGAAAATTACCTGATAAAGAAGGACTTCGCACGGATATGCGGCGGGTTCTTCATGGTGGTGTTGCTCTTCGGGCTATGCTTTTTGATTCTCCAGCCCATCTTGTTCCAGATTTCCAACAGCTTCATGTCGCGGCAGGATTTGTTTGATTCCACGGTTATCTCCGTCCCCCGCTACCCCACCTTGGTGAATTACCGCATGGCCCTGAACCTGATGGAATATTGGGGGGCTTTGGGCACCAGCCTGGGCATCACCTTTTTGGTGGCGTTGTTGCAGATTATGGCCTGTACGCTGGTGGCCTACGGCTTTGCCCGCTTTGAGTTCCCCTTCAAGCGGTTTTGGTTCGGGTGTGTGCTGTTGAGCATTATCATCCCCCCCCATGTGATTATGGCCCCCATGTTCCTGAACTTCCTCAACTTTGACATCTTTGGGATTTTCACCTTGTTCCGGGGTGCGCCCCTGTCCTTGACCTATACCCTTACCGGGTACTTGATTTTGTCGGTGACAGCCATGGGCTTACGCAACGGGCTGTATATCTTCATGCTCCGCCAGTATTTCCGCAATATGCCCAAGGAGCTGGAGGAATCCGCCTGGGTGGACGGTTGCGGCAAACTGCGTACCTTCGCGCAGATTATGCTACCCGACGCGGTGCCCATGCTGGTGTCGTGCTTCCTTTTCGCCTTTGTATGGCAGTGGACCGACGGGTTTTATACCAATATGTTCCTGCGCAACTATGGTGTGATGGCCGAGCGGATGCGCTCCTTGGCGGATGTGTTCAGTAGCTATTACATCGTGGAAATCCAACGCTTGCAGGGCGGGCATGGCTTGTCGCCACCCATCGCGCTGGTGGAGACCATGATTTCAACGGGCGTTTTACTTGGGGTTGCCCCGATTATAATTATATATATCATCGCGCAAAGGGGGTTCGTAGAAAGTATTGGACAAAGCGGCATGAAAATGTAACAATAATGTAAGAATGTGAGAGGAGCGAACATGATGAAAAAGCTTTACCCGTTTTTGTTGTTTGCGGTGCTGTTGGCCGGATTGCTGGCCTTTTCGGCTTGCGGGGGCTCAGACGATACCCCGGCGCAAACACCGGCACCTCCGGCACCCCCGGTGGCAAATGTAGGCGCGAACCAACAGCCCACAACCCCGGTGGAAGGGGCGACTCCTGCGGCACCCCCCCGTGACCTGGGCGGTATCGAAATCTTTATCGCAAACTGGTGGGAAGACTATGACACCGACACCTTTGAGCCCCGTTCCGCCGCAGAGCGCGAGCGGCTGGCAGACCGGATTTATCTGCAAGAAAGGCACAACTTCCGCATACGGGAAGTGCGCGCCGGTGACTGGGAGTGGGCACGTGACAACCATGCCGTGCGCCTGATTACCCGCAACGAGGAGTTCCACATCTGGAACCTGGCCCCCAACTGGTACGGTAACGCCGCCCCCCGGGGCCTGTTCGCGCCCATACCCCAGACTTTCTTCAGCGAGGGCTATGGCGGCCAGATGGTATGGCACCGCGACAGCATGAACTTTGCGGCCATGTTCGCCGATACGGGTTACACCTACGGCTTTACCGCCAGGGGTGACGGCGGCGGCGTACCCATGACCGGAGGCATCGCCTTCAATATGCGCCTCTTCGAGGAAGCGGGCCTGCCCCGGGATTATCCCTTCATCCTGCAACGCGAAGGGCGTTGGACCTGGGATGAATTTATCCGTGTGGGTACCCAAATCCAGCGTGACGTAGACGGCGACGGCGTGATAGACATTTTTGCCCATCTTGGGTTTAATCAGGAAATTACGGCGCGTGCGGTGTTCTCCAACGGGGCCACCTTCGTGGATTTCTGCAACGACACCGACCGTTTGGTCAGCACCATTAATACCCCGGAATTTTTTGAAGCCTTGGAATTTTTGGTTAATTTGCGTCAGGTACACGGCTTGGGCATCCACGAAGAGGATTTGGGCACCGACCAATGGGACTTCTTTGTAGAGATGTTCAACCACGGCCATGCGGCCATGCGTACCCTTACCCACGGCCATGTATTGGCCCAGGTAGAGCCCAGCCTGAACGACGACTGGGGCTTTGTTGCCTTCCCTCGCGGCCCCCGGGCGGCTAACCATTACACCTACTCAACCGGCGGTAATCTGATGGCCATTCCCGCCGTCTTTGGCGACCAGGTGGACGATATCATGTACGCCTTCATGCTGTGGCACCGGCCCCTGGGCATTGACGAGGACGACGATGTGGGCGACGCGGATGACTGGATTTTTGAACAGCTTCCCTTCTTCCCCGACGAGCGTTCCGTGTATGAGACCATGGTATACCACACCCGCAACCCGAATTTGCAACGCATGAGCTGGCATGAAATCCTGCCCGGCGATGACGAAATATGGCGTTCCCTTTTCGCGTGGCGTGTGTGGAACGACGTGGACACAGAAAACATCGTATGGAACGACCCGGCGCAGATTATCGAGGCGGCCCAGCTGGAATGGGAAGCCACCATTGAAGCGGCCAACCGGGCACTGGGCTTTATTGACTAGGTTGCACTGACTACGGTCATCTAATATGAGAGGAGAAACACAATGAGACGAAATTGGAAGATTCTTTTAGCGGCGTTGCTGATGGCTTTCGTGCTGGCCTTTGCGGCTTGCGGCCGCGGCGACACTACCCCCGACCCCACGCCTCCCCCGGCACCCACGCCGGCACCCGTACCCTTGCCCCCGGCACCCACGCCGGAGCCCACCCCCGAGCCGGAACCCGAGCCCGAGCCCGTTGTGCACGTGCCTTTGGCACCCCCGGCTGGGTATTTCTGGTCCTTGTCCCGGGATGAGGCCGTGCAGGGCATGACCGTAGGCACCATTGCCGCCGGCTCCGAATTGTTGGGCGGCGGCGGCGACGGCCCTGTATATTTCTTGCAACCTGCGGGCGACCCCATGTTCGGCATCGTCGAAACCCCTTGGGGCACCAACGGCATTGAAATCAGCTTCCGTAGCGAAAACTGGCACTGTCTGGATATCTCCACCGAGCATATCCCCTTCGACTTTGACAGCAACGCGTACCTGTTCAGCGTCACGGGGCGCGGCAACCCCGGTAGCTGGGTGAATATCTCCGGCGGCGACGCGGGCTGGAACTGGCTCCATGATGCTGTGGTGCAAGAAGACGGCAGGTTCTTTATTTCCGGTGTGGTTTCCTGGGAGACCATGGACGCCACCGACACCGGGCGCGACCAGTTCATGCGCGTGTTCCGTCTGCAACACGAAGGCCACCACGACTATGCCATCTATGACATCACCATCACCCGCGTACCCCACAACCATGTATTCTCCTTGGTGCGCGACATCGGCTTGCAAAATACCCCGCCCGGCACCATGGGTACCGGTAGCGATATTATGGGCGGCGCGGGCTCAGGCCCCGTTCCCTTCCTGCAATCCGCCGGCGACCCCATGTATCAGGTTGTGGAAACCCCCCTGGGACACAACGGCATTCTCATCACCTTCCGTAGCGAGAACTGGCACGCGCTGGATATCTCAACGGAGCATATCCCCTTCGACTTTGAAAACAACGCCTACTACATCGTCGTATACGGTAGCGGCAACCCCGGCAGCTGGGTGAATGTATCCGGCGGCGACGCGGGCTGGAACTGGCTGCACAATTCCACCGTAGGCGACGACGGCCGCTGGGTGGTGCACGGCGTCATCTCCATGGATACCATGGAAGGCACCGACACCGGCCACGAGCAATTCATGCGTGTGTTCCGCATCCAGCACGAAGGCCACCACGATTACACGGTGTACGACATCAACATCGTACGCATTCCCATCCCCACAGCCACCATTTACCGCCTTGCCCATGACGAAAATGTGCAAGCCCTTTCCGCCGGTGCCATGGATACCGCGGGCAACCTGATGGGCTATGATACGCTCTCGCCCTATCTGATGTCTGCCGGTAGCGACTGGATGATGGAAGTCATCGACGCACCCACGGGCAACATCGGCTTTGGCGCGTCCTTCCGTGACGAATCCTGGCACGCCATCGACTTGCGCGCACCCCACCCGGATGTGGGCCTAATGAACATCGGCACCAACGATTATTTCATCACCGTCATCGGCTCCACCGGAACCCCCGATGTAACCGTTCTGCTGGGCGGCGCGGACAGTCCCTGGAACTGGATTGTCTCCACCAGCCCCATGGCTGACGGCTTCTTCATCCTGCAAGCCATCATCCCCGCCGATACAGACCTCGCCATGTCCAACTTCGAACGCGCCATCCGTATCCAAACCAGCGGCGGCGGCAATCCCGACTTCCGCGTGTACGATGCACACATTGTAAGGCTGTAAAGCACCCGGTTTAATGGGATAACAAAAGGGACTGTTTCCTGTGGAGACAGTCCCTTTTTTAGTGGTATGGCAACCTTGAGCATATTTATTGAATAATGTTATCACCAGTAGTAGCGCAACAGGCGGCTTAATTATTTATAATTCTCTTTTGCGCACAATGTGCGCAGGTACATAGTTTATTTTTTGTCATATGACAAATTCCGTGAATTTTTCCGTCCTCTGAATCAAAAAAGCCTTCAAAAACATTATAATACGATAGGTCGGCAAATTCATATCGCCGAAATATGGAGTAGGCGATGTGGTCAGCTAATTGGATGCCCCTTGATGCCTTAGAATCAACAAACATAGGGGCTTCATGCACATGCTCCATTTTTTGATTCCATTTGTTTCCTCTTTGTTGAAATTGTTTTGCCAAACTTTGTAATGACTCTTTGTATGACATTTCGTCCAAGATAATTAACCCTGTTGCGTTTTCTTTCTTTTGGCTATACATGCGTTTCAAAAAAAGTTGAAATCGGCTACATATGTCTTCAAATGCAAGCTGAACGGGGTCTTGTTCTGAGTAATATGCTTTTTCGACGGCACAGGATAAAATGGTTATATTGTTTTTTTCATATTCTGCCGCACGCAACACATCCTTAATTATTTCGTGTCGCTTGTGTCTATCAAAAAATTTCCAAGGTACTTTCCCACCAGAAATTGCAGATGCGTGAAATTCACTATTGCTTGTTATTTTTAAACGTGCTTCTAAATCATTTAAATTTTTGTTTACCCAATACAATTTATTTTCGGGAACAATAAATCCGCCTAGAATAAAATGTGATTCTTTTTTATTGCTAGGCGAACCTGAATCGTCAAGGTATAATAAGTACACAGCAGTTACACTCCCATAAATAAAAGGGTTAAACAAAAAATTGTTCAACCCTTTATTACTTAACAATAATGCAGCCAAGTGCGCATAAGCGCAACGAACCGAGACATACAGCCCTCTCAACCGCTTAGGCATAGTAGAATATTCCGCGCGGCTTGTCAAGTATTTTTATTATATGTCAGCATAATTGCAAATTATACTCAAATGGGATGACCTATATTTCTCAACCGCCTTGACAGGGAGCTACTCCCGCCCCCGAAATATTTTTCACAAAACAGCTCCATTTTATTGTTGTGAAAACAGCTTGCTTTTAATTTCTGCAATATCCCTTTGTGTGTCGGCGGCATGACGCTTCGTGGTGGATATATCCTGCGCCATGTCTAAAAAAACCATGATAACTGCGGTGGTTATGACGGTTAGAACTAGGATGGCAATGAAGGTAAAGAAAAATATGCCCCCATTTATATTTTCCCCCCAAACAGCGGTCATTGTCCCTAATAGATAGGCAATACTTAAGCCACCAATCACGCCCGATATGAGATTAATATAGGCGGCTATGCGCAAACCTGCTACCCACATGCTTTCACTCGCCGACGGAACCGGGTGTGTTGCTTGCGCAAGCTCGGCATCCCCAATCAATTGCTTGAAATCAATATGGGGATATTTTTTTGCCATGTTTTGTCTGCCAAATTCTCCTTGATTCGCATAGGATGCAACAAGGGCGATGACTTCCTCGGTTACTTCCGTGTTTCCATGTTCTGCCATGCCTGATGCCTCCTCATAATCTATAACGGTACAGCGTCCCACGATTTTTACCGGAGAGTAGTATTATTCAGCAAGCGTATACATAGAAGCCGCGTCGTCCTTGCGCACGTTTTCCTTCACCGCCGTGACCTCCAGCCGGGTCAGCTTGTCGCCGAAGCGGATTTCGATGCGGTCGCCTACACTTACCTCTGCGGAAGCCTTGGCGGTTTTGCCATTAATCGTAACACGCCCGGCGTCGCAAGCCTCGTTGGCCACGGTGCGCCGTTTGATGATGCGGCTAACCTTTAAATATTTATCCAAACGCATATGTCATTCACCTCCCCGGCAGCACATGGACGCGCTTCCGAAATGTTCCATGCAGATATGGGGTATGCCCGCCTCCTGGAAAACCTCGCCGTAGGGCGTGAAGCCCAGCTTCTCGTAGAAGGGCTGGGCAGAAAGCTGGGCATGGAGGATTTGCCGCTGGCCGCCCATGATACAAACGGCCTTGATTAACGCCTGCATCACCGCCGTGGCCAGCCCCCGGCCCCGGTGCTGGGGCAAGGTGGCCACCCGGCCGATGATATAGTCCTCCTTGGTTATCTTCACCCGCCCGGTGGAAAGGGGGAGGTCATTTTCATAGATGACCACATGGATGCACGCGCCGTCGTCGCCCTCAAATTCGTCCTCCCGGGCGATGCCTTGCTCATCCATAAAAACGCGTTGCCGCAGGGCATAGACGTCCTCCAGGTGCTCCTCACCGAAAAACCATTCCATGGTTATCATGGGTTCCTACCGCCAAACCAGCCAAGTATGGCCTCTATTATACGGGCACTGGCCTTCCCGTCGCCAAAGGGATTGGGCGCGTTGGCCATGCGGGCGTGGGCCTCTTGGTCCGTCAGCAGGCGGGCGGCTTCGTTGTAAATGGTATTTTCCTCCACCCCCGCCAGCACCAGCGTGCCCGCGGCCAGCCCCTCCGGCCGTTCCGTAACCTCGCGCAGAACCACCAGCGGCACATTAAAGGACGGGGCCTCTTCCTGTATCCCGCCGGAATCCGTAAGGATGAGAAAGGCCCGCTTCATTAGATTATGGGTATCGTGCAAATCCGTGGCCTGGGTGCGCACCACATTTGGCAAATGGGCGAGGAATTGCTCCGATTCCGCCCGCCCGGCCCCGTTGGGGTGCATGGGCCACACCACGCGCACATCGGGGAAATCCGCCGCAATGCGCCCCACGGCACGGCAAATGGCCTCCATGGGGAGGCCAAAATTTTCCCGCCGGTGGGCGGTCAGCAAAATAATGCGATTGTCCTGCGGCAAATCACGCAAATCCGCGTTGTGAAAGGAATACTGCTCCGAGGTGGTATGCGCCAGCATATCCACCGCTGTGTTCCCCGTGACGAAAATCGAAGGGCCGGGCACATTTTCCTTCAGCAGGTATTCCCGGGCCAGCTCCGTGGGGGCGAAATGCAAATCGGCCAAGGCCGTGGTCAGCTTGCGGTTCATTTCCTCCGGGAAGGGGCGGTATTTGTCATAGGTGCGCAAGCCCGCCTCCACGTGCCCGACAAGCACCTTCCGATGGAAGGCCGCCAACGCCGAAGCAAATGTCGTCGTCGTATCCCCATGCACCAGCAAAATATCGGGCCCATAAGCGTCAATCACCGGCCCAAGCCCCGCCAGCACGCGGCTTATCACGTCGCCCTGGCTCTGCCCCGCCGTCATGATATTTAAATCCGCGTCGGGCTTCACCCCGAAGGGGACGAGGGACTGGTCAAGCAATTCCCGGTGCTGTGCCGTCACACATACCCGGGATTCCAACACACCGGCCGCCGCCCGCTCCGCCAGCGCAAGCACCAGCGGAATCATCTTGTTCGCCTCCGGCCGCGTGCCGAAAACCGTAAGTATCTTCACCGCACCCACAACAGGCCGCTCCCATCTTTAAAAATAATTCGTCCGCAATTTTAGTTGCCGTAATTCTCCGCAGTCGGGTTAAATCCCGCTTCGCCCTCCTTCGGCGCACCGTCCAAGGGCACCGCCCCGTCCAGGGTCGGATAGCCGTGCTTAATCCGCTCGATGTTCTCCGAATACCGGATGCCCATTTTCACGATGCTAAACACGGTGTACATTACGATAGCCACAACGGCGATGGCCGTTATCCCCTGCATAAATTCCATTCCCGCCACACTCCTATTCTCAGCATATCTTAGCATATGTTACCGCCCCAATATACGCAAGCCTTTTTTCCTAACCCTGTTGAACGATAACGCCATACCAGCCCAAGCCATCATAATCTTCATAGCCCAGCGTGCGGGCGTATGCGACTAGCTGACCATCGCTGTCCTTGTAGTAGCCCTTTGTTGCGTCCTTGGTTATTTGCAACGGGAATTTTGCGTAGAGGCCCTTACCGTCAGATGCCGCGATGATACGATGGGCACTATCCAGCAACAACACGCGGGAGTGCATCCATTCGCGCTCAGACAACGTAGGCTCATCCTTCACGATGGAGCGTGCTTGCTTCTGCCAGTCAAAGAAGACACCTAATGCACCCAGCACGCCCCCATTTATTTCGCCGCCTGTGCGCACCGCTGTGGCATATACGGCAACAGGCGCGCCTTCATGTAGCGGGTCATCATAAATGTCTTCTACGATATATTGGTCCCCCGAGCGTGTAGCCAACGCATGTCTGCACCATCCACAGGCATGTACGTCTACACCTGCCCGCATGGGGTATGCATCCGGGGAAGATGTGGCAATGACTTTTCCGGTGGCGTCCGTCAGTACCAGGTTCAAGTATACGGTATAAAACCGTTTGATTATTTCCAATCGCTTGGATGCGCGTGCAACGGTTTCGGGCGTGGGGTTTTGCAAACAACTAAAAAGGGCATCGTCCGTAGCCCACCAGCGTACATCTGCCGTGCGCTCGAACAGGTTGCGCACGATAAGCTGTACCAAGGTCTGCGCCATTTCAGACAGCCGGCTATAATCGCGTGTACGAAATTCCTCCATAAGTTGGTCAGACTGTAGCTTTATATGCTCGAATACCGATGCCCGCAGATTGGTGGAATTATCGGCTATTTGATTTGCCAGGGAACGCACTTCATCCGCCACAACAGCAAAACCCCGCCCGGCTTCACCGGCATGTGCCGCTTCGATATTTGCGTTTATCGCCACCAGATTTGTTTTTTTTGCTGTGGATTCTATGACAGTAGAGAATTTTTGTATTTCACGCAGAATGCCTTGCATTCCCTGTTGGAGCAGATTTTGTGTGGTGTTAGACGATTTCTGGGCCATGATGCCAACCCCTTTCTCACGGAAGTATATGCCTTTCCAAGCCTCCGTGCAATAGAACAGTATAGGAATTACGCAAAAAAAAGCCCAGATTCACTGGACTTTTTTTGAATTTTTCGAAGGAGCCTTATTCCGCCGTATACACCATCAAGGCCATATGCCTGGCCCGCTTCACGCCCTGGGTCATGGCGCGTTGGTGCTTGGCACAGTTGCCGGACACGCGGCGGGGCAGGATTTTACCGCGCTCCGAGGTAAACTTGCGCAGTTTGCCGATATCCTTGTAATCCACCACTGCGATTTTATCTACACAAAACTGGCAGACGCGCTTTTTGCGCCGCCCCCGTCTTTTTTGCATCATATTTTATTCCTCCCTAAAATGGTAAATCGTCGTCGTCTATGCTCTGGGTTATGGCCGAGAAGCCCTCCGGCTCATAGGCCGGGGGGGCGGCAGGGGGCGGCGCACCGAACCCGCCTTCGTCAAACCCGCCACTCTTGGAGATACGCGCCTCGTAAGCGGACTTGCTCTCGGTAAAGTAGGCTTCGTCCACCACCACTTCCGTAACCCACCTGCGCTGGCCGGTATTATCGTCATAGGTGCGCACCTGCAAGCTCCCGCATACATTAATTTGCATCCCGCGCTTCAAGTACCGCTCGGCAAATTCCGCCGTCTTGCGAAAGCTTACGCAAGTGATAAAATCCGCGTCCGGCTCCCCTTCTTTCTTAAACCGCTTGTTCACCGCCAGGGTATAACGCGCTACGCACACCGGCTCGGCGGCTTGGGAATACCGGATTTCGGGGTCCTTGGTGAGCCGTCCCATGAGAATGACTTTATTCATCGCCGGCCTCTGCGGGAACCTCCGCATCTTCCGCCGGGGCTTCCGCTACCGGGGCGGCTTCTTCCACAACTGGAGCTTCCACTACCGGAGCGGCTTCTTCCACTGCCGGGGCTTCCACTACCGCCGGAGCCTCTTCCACCACCGGGGCCTCGATGACCACAGCGGCCTCCACTTCGTCTTTGCGCACGGTGAGAAAACGCAACACACTTTCCAGCAAGCGTACACGGCTTTCGATTTCCTTCGGGGCGGAGGGGTCCGCGGTGTAGGTGATAAAGGTATACATCCCCTCGGTTTGCTTGGCGATGGGATAGGCCAAACGCCTGCGCCCCCACTCATCAATCTTGTCGATGGTCCCGCCAAAACGGTCAATGAGTGCCTTCACCTTGTCCATCTCCACGGTAAAACCGTCTTCCGGCAGGTCCACGCGCACCACCACGCCCATTTCATACTTAACCATATTGCACCTCCTTTTGGTCTTTGGCGCGGCCTCGAACCGCGCAAGGATAGCCCACAAAGCACGTGAGCGGCATATGATACCATATCTTGTACGTTTTGCAAGCTTTTTCGGGAGTGGCTCCGGCGCGTATATAATTTGTACATTGTCACCGGGAGTTCTGACGGAGCGATTGCGCAAAATCTCCCCTCCGGGGCCGACCACGGCGCGGTGTAATGCGCCATCTCATGCAAGCTGAAATCTTCCCGCGTCACTGGTACGCCCTTCGGGCGCAAGCGTTCCGCGGGAAATTTCAGCGCATGGATGGTGCTCCGCGCCGTGGTCGGCCCCGGAGGGGAGATTTTGTGTACCAGCGACGGCAGAAGCTCTCGGTGACAATGCCACACGGTACATACGCGCCGGAGCCACTCCCGTTTCACAAATAATACGCGGCCTTCATATCATACAAACATGCCTATCAAGGGAGATGAGTGGCTATGCGTAAATACCGCGTCCGGGGTGGCAACCGGATATGCGGCGCGCTTGGTATTGGCGGGGCGAAAAATGCCGCACTGCCTATCCTTGCCGCCGTTCTTTTATCCGAAGGCGAAAGTGTGATTCACAACTGTCCCAACATCGCGGACATTGATTCCTCCATAGAAATACTGCGGCACCTGGGTTGCCGCGTTGATTTTGTGCAAAACACACTGACCGTAAACAATCCCGGCCCCACCACCACAGAGCTCCCCACAGAGCTGGTGAGCAAAATGCGCTCCTCCATTCTTTTCATGGGCGCATTGCTGGGCCGTTGCCGCGAGGTTACAATCGCGAGCCCCGGCGGGTGCCAAATCGGCTCGCGCCCCATTGATTTGCATTTGAAGGGTCTGCGGAAAATGGGGGCTGTTATAAATGAAGAAAACGGCCTCATGTACGCCAAGGCCGAAGCCTTGAAGGGCACGCAAATCTACCTTAAAGAAGTCAGTGTGGGTGCCACGGAAAACCTCATCCTCGCCGCCGTCCTCGCCCAGGGCGAAACCACCCTACTCAACGCCGCCCGGGAACCGGAAATCGTAGACCTTGCCCGCTTTTTGAAATCCATGGGGGCCGTTATCCATGGCGCGGGGACTTCCACGGTTCGCATCACCGGGGTGAAAAAGCTCCGTGGCACCACCCATCGCGTTATGCCGGACCGTATCGTTGCCGGCACCTTTCTTCTGGCGGCGGCCATGACACTTGGCGACCTCACCTTGACCGGTATCAACCCCCACGATATCAAGGCCATCACAGCCAATTTGCGCGCCATGGGCTGTACCATCAAGGAAAAGCCCGCCTCCGTGCGCTTGCGCGCCCCCCGTCAGCTTATCGCCATCCCCCACTTCATTACTGAGGCGCATCCCGGCTTCCCCACCGATATGCAACCCACCTTCGTCGCCGCCCTCTCCACGGCAAAGGGTACCTCCGTGGTGGAAGAGCGGGTATTCGAATCCCGGGCCGCCCACGCCACGGAGCTTATCCGCATGGGCGCGAACATCGTAGTCACCTCCGACGAGCGGGTCATTGTCATCAAAGGCCGCCCCCACCTCCACGGTGCCACCGTCCATTCCAAGGATTTGCGCGGCGGTGCGGCCCTTATCCTGGCCGGTCTGGCCGCCCAGGCCGAAACCCTGGTGCTGGACAACGGCTACATCGAGCGCGGCTACGAATCCCTTCCCGAAAATTTGACAAAAATCGGCGGGGACGTTATCCTCCAGCCGTAGGCGAACAGGGGACGGCACCCATTGTAAAAAACGGCACGCCTACACTGCGGTCAAAGGGGAGGGATACCCATTACAAAAAACATCTGCGTCACAGACATGCAGGGCAATAAATATGAAGCAACGTACCCCCGGCGGGCCAAAGGGCTCGTCAAGCAAGGCCGGGCGCGCTTCATAGACGCACATACCCTGTGCCTGCTCAGCACGAATGAAGCGAGTCCGTCCAATACTATTTTGGAGGACAAAATCATGAGTATATTTGAAACACACGACATCAACGACCCCCGTAGCAACGGCCCCAGGCCGGGCGCACCTGAAGCACCCCCCGCCCCGCCAGTGCCCCCCGTCCCACCGGCACCTCCCGCAAGTCCATCCATCCAAAGCGATTTGCTGGAGC
>WQSR01000006.1 GCA_009787785.1 Defluviitaleaceae bacterium
GCCGCTCCATGCTTCTTACAACTTAATAATAAAAATATGTGTGCGTATGCCCAGGTGATTGGTCAGACAGGACTTGACAGGTCACTACATAACAGTGCGCTGTTAGGCCGCTCCCACTTTAGATGGTGTTAAAAATGCCATTAAACGGGCTAAGTCAATAACACACGCTAATCAAGAAAAGGGATTTATCCTGCACCAATACAAAGGATATCATTTTTATAAAGAAAATCCATCGTTATCAATTTGGGAATTTGTTAATAAAGTAATAGAGGAAAGCGTATTGTAAGTACATCAACCTCCTTAGCACGTATTTTTCCAAGCCTATATTGGAATAATAAGGTAAATTGCGAAGGAGTGATAAACTTTGACAAAACAAAAACGCGGACGGCTCAGGAGATTCAATGGAACCGGGAGCGTGTATATGTTACCCGGACGCAGAGCACGCCCTTGGGTTGCTCGCATCATTACCAATAAAGATATAACCGGGAAGGCTCAATATCTCTATACGTTTCATGCAACAAGTACAGAAGCCGCACTTGCAATACCGGATATGCAAAAGGGTGTACATGAAACATTAAATTCAAAGGTGACGGTTTCCCATATTTGGGAGCAATTCAAGACTGCGCGTTACCCCAAGCTCAGTGATTCGACAATAAAAGGATATAATTTTTCGTTTGCGGGTTGGGAAAAATTACATGATACTGATATCGTAAAAATCCGTACAAGCGACTTGCAGAATATTATTAACAGCGAAAAAGACATGTCCTATTCACATCTTTCTAAGATGCGCGCTTTGATGGTAGCTGTTTTTAATTATGCCATTAAAGACGACATTGTGTCCAAGAACTACGCAAGCTTTATCGAATTACCCAAAGGGGATGCCGGAAGCAATCGCCGAGCATTTTCCGAGGATGAATTAAATCGCATTCGTATTGCTTCTGAAAAAAATATTCCTTATGTAGATGTTGTTCTGTTTATGTGTTATACGGGGTGGCGACCAACAGAGATGTGTTTGTTAACACCAAATAGCGTTGATGTTGAAACATGGTACATTACGGGTGGAATAAAAACCCAAGCTGGAAAAAACAGAGTGGTTCCCATACATCCTTCTGTTAGGCACATTGTATCAAAATGGCTTACAAAAGAATATCGGTCGTTATTTGCCGATGAAAACGGGCTGCCGTTGGATAAAGATAAATGGGCAAATCGATTTGCTACGGTGATGAAGTATGTTTCTATTGAAGGTGTCGTACCGTATATGACTAGACACACATGTGCCTCTATTTTACATGCTGCTGGAGCCGATCACTTAAGTATCGCCAAAATCATAGGTCATGCAGATTATAAAGTTACGGCAATGCGTTACACTCATCTTGATTTAAATGAACTAAAGACAGCAGTCGAACTTTTGAAATAATCAATCAAAAGTGTTGTCAAATTAGCAATCAATGAATGGTTGCTAATTTTTTGTATGTTTTTTGTTAGTCTTTTGAATACAAATGTAGGTATAAATTAATAGTTTTGATTAATCATGAGATAAGGCTTAACTCGCCACTTCAATGAAAAACCCGCTGAAACACTAGTTTCAACAGGTTTTTGGGATGGAGACGAGGGGAGTCGAACCCCTGACCTCTTGAATGCCATTCAAGCGCGCTGCCGAGCCTGTCGGAAACGCTCCCCGAAAAAATCAACAAACCCGCTGATTTAGCGGGTTTCTTCGATGGCACCAATGGTTGTTCCCCATGAACCAACCCCCATGAAGTGTCTGCAACTATTCTTGCATATGAATGGCATTCACCACTAAATTGTTTCCAGCGTAAGAATGGCATTCAATTTTCCGAATGAATGGCATTCTTAAATATCCGGATTCCTTTGTATATGCCCATTTTTTCTGCTGGTAAAAAAGGTCTACAAATACTTCTGCGCAAATTCCAAAAGGCTCATGATCTCCGGGCGTTCAATGCTCACAGGGCCGAAATCGTTATCTGCGGTAATAAAAACATCCACATCAGCTATAATCGCAGATGCGAGGATGGGATAATCTTTTTCATCACGAATTTGTGGATATATTTCTTCGTCAACTTCGGTAGGCGTGTAGGCTACTTCATAGCTGAGGCGTTTGAGGAACTTTTCCAACGCAGGGGTTTTGTCCGGAAATTTTCTTTCCATAACACATCGCAGTTCATTGATGATAACACTTGAAAGAACGATGCTATATTTATCCGCGATTTTCAATGTCATATCAGATGACCACGCACCACCAAAGACACCCGTTGAAACGATAATGTTAGTGTCAAGCATTATTCTCATGCTGACCCTCCCATAACTCACGGCGGATTTCTTTGCAATAGTCAACAGCATCATGTTCGCTTGCCCAACCAACTCGCTCCGCTTCCCCGGCCATATCACGCCGGAACTCTTCAAAAGCCAAGCGATTAGAATTAAGCAATACGATGTTATCGCCTTTATGGGCGAACACAACTTTGTCACCCTCTTTAATTCCGAGGCTCTTGCGGATTGCAATGGGAATTGTTACTTGCCCTTTCATGGATACTCGTGCCATATCTAGCATAAATGCATCACCCTTTCTTCGTAATACATTCTTTACTTTCTTTACCTATAGTATGCAGGAGGTTCGGAATAAAAGCAAGGGGTACATTTTTACACATGAAAATAGCTGCATCAACAATCATTCGCGTATGCTTACCTTTAGCTCAAATGGGGGCAGGGGAGAGTGCTTGCCTTGTTTTTCAGGTTGCAGAGTAAGAAATGGCAAGGGTTCGGTGGGTTATTCCAATAGTCGCGTTTTGCGATTATTGCTCTGTTGCCGTATCAGACGGAGTTCCAGGCTGTTGATTGTTGCTTTTTTTGTTCTGTCGGTGATGATCTTTTTAATCCAGAGCATGTTCCCATTACAAAAATATTAATGAAAAAGTTGTGTATATGTCGATGTAGTATACAAGAACCACGATAACAACGGCGGAGGTGTTTTATGCGTGTTGAAAAATCTCAGACTGTTTGTTCCGTGTTGAATCGGTATGGCAAGGACAAAAAACTCCCCACCATAGCTTCACTCCACGCTGAGTATGCGCCTATGCTCACGGAAAAGAAACAAGCCCACCGCGAGTATCGGCAGACGAAGTCTGAAATGCAGTCACTTTTAACGGCACGATCCAATGTACAACGCTTACTAAATATCACCGAGGGAATGGAACGGGAACGAGGCGCTCCGACAATATAAACGATGTGAGCGAAACAAAATAGCGGCCAAGGGCCGCGTAGCCGACCCCGCAGCACGGGGTCGATCCGGGGGTCTGGGGGCTTGCCCCCTGCAAGCAGACATGGTGGAGTCCACCATGCCCAGCTTGCCACATGAATCTACACATGATAATTAAAATCGTTGTCAGCACAAATTATTAATCAACACCACGCAATTATGTTGCTTTTGTACCGTTATCATTTCGTATTTAACGGGGGTTGGGTATCTTTTGGGGTTGCTGTCTCATAGATTTAGAATAAAGAAAACCGCACAGTGCTGCTGTTAGTGGAATGGCCAAGAACATGCCGAAACTACCCGTAAGCGCACGCAGCAGTTCAACGATAACCATTTCTCTGTTAAACAATTCCACATAGGAATTGGTGTGTGCGATAATCAGCAGAATGGTAGACAAGGAACTGCCAATATATGCTAGTATTAGCGTGTTGAGCATAGTGCCGAGTATGTCTTTTCCAATGTTTATCCCTGCGGTGAAAAGTCCATGAAAATTGGACGCGCCCCTTGCTATCCGCACTTCCCACAAAGAGGATGCAATGGACATGGCTACATCCATTATCGCGCCCATTGCCCCTATGGTTACGCTTGCAAAAATAATTGCATTGATATTTATGTTATTACCCAGCATTCGCAAATACCGAGTGTCATCATCTATAAGTCCGGTCAAATTCAAAAATCTATCCATTACAAGCATGATAATCCCAGCCAACAAAACGCCCCCCATGCAACCCAGCATAGAAGACAATGCTTTTTTATTTAAGCCAACTACTGTAAGCAAAGTCGAAATAATAACAAACGCACATGTAATAATCGTTGTAGCATAAATATTCCTTCCAGATAAAATAGCAGGAACAAACACGGAAAAAACGGCCATACAAGTAAATCCCAATGCGATAAGGGAGTTTAATCCTTTTCGTTTGCCAAATAGCACGACAAGCACAAGAAAAAGCGCACCTAGATAAATTACATAATTAATCCTTATATAATCATGAAAGCGATGATGCCCGCTAAATTGGTCATAGAATAAAAGAACCCTGTCCCCAACCTCTACTTCTCTTACTGCCAAAAGCCATCGGGTGGATGTAAGCTGTTCTGCTGTAACTTCTGTGCCGCGCAATTCACCACCGCGAATTCTTGCGCGGAAGGTTGTAAAAACATCGGTTTCCCATGAATCATGGTTATTTTCTATTCTGTTTACGATTTCAGTTGCAATCGCAGAATATACTGTACCGCCAAACCGTGTGGGCAGGGCCGCTCCGTCTGTTGCCACGCGGTTTCCGATAACAAGAAATGCAACTGACAGGATTAAAACCCATTTATACAAAGAACTGTCTGCTCCCGCGTTTCGCTCCACAATAAATCCTTCTCTTACACGCAACCGCACAACCTCCCCTCATATATGACCTAAGATACTATATGAGGCTTGTACATTTTTAATGACTGGAAATTGGACGTTTATCTCAACCTTAATCGAAGATTGTGCCAGCATATACAATCCGGCTCCCATGCGGGAGGGAGTGATAATATATTACTTCTTATTATTCCGACTTCAATATTTCCATTATAAGAAAACAAAACCTCTACAACACCATCCTTGATAATCTCTGTGTATGTGCCGGATATTCTTACATCATGGGGAAGAAAAGCGTTAAATGTGCCATCCGCATACAACGTGATAGATGTTCCAATACCGGAAAAAACGCGATTGGTATCTTGTCGTAATGCGCCAAAGATAAAGACCCCAGCTATAACCGCGACAATTAAAACGCAGGATATGATGATTGCGCTTTTAATAATTGTTTTTCGTTTAATGGTTTTCCGCCTGGCTTCTTTCGCGTCCATAACATTACCTCCTTATCTAAATTCAATCATAACAATCACATGACTAGCGCTCAACCAGTGAAATGACATTAAGACGCAGGAAGTAATGGTTAGCACCTTCTACATAAAATTCCTCTAAGACGCCTGTAACCTCAACCCAAGTTTCATCTTCAAAGCGAGAAAATTCGTTTAAGTAAACCTCGAAGCCATGCATACCACAACACCCACCTTGAATCCTTGCTACAAAATAAACAGTTTCGTTTTCCCAAAATGAAGATAAAAACATGCCTTCAAAACGAATCGTGCGTCCGAGAAAATCATATCTGTTCCATAGGATTTCCTGTATTTGAAAAGTAAAATCGGGGTCTGAAAGCACGATGATATAATCTTCTGCGAATATATTACTTTCATATTCTGTGACGGCATCGCTATAATAATTATTGTCGTTTTGAACTAAATTTCCTGTTTCGCCTTGCACAAGGGGAAACGCTATTTCATGGCTGTGGATTCTGCAAGTTGCGCGCCAAGATATGGGCAGTATCAGAACATCATTTTCAATCTGTGTAGATACGGTGTTGCCACCGTGAAAAAATGAAATTGTTGTTATATTTCCACTTACATCTTCTGTAAAGTTGCCGGATATATTCATATTATGGAATAGACGGGCGACAAAACGACCATTCTCGTACAAAGTAACCGATTGACCTCCAGAAACAGCAAAAACACGGCTGTCCGGGCGCGTAGCTACATAAATAATGGCAGCCGTTACGACAACCATCAAACAGGCGACGCAAAGCACTAGTATCGTGAGTCTTTTTTTCTTAGCTCTTCTTTGTGCGGCTTCTCGCCGTTGTTTTTTTTCATTCATTTTAGTAAAGCCTCCTTTATGCAAGCAATCGTCTCAGTGTTCCCGCAGCAGTCAAAAGAAAAAATGCCGCGATGTTTACCATAATAATCGTTGTTGTCGGTGGAAGTTCAAATAAAAGTGCAGTAAAAATGCCAATGGGGGAACAAACCATGGCAATAATAACCGCGCCAAGTATAACTCCCTTGTAGGTTTTGGATATGCGCATCGCGGAAAGTGCCGGGAAAATTATCAATGACGCAGTAAGTAAAGAACCCAACAAGTTCATGGACATTGCTATAACAACGCCCGTGATTACCGACAACAGAAGTTCATAAGCAATCGGATATTGCCCGGTCGCTTGCATAAACGCTCTATCGAATGTAACCGCAAAAATGCGGCGGTAGAAAAAGAGAAAGAAAATAACTACCAGCAAGGTAATGAGTAAAGCCAGCCATACTTCTTGAGGGCGAGCATTAAGCGTAACAAGCCGTGTGCCGCCGAAGAGTGTTTCGCTAACTGCCCTATCTATATTTCCACCACGGATTGAAAATGTGTTAATAACAAAATGCCCAACCGCTAACGAACCCACTGTAAGCATGGCAAGGGAAGCATCGCCGCTAACTTTTTTGAAGCGGTTTCCCAATCCCATTAATAAAATCGTAGCCGCAACCGTCAGTGGCATTACCAAAGCCATAGCATTTGTCATGTCGATGACAAGAGCGAATGCCATACCCATGAACGCAACATTGGAAAGCCCAAATCCCATAAAGGAATAACGCTTCAAAACGAGGGGTACGCCGGTTAGCGAGGCACATATCGCCATCAAAACCGAGGCAACCAGCGCATATTGTGTAAAGGGGAAGCGCAACAGTTCAGCCACACTCATTATGCCGCCCCCTTTCGATATAATTACCCACTGTGCCGAAAAAGAAATCCTCACCTTCATCCGACCGCTCGCCGCCAAGTTCTACTATATGCGATGCGTGTTTTTCCGCACCCTCGATGTCGTGTGTCACCATAATTATTGTTATTTTTTCATCATCGTTTAATTTCGTTAAAACACCATAAAATTCCTTTACCGCTTCCGGGTCAAGCCCTGCTGTCGGTTCGTCTAATATTACGGCGTTTTTCGCAGTAACCAGCGCACGCGCCAAGAGGACGCGCTGTTGTTGACCACCGGATAGCTCACTGAAACTTTGACCGATAAAATCCACAACACCCGTTTTTTCACATGCCCATGCAATACGTTCTTTTTCATCCTTGCTGTAGAACGGTCTGTACCATTTTCCTCTGCTTAACGCGCCGGAAGATATGATTTCCTTTGCCGATGCGGGAAAATCATGCCGGACAGCCATTTGTTGCGGCAGATAACCGATTTCGCATCTGGGAACGGCAAAATGCACCGTACCGTAAATCGGTTTCAGCAGCCCCGATATTGTTTTAAGCAATGTACTCTTACCTGTGCCATTTTCGCCAACAATGCACAGGTACGCACCGATTTCTACGCTAAAGCAAATGTCATCTACGATGGATTTTCCATCATAACCGATGCAAAGGTCGGTTACTTCCAACAACGGCTTATTCATTGTAACGCCACCCGCAGTGCCTCAAGATTCTGCTGCATACCGCTGAGATAAGTCAACCCTTGCGCAATATGATAGGTACTGACGGTTTGAAAATCCTGCAAGGATACTATCGCAACATCGCGCCTTGCCGCACTTGCAACAGCGTCCGCAACGGCGTAATTATTCACAATAATAATCACATCCAATTCCAGCGAATCAACGGCATTTGCCAATTCCGCCTGTCTTTGGAAACTGATTTCGGTTGCGGCGAAACAACCATCAAACGCTGAAAAAAATGTCAATCCATAATCCACGGTCAAATATAAAAAGGGAAATCGGTCGACAACAAGTATGGTGTCTCTTGGTGAGTTTACAACCATTTCAATAAACTCGTTGTGCAGTGCGTACAACGACGCAATATAAACATCGGCGTTAGCCAAGTAGTAATCTGCATTGTCCGGGTCAAGACGGGCAATTTCCTCAGCGATACGCTCCACGAACCGCATGGCAAAGGGTAACGAGAGCCATACATGCTCATCGTGAAACTCGCCACCGCAACAATCCTCGCCGCCAACCTCCCCGATAATGCCGTCAACGGGGAAGGACAGCGTTTCATGTATGGTCAGCATCCGCATAACGGGTACATTGCGACGGTTTTCGTTCACAGGGTTTGCCATTGCATTCAGAACCCAATCATCGGATTTGCCGCCAACCCACAAAAATAAATCAGAGGCACTGATGGCCGCTATGTCTTGTATAGACGGCGTATAAAAATGCAGGTCAACGCCGCTTTCCAATAAATATCGCACACCCAATTCACCCGGATTGCTGCCCAAAACTGCCCTTGTCCAGTCATACAAGGGGAAAATGGTCGTAACTATATGCTCCGTATGTGTACCCCTACCTTGGGAAATAAAATTGCATCCAACGAGCAGAAAACAAAGCAGTGCCGATAAAACCAGTAATACCGCCAATTTGCGTTTCAACACGATTATTCACCACCCACCAAAAACATCGTTCCGCAAGCCGCCAAAATCTCCCAGCTATGGAAGTGGTTATCAAGGTCGGGCAATTCCAAAGTGAAGAGAATGGAATATCCGCTTCTGTCATAATCTTCATCCCGTGTAGGTGCAGCCGTGGCGATGATGTAAACCGTAAGCTCAGAAAGGGTTTCTACGGTTTCGTTGTTCAGCAAAAAAGTATAAACATCGCCTCCATGCCGTAGGCTTACAAGACCGTCATGGTGCCGGCCGAGCGTTACCGCTTCGCGTCCAACACCGTTTTGAATCATGCTGAACCAATGCCCATTTTCAGGATTCTGCCAAAGCACCAGAATTTCCTGCGGATTTGGATTGGCCGTGTGTGCATTCATTCGTGTGGGGCGGCCGTGGTCGAAGAAGCTGTACGCAAATGCCACAAGGCGCACCAAATGTTGCCCACTGCCGCCATAAGCAACACGCAACGTAGCAGGAACCGCGCCTCCGGCAATAAGCGCATCGGATGTTATTGCTATGTCGTTAAAATCATCGCCATCTCTGAATACATACTCCATTGTTTCGTTGCGGTGCAAGTTGTATGTGCCGTTCCACAGAGAAACCGTGTTAGCATCCTTTTCAATTGAAATCATCGGACTGAGCCAATCAACATCGTTATTATTGCTACCACAGCCCACTAAAACAAGCCCCGCCGTAATTGCGAGTATCAAAAAGAACATGTTTTTTTTCACCATGAATCGCTCCTTATATAATTGAAGTTAGATGTCGGCGTTTAACACCGCTTCAATTATTAAAGCGCACCTTCAGGGAAATAAGGCTTATGTAAGGTATATGTTGAAAATCAAAATTAACTGCCGGAAAGGGCAAAAAAGACAAAGCTGTTGTAGACAATCTGCTTATCACACTGTAATACTGTGGCTGATTTTTCACATTGGCGAAATTTAAGCATGTTTTACAGCATGTTTCCGTTCCAATACAATCATCCTTATGTGTGTCATCATGACAGGCATGGGTGTGGGTAGCCATGACATAAGCGGAAGCGACGGGGGATATAAAAGACAGGGTTAAACACAGCACCAGCATGAACGACAAGATTGCTTTAGTTTTGAATATTTGTAATTTCGCTACCATGAGAACCCCTTATTTGGTAATTGCCATTATTGCGACAATAGTAAACTTACTGCCTCTTGAAGCGTAGATTCATTTATTGCACCCACAATCCTTGCAATGATATTGCCATCCGCATTTATAAAAACCGTATCGGGGATTGCACGAATGCTATACGCCCTTGCCGCTTCTCCAATTGCATCAAAATAAACAGGAAGTGTATATCCGTTAGCGGCAATAAAATCATCCACGGCTTGCCGGGTTTCCCTCCCACCGGGAAGGTTAATTTTCAGCATGTGAATATCATCTCCCATTTCTCTGTACAATTGTTCAAAGTAAGGGGAGCTTTGCACACAGGACGGACACCAAGTAGTCCAAAAATTAAGCACGATGGGCCTTCCAAAGAAATCGGACAGTCGTACTTCGTTTCCATCTACATCATGGACGGTAAAATCGTAAGCCGTTTCTCTGGGTTCATCTGTCACTGCTTCAATCAGCAACAAATTATCCGGGGCATCGGTTCTGTTTCCAATCCGATTATAAGCAACTGCGGCAATAGCAAGCAATGCCGTAAATACGAAAAGCCCTATGAAAACATTTATTTTTTTACGCATGACAGCACTCCTTATGCAAATAAAGCGATAAAACGCCCAAAAATCCCGGTCATCATAAGTATGCCAACCAGCACCAGCAACCCCCCTGACAGACAATTAATGACCCGATAATGCTTTTTAATAAAATCGAAAGCGTCTTTGAGGCGGTCAATCAGCACAGCACTGATTATAAAAGGAATTCCCAAGCCCATCGAGAAAATAAAGAGCATGAACATTCCCTCCAGCATATGCCCCTGCTGTGAAGCCCGTAAAAGTGCCGCACCCAAGAACGCGCTGATACACGGTGTCCACCCGATAGAAAACACTACACCGAAGAGAAAAGCGGATGGAAAGGATAAGGGCTTTGCCGCCGTGCCTATTATTTTTATTCTTCTACGCGCTGATATAGGCGTAAAATTTAATCGCAGGGAAGGCAAAACACCCAAATAGTTCAATCCAAATACCACAACCACCAACCCGGTTAGTATATTTACTGCTGTGTTATACTCCTGTAAAAACCTCCCGATAATTCCGGCAAAAGCACCCAGCGTAACAAATATAGCCGTAAACCCAAGCACAAATCCGACTGCATTACGCAGTGGCTTTCCAATCGTTGTCTGCTCACCGTTCTTATTTGCATTTCCCCCCGCAAAATAAGACACATACACCGGTAACATAGGCAGTAAGCAGGGAGAAACGAAGGTTATAATTCCCTCTAAAAACAATAATGCGTACTGCACAGAACGCCAACCCTTCCAAACGTGCTGTTCATTCGTACCGTCTTACACTCAGTCCGCTTAACGCAAGGGTTGATAGATTGTGTAAAACAGCAGATGCCGGAGGTGTTATCGCACCTCCAATGCCAAGTAAAAGAAGCAGCGTATTGAACCCTAAAATAGCACGATAATTTACGCGGATGCGATTCAACAACTGATTACTTAAAATGCGCAATTCAACCAAGCCGTCTAATGTTTCGGAAAGCAAGGTGATATCCGCCACTTCCTTTGCTATGTCTGCGCCGTCCTTCATAGCCACAGAAACATCTGCGCAAGAAAGTGCGGGAGAATCGTTAATTCCGTCTCCTACCATTACTACGGTATGTCCGCTCCCGCGCAAAGAGCGGAGGATTTCCGCTTTGCTTTCGGGGAGGACTTGGGAATGGTATTCATCTATGCCTAGCGTTTCGCAAACCCTTCGAGCGGCGGCTTCCCCATCCCCTGTAAGCATGATGATTCGTTTCATTCCCAATTTTCTAAGTGTATCCAGCACCGCCTTTGCTTCGGTGCGAACCGGGTCATTTACACAAATCATCCCGGCGGCTTTACCGCCTGCGGCTAAATAGATAACGGAGTACCCGTCAGATTCCTTTTCGATGATGGCTTTTTCTGTGTCGCTTAAGGGAATGCCCTCGTCATCAAAAATAAAATGCTCGCTTCCGATAAGCACTTTCTCACCGTTTAATATGGACGAAATCCCATGTGCAACAATATATTCCACGTCGGCGTGTTCTTCTGCGTGGTGCAAATTTTCTTTTTCCGCTTGGCGAACAATGGCCTTGGCTACACTGTGCGGGAAATGTTCTTCTAAGCAAGCCGATATTTTTAACACTTCATCGGGGTTAAATCCGTCAAAAGCCACAACCTTTTCCACTTCGGGGCTTGCAACGGTGAGCGTACCAGTTTTATCGAATACAATCGTATCCGCAAGGGCAAAGGCTTCCAGGTGCTTGCCACCTTTTACAAGAATTTTGCGGTTGGCGGCCTCACGCATAGCAGAAATAATACATATCGGCGTGGTAAGTTTAATGGCGCAGGAATAGTCAACCATTAGCACCGACGTAGCTTTGGCAATGCTTCCGGTAAATAGGAATGTCAGCGCGGATGCAATAAAACTAAAGGGAACAATCGTATCTGCCAATTTTTCCGCCTTACTTTGTATGCCAGCCTTTAATGCTTCCGATTGGTTAATCATAGACACGATGTTTTGGATGCGGGTATTGTCTGCCAGGGTTTTCACTTTTATTGTCATCGAACCTTCTTCAACGATGGTTCCGGCGTATACGCTGTGCCCGGGCTTTCGGAGGGCGGCTAAGGGCTCTCCGGTCATTGAGGATTCGTTTACCAGTGCGGTCCCTTCTTCCACTTCCCCGTCCAACGGGATAATGCCCCCCATGCGCACACGAATAATATCGCCTATGGCAATGCGGGACAGCGGCATCAAAACATCACCATCCGCGGTAACGGCCCAAACATTGTCAATGTTTAAGATAAGACTTTGCGATAAGGTGGCATTGGCTTTTTTGCGCGTGTACTCTTCCAGGAGGTCGGTAATGCGCAAAAGTGCCATAATCGAAGCGGCGGTAGCAAAATCCCGCTTGCATATAGAAGCGGTTATGGCCGTGGCATCCAATACGTCAACATTTAATTTCCCCTGTCCAAGTGCAGTGAAACCACGCTTCCAAAAATAAAGCGCGTTTTTCAATGTCAAAACTACCCTGATGGGAGGCGGTAAAAATATTCGCGTAAAAAGAAGTTTTCCCAGGGCAATAGAAAATGAGCGGATAAAATTTTCATCCAACTCATCAATGGCGTTATCTTCATTTAACGGGTTTATTTCCTTAACCTTCAAGCCACCTAAAAACTCCAGCAGTTTATCACGCTCAGGTTTTTCATAGTGGATTAGTAGACCCCCGTTTACATGGCTGGCCTGCGCGGAGTGTATCCAGGGATGGGTAACAAGCATTTTTTCCAGGCCGCGCCCTTGCGCCTTTGAAAAAGCGTGTTGCCCCCATCGGATGCGCAACCTGCCCGGTTTGTCGTATATGGTTTTATAACGCAAAACATCACCCATTTTTACGCTTCGGTTTCCTTCACCGAATCCATGTACAGGTCAGTAGCTTCCTCTTTTATGTTTTGGATTTTTTCCAACGCATCTTTTTGGATTTTCATTCCAGTCGCTACCCCTTGAACAGCCAATTTGTGCGCTGCCTTGCTCTTGAGAAAGGTCTTTCCAAGTACGGTAGCCACAACCCCACCCACGAAGAATAGGAACTTTTCATTTTTCAATAGTTTCATTTGAAACCATCCTCTCTTGAGTAATCTTGGTACACATTGCAGATAGTACGAAATCACAAATATAATTGCATGAATGGTAAACTATGCAGATGAGCATGTCAACATAAGCCAAATATAAAAATCTATGCTTGACAAGTGAAGTTAGCGTATGCTAACATGGATATATTAGGCAAGACTAACTCATTCAACCGCGCCGTAAAGCGCATTTTTTTCAGCATACAAGTTAGCTTCAACTAACTTGCGGAGGGACAAATATGGTAGGAACAGTAAGTCTATACAAGGCTCAAAAGAGCGTCCCCTTACAAGTGGCATCTGTGCCGGATGTAGGGTTGTTGCAAAACCTCGGATTGCGCGTTGGCACAAAGGTGGCTGTTCAGCACCGCTACGCTTTCGGAGGGCCGGTACTGTTGGATATTGAAAATTCTTTTTCCGTAGCACTTGGAAAAGACATAGCAACACAAATAATTGTTGGAGGGTTGCCAAAACATGAGTTGCCATGATGTCAAATTGGACGAGAGTGTCCTAAAAAAACCGAATAAAATTTTGCTTATAGGCAACCCGAATGTAGGCAAGAGCATCTTTTTTACCGAACTAACCGGGATTCATGCCGTAAGCTCGAACTACGCTGGAACAACGGTAAACTTTATGGAAGGCCGTCTCACGGTTGGTGGGAAGGAATATGTGCTGATTGATGCGCCGGGTACATATTCGTTAGAGCCATCTTCAGAAGCGGAAGCTGTGGCTTCGCGCCTCATGGAGAGCGGGGCTTTAGCCATTGTTTGCGTGTTGGATGCTTCCAATTTGGAGCGCAACCTTCACCTTGCGATGGAGCTTAGGCAACATAAAATCCCGTTGGTATTTGCATTAAACCTTGCCGATGTCGCCAAGCGAAAAGGTATAGACATTAATGCCAAACTTCTTGAACAGGAACTGGGTGCCCCGGTCGTTGAAACTATCGCAGTAAAAAAGCAGGGGCTGGATGAACTTGTACTTAGATTAGGGGAAGTGCTGGATTCACCGAAAAACTGTGCTGATTCACCCTGCGGCAGTTGTTCCTCATGCCAATATACAGAGCCGGGGGACAAATGGCTTTCCGCAAAGGAAATCACATCGCGTGTCGTCAAAGTGAATACCGCAAACCCCAGCTTCCTGGACAGACTTGGAAAGAAAATGGTTAAACCATTTCCCGGTCTGCCGATTGCGTTCCTTGCATTAGCGTTGTTGGTTGGTGTGGTGGTTTTCGGTGGTCGGATGCTGCGGATGCCGCTCATTATGCTGACGGACGGTTTAATTATTCCGTTTTTCAGGAATTTATTTGAAGGTATCTTTGCTATTTTTGCATCGGAGGGCGGTCAGCTTTCCTATCGCTACCTATTTTATGACGGCGGCTTCCAAACAGGATTTCGGATATTTACAGATGGCGCATGGATGTCGGCTGATTATGGTGCCTATGCCGCTGTCGGGGGCTTCGCCAGCGTTCTTCTGAATGTCTTGATTGGTGAATACGGTATTTTCGTAATCAGTTTCCAATGGATAATCGCATTGATTTTGCCTTATGTGTTCTCGTTTTACATCGGCATCACATTTTTGGAGGATTCGGGATATTTACCGAGGGTCAGCGTTCTTTTCGACAACATCATGCGCAAGCTGGGTGTACAAGGCGGCAGTTTAATCCATGTGTTTTTGGCATTGGGCTGTGCAGTACCCGCTATCCTTGGAAGCAGAACAGCTACCACTAAAAAAGAAAAAATGATGATTGCAACGGTGATTTGTTTTGCTGTGCCATGCATATCACAAATAGGCGCGTTAGTTGCTTTGATGGGTGCTTTTTCGTGGTGGATGTCGCCTTTGATGCTGTTGTTTGCCATGTTCTTGTTCGTTGTCGTGGCGTTGATTGCCGGAAGGATAATTAAAGGGAAGGTAGACCCGTTAATTATTGAAGTCCCCAATCTTCTGATGCCGACCCCAAAAACATACTTTAGAAAACTTTGGATTCGTATGAGGCATTTTTTGAAAGATGCGGAGCTGCCAATGCTTGCCGCAGTATTTCTTGCCGCTATTCTGGCGGGAACCGGTGTTCTCAGTATTATAGCCAATCAAGCGCAGGTTCAAATGATTGTCAGCGGATGGTTGGGAATGCCGGAAGAAGCCGTTGTGTCGCTTGTTTTGGGCATTGTGCGCCGTGAAATGTCTGTAGCACCTTTACTCATCCTTAATCTCACCTATTTGCAAGTGTTTGTTGCCGGTGTTGTTTCTCTGTTGTATTTACCGTGTCTTTCTGTGTTTGGCATTCTTGCAAAAGAATTTAAGTTAAGATTCGCTGTTGTTATTTTTGTAGGCACTGTTGTTTCAGCAATTTTTGTTGGTGGTGTCATAAACCAAATCGGCCAGTTGTTTATATAGGCTACTGTTTAGGGAGCGAAGGAGTGTGAAAAACGAAGAAAAAAGCGAAAAAAGTCTTTTGTTTATGGCTCTGTACAAGGCATTGGGTTTTATGAACCAAAAATAAATAATCTAAGAAGGAGAAGCAAAATGGTAAAAAAAATAACGCGCGCATTACTATTCAGCGTACTTGCGATGGCATTGCTGACCACAACCGTATTAGCGCACGAGATAATGTCGGAGTTTTCACCAAACCCCGGTGTAAACGAAGGGGTAGTTGAATTTTTCTTCGATAATTATGAGTTAGCAAGTTTTATCGGAGTTACGGTATTCGACACTGCCGGCGTACAAATTGCGAGCGGTGTCACCGACGCGATGGGGAGATTTGACTTCTCTGCTTATGAAAATGTCGGACATATAATAGGGCGATATGACGATGAGCACATACAAATCCACATTGTCGCTGAAAGAACTATGTATATTGTCGGCATGGATTTCGCAGGCACTTATGTTCCTTACCATCAGCTTGACCAGTTGCTTCGCGGCTTTGTGCTGTCGCGGTGGTGGCTGAACATATTTGTGTTGGCAATCCCCGGAGGTATCCTTGTTGCATCGGTCGTCTTTTTCGGTGTGAAAGTATACTTAACAAAATCAGATAAGAAGGGAGGCATGAAACAAAATGAGCAAACTGCTTAAAGCAAAAACCTTCAAAGCGTTTGTCGCAGTATTTTTGTCAGTCATCATGCTTTTTGCGGCGACTATCCCCGTTTACGGACACGGATTGTTTGTGCTAACAAGCCCCGCAAGAGAAGCGGGACACGAGTTTGGTTCGCCATTGCCTTCACAAGCGACAATTCTTGCAGAGATTGGCGAAACGGTTATCGTAACCGGCGGCTGGGGCTATAACTTCTTAGGCCCCGACGGTGTTGTTCACACAGGGTTTTATCATCGTGTAACCCTTGTAGACCCTTATGGAACAAGAACGTTGCTTGACCACAGTTGGTTTCATCAGCGCGATGGCCGCGACGATAGAAGTGGTGCCCCGGTTCGCATTGTTCCCTTTGCGCAAATAGGAACGGGCGCGTTCCCCAGCGGCGGCAGGCATAATGTATTTTTGCAGACTTCTTTTGTGCCGGAAAGCGACGGATACTATCAAATCATATTCGAGCGTTTTAGGCCGGCTGGCAATTTTGCCACGGTCGGTCATGCAAATTACGGATTGCTTATGGTGGATACGGCTCACACGGTTGTGATGGTGGGAGACCCTGACCATACAGATGAAGCCACGGGCTTTGCAAACCCTATCGGAACCGGGCGGCTGGAAGTTGTCCCATTCATTGATATCGGACGGCTTTCCCATGATTATGACGAATACTTTGAAGGAACTTTGCTGTTGGACGGCACTCCGCTGCCTAACCAACGTATCAGAGTCAACATTCCCGGTGTTGGTATTCTGGACGGTTCGGGCGGGCATAACGACTTTATGAGACCGGACGATTTTTCAACCGACGCAAACGGAAATTTCCGCGTACCGTTGCCGCGCATGGGCCCAACCTCCCCCGGTCACTATTCAATACAAGTACCTGCGTTGCAACTCATTGATACGCCGGGGACACTGCGCGCAACAGACGGAAGTGATGTGTACGGATATGTAACCCGTGGAACGGGAGAAGATGCGGTAACGACATGGGAACGCATAACGTACACAAGAATATCCGAAACGTTCCTTTTCCATTTTTTCATTCCTGCCGGCGATTATCGCATTGTAGTAGCGGCACCCAGACCTGTTGAAAGACCTGACGCGCCACCCCCGGCAGCCGCGACCGCGGAAACACAACCGCAAAGCGGTGGAAATACGCATGTAAGCACGCAAGGCAACCCCAATACGCCTGTCAACATCATGGAGATTGAACTGCCCTCCCTTTTTGCCACTGCTAACATAATAGGCTTCATCGGTGGCAGTGTGATGTTGTTCGCGGCAGGTTTGTTTTTCGGATTAGGGATTGCGAAGAAAAAACGGTAAACAACAAAAACAAAATAAAAGGAGATTATTATGAAAAAAATCATCACCATTGTATTGGCACTTGTTATGATGATGGCACTGTTAGCGTCGTGTGCGAGCGGGGACGAAAATGGTGGCGGGGCCAATAATCCCGCCGCGCCCATTACCGGCAACAATGCTGCTAACGACACCGGTGCCACAACCGCACCCAATGTTTCAAACGGCAGCCCCTTCGCCGGCTTGAATCCGCAACGTGTTTTCGTCTTAGACCACACGGCACTTGACATCATTTACACCCTTGGTTTTGGTGACCGCGTCGTGGGTGTCTTGGGCGGAAGAAGTGCTTCGGATGCCGCGCACTTGGAACACTTCGTTATGGATGCCGCTGGCGTGAGAGTACTTGATATGCACCTTGGCGGTATAGGCGCAACTGTTACAGCAGCCGGAGGCGGAATATTTGCAAATGCGCCAAACACAAGAATTTTTGGCTCAACGGTATTCGGCAACAGAAGCGGCGATTTAGTTTGCGACATTACACATGCAAGACCCAATCTTGACGGTGGTAACAACCGCTTTGGTGTCGTTGCGTCGTTTGACGATGAAGAGCCGTTCATTTTGCACAATGTTTCTCAGTTAAATGCACAAGACGATGCACTCGTAGCACAGCTTCAAGCGATTACAGTTCCGACCCTCGTACAAACACCGGGTACCGGCGAGACAACATGGGCGGCTTTCACGGCGGCAGTTGCTAACGCCGCACCGGGAGACATTGTTCGCGTAGGGGCAAACCTGACTATGAACAGCCGCTTGATTATCGACCAAGACATTGTCATTTACGGCAACGGTTTTACCCTCACCAGAGCAGAAAATCTTGCCGGCGCGCCTATAATCATTCAAGGCGGAGCTGATGTGAATGTGACCTTGCAAAACATCGTTTTTGACGGAAACAATGTTAGCCTTGCTGTGCATTATGCCGACCCTGCAACCGCATATGACGGCGGTATCATCCGCTCCTTTGGCAATTTGACGATTGCCAATGCCGTATTCAAAAACGGCAACTCGCGAATGATTACCGGCGGTGTTGGTGTCGGTGGTGCGATTTCATCAAGCACACCTGCGGACAGCGAAGCGGTTACTCTTGCCATCTTTGACAGCTTCTTCTACAACAATTTTGCAGGTCGTCAAGGCGGAGCCATTCGCTCAACGGGCATACTATTTGTTGAAAACACCTACTTCATAAACAACACGGAAACACGCTCGGGCGGCGGTGCAATTTCAGCCAGCGGCCCCACCACAATCGTTGACAGCACCTTCTTCGGTAATATCGCCGCATTTGGCGATGTCCTTTCAAACAGCATGGGCGGTGCCATTCACTTTACGGGTACCAACCCAATGGAAATTGAAAACTCCATCGTAGTTGGCAACACCTCCGGCGCGATACCGACGGTAGACGGGGACGGTGCAACGACGAATGTCGAAGTTTTCTTAACAATTGACGCTGATTTAATCGTCATCGGACCGGCACTTGAGCATCTTTACGAAACCGTGTTCAGCCAAATTGCCCCGACAATGATTATCAATGCCCCCGCAGAACATCAAGAGGGACTATTGGCAGGGGCTTTCCAAGCAACAAGAACAATTGCGCCTCTTTGGAATGTCGAGGATGCGGCAGAAACACGCATCACAGACCTGACTGCAAGATTTAGCACGGTTTCGACAATGGTCGGACAAGGAAGCGGAATCGCAGTTACGTTGAATGCAGGTGCTGCCGCAACAGTATCCGACGGCGGTTTCCTTGTAGCTTCCGAAGAAGCATTTGAAAACAGCCTGCTCGCAGTTATGGGTTTTTCACATTTCAACCGTAATGCAATTCCCGAACATTTTGCGAGTACCGACGATATGAGCAATTACGCCGCAGACCTAATAGCGACGGCATATCTTGCGGGCGACGAGATTGAAATGACTTTGCAAGATGTCATGGATATGTTCATCGAATGGGTAGACGACAACGCAAACATCGACTTCGTTATCGTGTTCAATAACGACTTTGCAAGCATTAACGAGGCCGTAATCGGTCAAACCGTCCGCAATGCGGCGGGGGTTGTGACTTTCACACCCGACTATACAACTGTGCTCGCCATGCAAACATACGCCGGCGGTCGTTTAGCATTCTTCAGCAATACCTCAAATACAAATGGGTTGGGAAGAATAGCGGCACAGTTGGATGCGTTGGAAGCCATCTTCAGATGAACGAAATATTTTCAAGTAATCAAACCACTCCTGAAAGCCTGAGCAATCAGGTCTTTCAGGAGTGTGAATGTATTGAAAAAATACGGAAAACATCGCTTTCCGGCGCGGAATACTTTTTTGAACTTGCCGCGCAATATTTCAATATAGAACATATGCAAAAGCGGAACCCGAAAGTTATCGTGCTTGGAACGGCACTGCCGCCGGAAATACTTTATGCGTTTACTTCTGAGAATCCCCTTTGGGTTTTCGGAGGTAGCCGCACGATGACCGCTGTGTCGGACAGCGATGTCCCCCGCGATACCGACCCAATTTCCCGTGCGATGTTGGGGTATTTGCAAGCCGCGACCCAAATGGCAAAAACGGCTCTTGTGATAGTACCGTTGGTATCAGATAACCAGCGAAAACTTGCCTATATATTAAAAGACCAAGGATGGAATGTGGAAACCGTTCACTTACCGCCTTATGCAAGCATCGGCGGTGATGTGTACGACGATGAAATTAGGCGGCTTTGCGGCGTGCTTAGTATGCACCTGAATAAAAGATTACCGTCTTTCAAAAAAGCCGCGCTCTTTATGGAAAAAATCGGCGTTGCCATAAGACGCTTTACAAGTATTGCGTCAGCACGCCCCGGTCATATTTCGGGCAGTGCAAGGATGCTCATACTCAACAGTTTTTACATGGCACAAGATTTGAACCGTTGGTTAGCGCAACTTTCAAAATTGTCTGACGAACTGGATTCAATCCCCGCTACATCGGCGCACACGCAACCGAAATTTTTACTTATAGGCTCACCCGTATATTTTTGCTGTTATAAAATCCCGTTGTTATTACATGATATAGGTGCTGATTTATGTGCTTATATTGACCCCGGTCTGTATCGCTTTGCCGCACCGCGCACAAGCGGCAAAAACATCACGCGCTCATCAATTGCCGCCGCACAATTGAATTACGATATGTCCGGCGCATTCATAGACAACGATATACTGCTATCGGCACTTAAAGAGCAGGTTGAGCTGACTAAGCCCGACGGCGTGATATGGCATATACTCCGCGGTCAAAACGAGTACGATTTTGAGTTGATACGGCTGGAAAGTTATATCACAGATAACTTGGATATTCCTGTGTTCCGATTGGAAACAGACTATCAATATCAAGATGTTGAACAAATGCGCGTCCGCATGGAGGCATTTGCGGAATTAACATCGCACCGTAAAACTTCTCAAAAGGAGGGCGGCTCGTGAGAAAAATAGTAGATAAAATCAGACAACTTATATTCAAGACAACATTTTCTACAATTGTTTTTGCGGTGGCCGCAATATCCATAGCGATTGCTATTGCGTACTTTTCGGATTCTGTGGTGTTTTTTGAATTTGACATGACCCCTTCTGCCTATCAAGTTGTCACAGAGCGCGCAGACCATCAAAAGCCCGACCATGCGCCGATTTCATTTGCGTACCAAGGCAATACGATTATCCTTTCAACCTGTTATACAATTGACGAAGATACGCCTATAGAGCTTTTCGCTACAAGCCGATTTGGTGCGGTAAGACTCAGCGAAGAAAATATGGCGGATTTAAGTCCGTATTTTTTAGGCAGCTTTATTGCCGTTTTTCCTGTTCAAATTGTGCCGATTGAAGGTCAAACAATCCCCCGCCGGGTTTCTATGTCGGTTAAAACCGATTTGCGGGTAATTCAATCAAATGCCGCACAAACGCCCATGCTTAATGATTCCAGGGTAATGTTGGAAATTGGTTTAAGCAATGCGCGCCGTATTTTTGTATATTATGGTGGAATCCCACTTAGGAATATGAACATTTATGTTCATTTTTCTGACGGAAGAACAGAGTCGCGTGTAACCGACGCATATGGCTATATCCCCGGTGTTTCCATAAGAGAAATCCGCCGTGGGGTGAGTGTTGAATACTCACCGAACTTAATAAACACCTTTATACAATCGTATATGCCGCAAAATGCGCGGGTGCTGTCGCCCGCCATCATGCCGCTTTTAATTCTGACAGTAATGACTGTCGTCACTATCGCCTTATGCATAATAATACGGAATATTTACGAAAAACGTACACAAAGCACTAATTATAGAATCGAAAAAGGCCGCCGCAGCCGTGTTAAACTGCGCGGCAAGCCGATTTTTGTAATGGTTCGCTGGTGTGTGATGATTGTCAGTTTTGTCACCCTTGTTTGGGGCGGAAGATTGTTTGGCGTATGGTTTGAGGAAGTTACCATACCCGTCTTTGCTTGCGGGCGGAACAATGAGGAACAACTGGTCGGCAGTGTGTGCTACTACATGTCCAGCTTAAATGTGCTGTTTACTTTACCGTGGCAAACGATTGCCTTATTCTTCGCAGGGTTGATTATACCGCTTATCTTGTTTGGACGTTTGCTGTGTGGGTTTGTTTGCCCGATGGGACTTGTGCAGGATGGCTTGCATGTTGCCAGACAAAGTACGCGAACGAAAGGCATTCCCTTAACAGAAAAATTGTACGGGCGGCTTTCCCTCATTAAGTGGACATTTGTGTTGTTGTTTTTGGGCATGGCATTCGTATCCCTTGATTTTTGCATGATTTGTCCCGTTGGTGTGTTCTCGCCAGCTCTTGCAGGTTTTAAGTTTAGTATATTCGTCGGCGGATTCATTGCGTTGTTTGTGCTTGTGGGTAGTTTTTTCAAACATCGTTTCTTCTGCGTGATATGCCCGCTGGGTTTAATTATGGGGCTGTTCCACAAAATATCACTGGTTCGCTTGAAAAAAGACTGCACAGCTTGTACCGAATGCGGTGCCTGCTACGAAGCCTGTCCGATGGGTATCAAGTCGATATACACCGAGCGGGAAAAGAGTGATGTGACAACCATCAACTGTATCCTTTGCGGCGAATGTGTCCGTCACTGCCCTGAAACAGATGCCCTTGCCATCACTGTCTGCGGCAAAAAAATATATAACGCCAACCGTGAAAACTTCATGAAGCACATAGCCAAACCAAAAAAACACGAAAATTGCAACGGAGGAGGGTGTGCAGGATGCAAGCATCAATAAATGAACGGCGGCAAGAGCGATTCGTCAACAAATCTGCCGCCGTTGCCTCCAAGTATTTACGCCGTATGGAGGAAATGTCGGGATTGCCTGACGCTATGCGCCCGTTTTTGGATGTATTAAAGGATATTTATATCAATTTTTCAGATGTGAAGCGTCCTGAAGGTACTAAAACCATCGGCACATACTGTGTCATGGTGCCGCAAGAGCTGATATATGCGTTCGGTGCGGTGGCGGTCAAGTTATGCAGTGGAAATTTCACCGCCTTTTCCATCGGTGATGATATAACGCCGCGGGATGCCTGCCCGCTGGTTAAAGCGATTGCGGGGGTTGGCGATATTCGGAAATTGCCGCTTTACGACAATTGCTCGCTGATGGTTGTGCCGATTACTTGTGACTGCAAGAAAAAGTTAGTGTCAATACTTGCCGAATATACGAAGGTACATATACTTCCTGTGCCTTCACAGCGGCAAGACGATGATGTCAAGGAGCGGTATTTAGAGGAATTATACGCGTTGCTTCCGGCACTTGAAGAAGCAACAGGCAACAAGATGACCTATGAATCATTGACACGCGGGGTAGAAGCCGTCGGGCAGGCACAGCATCAGTTTTGGCGGTTCATGAAGTTTCGCCGGCAGCCGTCACCCCTTATGCGCGGAACACATGCTATGGCGGTTATGAACGCGCTGTCATATATGCCGATTGATGACTGGACGGATGCGCTTATTGCACTGAACGACGAACTGGACAAACGAGTATCGGAAGGGTATCGGATAACAGAGAGAAAACTGCCGCGCATTATGCTTACAGGCTCACCGGTAGTATTCCCGAACATCAAAGTGCCGATGCTGATTGACGAGATGGGCGGCGCACTCATTGCCGACGAAACCTGCATGGGCGACCGCTTCATGTACGACCCCCTGGTTGTCGTGGATAAAAGTTTTGACGGCATTATGCGCGCTATGGCTAACCGTTATATTCGCCCGTGTTCTTGCCCGACCTTCTGTGATGCGTCCACGCGAATTTATCGTTTGAAGCAGATGGTAAAAGACAATCAAGTCGAAGGTGTGGTTTATCATGTGCTTCGCGGCTGTTTTGTCTACGACTTTGAATATACCATCGTTGAGCGCGAGCTTAACAGCATCGGTGTCCCCGTAATCCGCGTGGAAAGCGATTATAATGAAGAAGATATCGAACAACTGCGCGTTCGTATCGAAGCATTTATCGAACTGTTGAAATTTTCACCGAAAGCGAAGGAGGTAAAATAATATGTCAAAATATTATATCGGGCTGGACGGCGGTTCTACTTATATAAAAGCCGCGATAATCCGGGGTAACGAAGTAATTGACGCGCAAGTGTGTTCAACAGGTATCGCAAACAACGATGCGGCGAAAAAATTGGTTGACGATATGCTTTCAAAAGCTGGTATCGACAAAAAAGACGTGGGCTACATCATGGCAACCGGGTACAGCCGTAAGATATTAGATTTAGCCAACGAGGATATAAGCGAAATAACCGCACACGCATATGGCGTGAGAATCACTGCACCGGAAGGGTACAAACCCGGCATGATTATCGACATTGGCGGGCAGGACTGTAAAATCATTTATTTGGACAGCAACTATGCCGTCAAAAACTTTGCCATGAACGATAAATGCGCCGCAGGAACCGGAAAATTCCTTGAAGTCATGGCTGACATGCTTGAAACAAGCATCGAAGAAGTTGGGCAAATTTCCCTTGAAAGCCGCGAGCCGTGCGATATCAATAGCACTTGCGTTATCTTTGCGCAATCGGAAATCATCTCCCTTGTGGCGCGGAAATTTGACCGAAAAGACATCATCGCGGGAATGCACCTTTCTATGGTAAAACGGATTATCAAAATGATGCGGAAAACTGATAAAGACGGCGATATTCTGATGACCGGCGGCGGCGCGCTTAATGTGGGCATACACAAAATGTTCGAGGATGAACTGATGCACGATGTATTCGTTGCGAAGTATGCGCAGTTTAACGGTGCAATTGGTGCGGCGTTGCTCGCTTCCGAACATGAAAAGGCGGAAGAATAAAATGCCCTTTGCTCATTTATTACCAATTATAACCGTTGCCGCAACCAAGGGGTTAGGGTGTGGGGTGGCGTGCGGCGGTGCGTGCGGAAATCCTATGACAAAGCTGTTTTTGGGTGCGTACCTGTTTACCCACAGCGGGAAAGTGAAGAGAAGTGTCGCTGCATTCATTGCTTTTTATGCGGGTAAAATCACGGCGGTGGTGCTGTTATGCGTTATCGCGGCGTTGCTTGGCACTCGCATTATTGATGAAAATGGTATGCTGTTTGGGGTAAATTTATTATTTTCGGTACAGATTTTCATTTTTGTTTTTGCGCTTGTACTGATAGGGCGGTGGATATACCTTCATGTGATAAAACCCGCCGAAGCCCCGTGTGGCGATTGTAATGGCAACGCACACAGGGGCAAACCAAAGTGGAGGTTTCCTTTGGTAATATGCGGATTTATCAGCGGAATCTCGCCGTGTGCGCCGTTAATATTGGCAGTCGGCTATGCCGCAACGCTGTCGGTCTTAGATGCGGTAGTAGTCGGTGTTGTGTTCTCGGTAGCAAGTTCTGTTTTGCCGCTTTTGCTGATTGTGGTTTTAACAGGCGCTTTGTCTGGTGCAATGTTTAAGGAGCTTCCGGCAAAAATCCGATATTTTCAACTTGCGTCGTATGTTTTGATTACGGCAGTATCAGGATATACAATAATAACGCTTTTATAATGTAAGGCGTTTTAGTGGAGGTATTAACATGGGAAATGCAAAGAAGGTTATCGTTTGTTTAGCCGCCGGAACACTTGCGGTTGCTTATATATACGTTGGGGGACGAGCAATTATCCTCGACCGAGCGACAAGCAACGCAGATTTTCTACCGCCGCCGTCGATTGTATTGACAAGCGGGCGTGTAGTGGTTCCTGGCGCGGTATCCATATCGGCATTTGACCGAAACACGGCAGAAGAATTTGCGGCAGCGTTTTTTGACGGTGCTGAAGAAGAGCCGACTTTAGACGAATTTCTGCGCGTTTTTTTCTGCGATGCGTGTAGTAGGCGATGTCTGCTTCTCACACCGCGCTGTGTTGCAGGGCGTATGCGCAATAACCAAGCCACAGCCATACACGCCGAAATGTTCCCGGAAGCCGTTGTAACGGGAGGGATGAGTCAATGAAATATCTTTCTATTGTGTTCGTGCTATTCATGGCAGCATTTCTGTTGATTCCTATGTCCACGCACAATGTTGAATTTGTGGTAATGGGTGATGGGGATGTTCGATTTCAATACGCAGACGAAACACCCATGGTAAACGCCGAAGTCCGTGTAATTGGCGGACATATGCGCCCTGTTTCCATTGCAAGAACCGACGAGTACGGCATTTTTAATTATAGGCCCTATTTCGGTACGGCTGTGCGCCTGGAAGTAAATCACAATGGTTACACGGTGAATTTTGTTGTTCCCGAAGTAAGCCCTATTACTGTTATCAGCGACAGAGGTGTGCGGTTAGAAACCATTGTGCCGGCAGGGTCAGGAGGACGGCTCTCTGCGGCATCGCTGTCTTTCATTTATATCAGCGTTGCTTTTGTTGTGGCTTTTATCGCAATTTTTATCATTAATAAAGTGCGCGGCAAGAAACCGATTGCGACTAAATCGCAAATCGTACACAGCAGAAGAATGCCGCAACGTAGCGATTTTGCTGTTTAATCATCCGAGGGGGTACGGTTTTGGCGCGGATTCTCACGGCTATTACACAAAAAATTGAGTATTGGGCTTCAGAAGTTGGAATTTTATATAATTTAGCAGAAAAATACTATGTCAACATAGTGGCAAATGAAGCTTATTTGGCAGGGATAAATCAAGATGACCACATACTTTGTATCGGAGGCGGTCTTTGTCCCTTTTCTGCGATTTTATTCCACCAAATGACGAAAGCAAGGGTTACGTTTATTGATAACAATGAAAACTGTATACCAAAATTGAGAAGGGTTATAGAGCGGTTGGGGTTAAGCAGCCACATAGATGTATTTTTGCAAGATGGCTCCAATCCATATATATTATACGCAGATTATTCTGTTGTGCATTTGGCCTTGCAAGTTTATCCTATGGAGCAGGTATTTACCGCAGTAGAGAACGGTATAATTCCGGGTACAAAACTATTGGTGAGACAACCGCGAAAGCAATTAAATGATGTGTACAGCAAGTTTTCCAATACAATGCTCACTTACTGTTCCTGTGCTAAGCATGAGTCACGCAATGTCGGAAGCACTTTTATATATATAAAACAAGAAGAAGCGGAAATTCTTTATAACGAAAAAATGGATAGTGATGATAGCAATTATGCCGTTACCAATTGTCCTGTAGTCGTTAGGCATTGAAGCGTTATTATCTCTGCCTCATATATGGTAGCTATGTTTCCAATTATTTAACTTTGCTACGATTGGGGTTGCAATGCTGTTGATTTGGTTATATATAATAATAAATTTTGAATTGCGGAGGTGCAATATGATAATTAAATCATCGGCAGAAGATTATTTAGAAGCAATCTTTGTGCTTTCCGAAAGACAGGGCAGGGTGAAATCGGTAGATGTCGCTAATCACATGAATTTTTCAAAGCCGACCATAAGCATACAAATGAAGCATTTTCGCAATAATGGATATATTTTCTTTGACGAAAAAAGATATATTTGTTTGACTGAAAAAGGAGAGGAAATTGCGCGACGCATACATGAGCGACACATCATTCTTTCTAAAATTTTAATGGCTATTGGTGTCTGTGAAGAGCAAGCATATGAAGATGCATGTAAAATAGAACATGCTGTTAGTAACGAAACTTTTGATTGTATTAAAGTGTTTTATGATAAGTTATTGGAAATGAATGTGCGTTAGCTGAATTTAATAAAAAATGTCGCACGGGTGAGCGACATTGGGCGTTAGCTCCTATGAGTAAGGAGGCAAAAATGTCATCATCACAAAATCAGCGTGCTAAATTGTTATTGCTTATGAAAATATTACATGAAAAATCCGACGAGCAAAATCCAATAACGATGAACACGATTATTGCCAGACTTGCTGGGTATGATGTCCATGCCGAACGCAAATCAATTTATAACGACCTAGAGGTTCTTCGGAATTAGGGCTTGGATGTAATAACGGTAAAAACCAAAGCGCGTGGGTACTACATAGGCCACCGTCAGTTCGAGCTTCCCGAATTAAAGTTGTTGGTGGATGCGGTTCAGTCCTCGCGTTTTATTACGGAAAAAAAGAGTAAAGAGCTTATTGCTAAGCTGTCCTCGCTTACAAGCCAAGCCCAGGCTGCTGATTTGAAACGGCAGGTTTTTGTAACCGGACGCCCAAATTCATTCAATGAGCAAGATGATTGTTTCGCAGTTAATCAGTGCCGTTCGGGTATCAAAGGATTATGTAATCGAAGTGGACTTCAAAATCAGCGAGAAACAGCTTGGTCTTGAAAATGAATACGAGGCATCTGCTGAGAAAGCCCCGAAACAAAAAAAGCGGCGGAGCGCTCCGGAATTATAACATGGTGTTTGGGGGAGGTGGCGCAAGCGGTAGAAAGTCCACCAAACTGAGTCGCCTGTTACTTCGTTGAAATAATTATGAAAAAGGAAAAGCCTTGAAAACACTGGATTTTCAAGGCTTCGGGATGGAGACGAGGGGAGTCGAACCCCTGACCTCTTGAATGCCATTCAAGCGCGCTCCCAACTGCGCCACGCCCCCAGGTTGTGCAACGCACGTACTATAACATATCCCAGTTATACAACGCAAGGGGCACGTTGCAACAGGCGTGGCCGAACCGCGTTGAATGCGCTTCACTCACTCCTGTTACCTCAATATAGTGAGCATTTTTGGGGCGAATCAAATCACCGGCCACATTGACGAGGTTGGAAATAGGGGATATAATCGGTGGAAATACTGCCGTTTCGGGGAGTAGCGCAGCTTGGTAGCGCGCTTGGTTCGGGACCAAGAGGGCGCAGGTTCAAATCCTGTTTCCCCGATGTATGAGAGAGCCTGTAGATTTAACATTCGCAGGCTTTTTTCATGCTTGCAAATTGGTTGAATACCCTTTAAATTACCCTTCAGAAGAAAAGCGGTTTATGAGGGCGTCCATTTGTTGCGCGCTGTTTGTTTTCATTTTTTATACTACTCTCCGGTAAAAAAACAGACACTGACGCGTGCTTTTTCCGCAGGGGGGGCGGCCATAGCAAATTAATTCGAAATCGGTCACGCCTATCGCGGCAAAATCGCCCGAAGGCCCAAATCTACTTCGTAGATTTGTCTTTACTGCACGTTTTGCAGTTTCGGGTGCCGCTCTGCCGGGAGTGTTTCTCATTGAATTTGCTATATGCGAGGTCTTGCGTATTCTTCGATACATATTATATAGTATGGAGAGGAAGCAAGGGGGGGATGGGTCATGACGCTGGGTGTATTGTTTTCCAACGTGGACAACTTCGCGCAGATGGAAATGTGGCGGGGTATTAATGATTTTGCGAAGCGGCGCGACATTCATCTGATAGCGTACATGGGGACGTATCAGAGTAGCCATGACGATTTCGCGTCTCATTTAGACACCTGTTTCGAGGCGATTTGTAGCAGTAAAGCCTTGGACGGTGTTATTTTATTTTCCGGGTTTATTTCCCATCTGGTGGGGGGTAGCGAGGTGTACAACGCCTATGTGAAGCGGATTCCCCCGCATATCCCCTGCGTTTCCCTTTCCCAGGTGGTGCCGGGTGTGCCTACGGTTATGACGGATAATATCGGCGGGATATACGATGTGGTGGAGCATTTAATCCATGTCCACGGGAAGAAGCAAATTGTTTTTGTCCGGGGGCCCGAGGGCCATCAGGAGGCCGAGGACCGGCTGATGGGCTACAAGCAGGCCCTGCTGGACAATAAAATCCCCTTCGACCCCGCCTATGTGGTGCCTGGTGATTTCAGCCATGAGGGGGCGCGGCGGGCCACGGTGGAATTGCTGGATAAGCGCGAAATCCCCTTCGACGCCGTAGCCACCAGCGACGATATTACCGCTATCCAAATCCTCACCGAGTTTAAGCGCAGGGGGATTCAGGTGCCTTCCGAGGTGGCGGTTACGGGCTTTGACGACAACCGGGACGCGGCCACCTTTATCCCCTCGGTGAGCACCTCGCGGCAGGATTTCTATGCCATGGGACTACAAAGCGCGGAAATACTGTTGCGCGTTATCGGTGGCGAAAAGGTGGATAGGGTCAGCTACGTGCCGTCGGTGTTTATTGCGCGGCAGTCCTGCGGGTGCTTCAAGCGGGATTTTGGCGGGGCGAAAAAGGCAGTGGACGAAGTGGAGGCTTCCTCTTTGATACCCTTTGTCCTGCAAAAGCTCATGCCCCTTTTCGCGCCGGAAATTTCGCCCAACCGGGCCCAGGGCTTGATTGTGGGCCTGGCGAAAAAAGTAATGGAGCATCCCTTCCAAAAGGAAGAATTTTTGAATATGCTTGACGAGATGCTGGTGGTCTACAGCCACCGCTCCAAGAATTATAAGGTCTGGCATGGGGTACTCAACGCGCTGATGATAGGCACCCAGCGGTACGCCCGGGAAGTGGGGAATACCCATCTGGTGCTGGAAACCCTGGTTCACGCCACCACGTTGGTAAACGATATCTCCACCAACGAGGACAGAGCCCACGAGAATCACCAGAGCGACATACGGCTGACCCTGCGGCGGGTGAGCAACGCGCTGGTGCTCATCTTTGACATTGATATACTGGCCGGCGAAATCTGCCGGTTGCTTCCCGATGTGGGCATCCATATGGCACTGGTGGGCTTGTACAGCGGCCCCGTCCGAAGCGGCGAGCCCGGCGCGGACCGCACCATAGAGACATTGATTGGCTTCGACGGCGAAAAACGCTTTAACATCCCCCAAAATGTATGGAGCCCTATTTTATTCTCGGATTTTTCCACGATAAAGGATTTCGACTTCAACCGGGAGCGGCGGACGCTGTTTTTTATCCCTTTGTTCTTCAAAGAAAATGAAATGGGGGTAATTATTTTGCCCTTTGACCCGGAAATCGCGGTTCATGCCTATGAAACCCTCCGGGTGAATTTGTCCACCGCCATCAAGGGCGCGGAGCTGATTACGAAAATCCAGACCATTTCCATTACCGACGAGCTGACGGGCCTGCTCAACCGCAGGGGGTTCTTCCAGTTCGTCTATTCCCGCATGGAATTTATGAACCGCAACGAGGGCATGGTGCCCACGGTCATGTTTATGGACATGGACGGCCTGAAGATGATAAACGACACCTACGGCCACAAGGAGGGGGACCGGGCCATTGCCGCCTTCGCAAGCATACTGAAGGAAACCCTGCGCAAGGAGGACATCATCGGCCGGGTGGGCGGGGACGAGTTCGTCGTCTTCTCAGCCATAAAGGACAAGGAAACGGGCGGGCATGTGGTAAACCGGCTTAGGGCCAAAATAGACGAATACAACGCCAGGAACCTGCACCCCTACAAGGTGGCGTGCAGTATCGGTAGCGTGGTGCTTGAAGAAACCACCAAGGAATGCTTCGAAGCCGCCATCCTCAGTGCCGATGCCGTGCTGTACGAGGAAAAAATGGAGAAAAAGAAGCAGGGAATATCCCGCCCGCTGTAAGCCCGGCTATAGCGTCACGTTGTTTTCTCCGCCACTTCCCCGCGTGCGCGCAAGTCTTGTAGAATCTCGGCGTGGAATGCCTCGGTGATTTTGTACTTCACCCGCCACAGGATAAAGCTGGCGGCGATGAGGGTCATGGGCAGCACCAGCATGGCGGTGCGCATGATGAGCAGGCTCTCGCCGGTGACGTAGTATGCCGATGGCGCGTCCTGTATGCCGGAGAAGATGAGGGTATTGATTACGATGCCGCTGCCGATGGCGGCCCCCATTTTATTGATGAGGGGCTGGAGGGAGAAGGAGATGCTTTCGTTGCGCTTACCCAGTTTCCAATGGCCGTAGTCCACGCTGTCGGCCAGGAACATGAGCATGAGGATTTGGATAAAGCCCTGCCCGGCAAAAAGCAACACCCCGGCGATGCCGATGAAGACCATGGTGGTCACGGGGGCGAAGAAGAAAATAATATACCCGGCGGTGACAATGGCGAAGGCGAAGGTAAATAGCGTCCGGCGGCTGAAGTGCTTGGCGAAAAAGGGGAACACCGCCAAAGCGGTAATCTGGCTCACCCCCAAGATGCCCGCGAAGACCGCGTACATACCCACGTCGCCGTAGTCGTATTCGAAGAAGTAAATCCCGAAGGTGGTGGTGGTGATGTAGCCAACCATGAAAAGAACCATGGCGATGGCGGTGTAGAGGAGCTGGTCGTTTTTATAGATGATTTTAAGTAGCTCCCGCAAAGGGGTGTGCTGGGGCTTGGCGGTGATGAGTTTCGGCTCCTTCACCCCGAAGAGGGTGATGCACATGCTCAGCATCATGAGCACGGACACCCCGATGGCAAAGACCGTATACCCCCGGGCCAAAGAGCCGAAGCGTTCCCCCAGCATCCCCGTAATGGGCACGATGCCCACCACCACCACAAACATGCCCACGCTGGCGCAAATGCGCGCAATGGAGCCGATTTTCTCCCGTTCCTTCTGGTTCACGCTGATGGCGGGGAGCATGGACCAATAGGCAATGTCGTGGGTGGTGAAGGCGATGCCCCACAGTACATAGATTACCGCGAAGCGCGCAATGTACCCCGGCGTGTCAAAGCCGCCGAAGTCTGTGAAGAGCAGGACGGTCATAATGGGCGAGAGCAAAGTGCCCACCGCAATCCAGGGCTTGAACTTGCCCCAGCGGGTGCGGGTATTGTCCACGATGACGCCCATCAGCGGGTCTGTCAGCGCGTCGAAAATCCGCGCCCCCACGATGATGCCCCCCAGCCAGAACATGGTGGAGGCGGGCAAGGCCAGCGCGTCGGTGAGGAAAAAAATCAAATACATACTGAACAGGGCATATACCATATCCCGCCCCACGGTGCCCAGCCCGAAGGTGTAGCGGTTGCGGCTATACATGGCTGCATATCTCCTCATAGGCCCGGGTCATGCGTTCGTCGGGGTCCTTTATGGCCTTGAAAATCGTGTGGATATAGCCCTTCTCCCGGATGATTTCCTTACTTTTGGCCAGTTGCAGGTCAAAGCACCAGGCCATGACAAAGAACTGGAAGTCCACCCGGGTTTTCCGGTGGGCGTTGTCGGCCAGGCGATGGTTCATGATGCAGTCGTATAGGGCGTCGGAGAGGTGGTGCTCCTCGGAGAGGGGATGGACCCGCTTGTGCAAATCACGGGGGTAGCCCGCGGGGAAGGTGTGGGTATAGAGCCCGTCGATTTTGTCCGCGTCCCGGATGATATTTACAAAGCTTTGGGTGCGGCCGTCGTGGGAGAAATCCCCGGCGTATTTTTTGTTGTGCTGGCGAACGGCGGTGAGAATAATCTCCTGCTTGCTGGGGTCGATGCCGCTAAGTATATTGTTTTGGGCGATGATGTCCGCGCCGGTTTCCCCATGGTCCTGCGCGCCGTCATCGAAGGTGCCGGTCAGGCGCATCTGCTCCCACCGGCCTATATCGTGGAGGATGGCGATGGTCTTCGCCATGGCGATGTCCTCGGTTGAACCGGCGAAGACCGCCGTGGCCAGCCGCTCCGACAAATCCACCACCCGCAGGGTGTGCGCGTACTTCAATTTGTTAAGTATCTCCCGCTGTTCCTTGTTGAAGAGTATGGAATTGGTGTAGTAGACAAATATGTTTTTCACGGATTCATACATGGGGTACCTCCTTGCCCGCCCGCGCCTGGGTAATCATCATCTGCTTCAAGTTATATAATTGCTGGGACAAATCCACGGGCATGGGCTGGGGCCGCACCAGCCGCTTGTGCTCGTCCCACAGGGTATCGCGCTCGGTTTCGGCGTAGGCGCGGATATCGGCCACGGAGATATCCGGGTATACGCATTTCCCGTCCAGGAACACGGGCTCCAGTAGCTCGCGGACGGTGTAGCTCCCAGCGGGGAGGGTCATGCGCTTCCAGGTGGCCAGGGGGTCGAAGAGGGTCAAGGCTTCCCGGCTGTTGAGTTGCTCGTCGGCCAGGGTAATCAAATCGGCCTTCATTTTCCCCGTGGCGGCGTCGTATAGGCGGAAGATTTTCTTCACGCCGGGGTTGGTGACTTTGACGGGGTTTTCGCTGAGCTTGATTTTGGGCACGAAGGGGCCGCCGCCGGAGGAAAGGGCCGCCATCTTGTACACGCCGCCGAAGGCGGGGTATTCCTTGGAGGTAATCAAATTCGTCCCCACGCCCCAGAGGGCAATCCGCGCTCCCTGGGCCTTGAGCTCCGTAATCAGATGCTCGTCCAAATCGCTGGACGCGCTGATAACCGCGCCGGGGAAGCCGGCCTCGTCCAGCATTTCTCTGGCCCGCTTGGAGAGGTAGGCCAGGTCGCCGGAGTCCAGCCGGATGCCGTACAGGGTCAAATCCACCCCTTTTGCCTGCATCTCCTTGAACACGGTAATGGCGTTGGGCACGCCGGACTTCAGCGTATCATAGGTGTCCACCAGCAAGAGACAGGCGGCGGGGTACATGTCGGCGTAGCATTGGAAGGCCGCCAGCTCCGTGTCGAAGGACATAATCCAGCTATGGGCGTGGGTGCCCCGCACCGGCACATCAAAAAGCTGGCCCGCCAGCACATTGCTGGTGCCGTGACAGCCGCCAATCATGGCCGCCCGGGCCCCATAAATCCCCGCGTCCGGCCCCTGGGCCCGGCGCAAGCCAAATTCCAGCACCCTATCCCCCGCCGCCGCCCAGCACACCCGTGCGGCCTTGGTGGCAATCAGGCTCTGATGGTTGATAATGTTAAGCAAGGCCGTTTCGATAAACTGCCCCTCGGCCAGGGGTGCACTCACCCGCACCAAGGGCTCGCCGGGGAAAACCACGCTCCCCTCGGGCACGGCATAGATATCCCCGGTGAAGCGGAAGCTTTTTAAATAGGCGAGAAACGGCTCCCCAAAAGCCCCGGTGGAACGCAGGTAATCAATGTCCCCGTCTTCAAAGCGCAGGTTTTCGATATAGTGGATAAGCTGGGCCAGTCCCGCCGCCACGGCGTAGCCATTGCCGCAGGGGTTCTCCCGGTAGAACATGTCAAATACCGCCCACTGGCTCTTACCCGTGGTTTCCTGGGCGTGGTGGTAGGCTTGCATCATGGTGAGCTCGTAAAAATCCGTGAGCATAGTTAAATTACGCAAATAAATACCCCTTTCGATTTGGTTTGCCATTTGGTCAATCCTTTTCCCGTACACCTTTAATTCCAAGTACCAACCCTGCAATAATTATCCCAAATACAATAACATTCATAAAGAACCAAAGCCAGCCGCCTTGTGCCGCAAATATACCCAACGGTGACTTCAGATAAGGCATCTGTAAAATGAGAAGGAATATAATTCCCCCGATGAATAACGCGCTCCCAAATATAACTTTTTTCATTGCGAACCCCCCCCCTCGTTTACCCCTGGGATACACACAGCCCGAAAATCTCTTCCAGCCGTTCGTGCTCATTTTTTTCGTATAAATACCCGAACAGGGCCTCCAGCCCCGTGGCGTGGCGGTAGGCCACCGTGTCGGCGTTCTTTGCCCTGGACACGGAATGCAAATTGCGCCCCCGTTTGATAATGGCTTGCTCCGCTTCACTCAGCAACGGAAAAATGGCGTGATACATGGCCGCTTGTGCGGCGGCACTCACATATTTCCGCGCCTGGCGGTTCAACGCGTGCATGGACGCGCCGTTTTTGTTGCGCGCCAGTAGCATTTCCCGCACCCGCAGTTCAAATACCGCGTCCCCCAGGTAGGCCAGGGCGGCGGTGGCGGTAGAGGGCTTTACGTTCTCTTCCATATGACACCTGCGCGGGTATCCTCTAAGAGTATACCCTGCTTAGCCAATTCATCCCGGATGCGGTCCGCTTCGGCGAAGTCCCGGGCCTTTTTCGCGGCGGTGCGGGCGGCAATTTGGGCTTCGATGTCGGCGTCGGGAACGTTCCCGCCTGGGGACGAATGGGCTTCCTCCAGTGAGATGCCCAGCAAGCCGCACATGTGGGTGAGTTCCTCCAACAAGCCTGTAATCAAGGCCGACGACGGGCTTTCCCATTGGGCCAGCCCCGTATTTACATATTTCACCCATTCAAAAATGGCCGTCACCGCGTCGGCGGTATTAAAATCATCATCCATGGAGGCGTGGAATTTTTCCACGAAGGGCGCAGTGGAAGCGTTCCCTTCGCCCTGGGGCGCGCCCTCCGCCCGCTTCAAGGCTCCGTAGCAATTCCGTATCCGCTCCAGCCCCCGCCCGGCGGCGGCAATCAGCTCATCGCCAAACTCCATGGGCATCCGGTAGTGGCCGCTGAGCAAATAGAAGCGAATCACATCGTAGGGGAACCGCGCCGCTACCTCCCGCAGGGTTTGGAAATTGCCCCGGGACTTGGACATTTTTTTGTGGTCAACGGTGAGGATGCCGCAATGCATCCAGTAGCGGGAGAAGGGCTTGCCCGTGACGGCCTCGGTCTGGGCGATTTCGTTTTCGTGGTGGGGGAAGATGAGGTCCGCGCCGCCGCCGTGGATGTCGATTTCCTCTCCCAGGTATTTGTAGGCCATGGCGGAGCACTCGATGTGCCAGCCGGGGCGGCCCCGGCCCCAGGGGCTTTCCCAGAAGGGCTCGCCGGCCTTGGCGGGCTTCCACAGGACGAAATCCGCGGGGTTGCGCTTGTCGCTGTCGATTTCTATCCGCGCCCCGGCCAGCAGGTCGTCGGGGTTCTTCCGGGAGAGCTTGCCATAGTGAGCGGCCCGGGTGGTGTCGAAATAGACCGTCCCGCCCCTTTCGTAGGCCGCGTCCTTTGCAATCAGCTTTTCAACCATGGCAATGATTTCGGGGATTTCCTGGGTGGCGCAGGGATGCTTGTCGGCGAGCCAGACATTCAGGCTTTCCAAATCCTCCAAGGTGCGGGCGATGTAGGTGTTGGCGATGTCGGCCACAGCGCGGCCTTCCTGGGCGGCGCGGGCGATGATTTTATCGTCAATGTCCGTGAAATTTTGCATGAATTGCAGGTCAAAACCGCGATAGGCCATATACCGCCGCACCGCGTCAAAAACCACATAGAAACGGGCGTTGCCCATGTGGATGTCGTTGTACACCGTCTGGCCGCAGGTGTACATTTTTACTGTTTTGCCGCCGGGGTCAAGGGGCACGAAGGGCTCCTTGCGCCGGGTGAGGGTGTTATAAATGCTAATCATAAGACGTCATTCCTTTTTATGAGACATACCGCCTGGGCCGCCATGCCCTGCTGTGCGCCGGTAAAGCCCAGCCCTTCCTCGGTGGTGAACTTGACGTTCACCGCGCCGGGGGGCAACGCCAACGCCCGGGAGATGTTGGCGGCCATGACTTCCCGGTGGGGGGAAAGCTTGGGGGCCTGGGCGATGACGGTGGCGTCGATGTTTTCCACAGTAAAATGGCTCTCGGCCAGCATTATCGCCACCTCCCCCAGTATATGCAGGCTGGAGATATCCTTGTACGCCGTCTCCGTATCGGGGAAATGCACGCCGATATCCCCAAGCCCCGCCGCACCAAGCAAGGCGTCCATGATGGCATGGCAAAGCACATCCGCGTCGGAATGGCCCGCAAGCCCAACCGGGTGCGCAATCTCCACCCCGCCCAGAATAAGCGGGCGGCCCGCCACCAACGGATGAACGTCATAGCCCTGGCCGATACGGAATGTCATGGGGAAACCTCCTTCATTGGCTTGGCGGCGATTATACCCCACACCCAAAACCTTTGACAAATAGGGGCGTAGCCGTATACTGCCCTTATGAATATTGTCCTCCACCAGCCCGAAATCCCCCACAACACCGGGGCCGTGGGCCGCACCTGCCTGGTGACGGGTGCCCAATTGCACCTCATCCACCCGCTGGGGTTCTATTTAGATGAAAAATCCCTGAAGCGTTCGGGCCTGGATTATTGGCCCAAGCTGAAGGTGGCGGAATACGACAGCTTCCAGCACTTTCTCGATACCCACCCCGACGCCCACTTCTATCTGGTGGAAACCGGGGGAACACGCCTCTACACCCAGGTGTCCTACACCCCCGCAGACTTCCTCGTCTTCGGCAGCGAAACAACGGGCCTGCCCCCATGGATGCGGGAGGAATACCCCCACCGCCTCATCAGTATCCCCATGATAGGCCGGGAACGTTCCCTCAACCTTTCCGTGTCCGTAGGCATCGTATTATATGAAGCCCTGCGGCAAAACGGGTTCGAGCCGAAAGCTTGACACCCTCCTTTTTTCGCCCCATAATAAAAATCCTTCCCGGCCCGAGTGGCGGAATTGGTAGACGCAAGGGACTTAAAATCCCTCGGAGGCAACTCTGTGCCGGTTCGAGTCCGGCCTCGGGCAGAGATAACGTATAATCCGAACCACAAGCTAATCATAAAATGGGTTAGCCTGTGGTTCGGATTTTAAGTATAGCAAATTCAATGACAAACGGAGGGTTTCTCACACTATTATGACCAACTTTGATGAAAAGCTGACAGAAAACATGCGCACGTACAAGGCATTGGAAAATGAGGTGCTGCCCCGGGACTTTACGCGGGAGGGGCTGGTGCGGCACCTGCGGGAGCGGGCAAAGAAAACAGCGGCTTTGCTGGCCGAAAACAACGCGTTAATCCAAGCGCACCTTACACCGTTAATGGAAGGCCCCCTAACCGAAGCACAGGCCGACCGCCTCTTCGCGCTGGCGCGGGCATTACACGACTCCAACCGACAGCATTCCCTGGACCGGGGGCTGGCACTGGAAATCCACAACCGATTGTTGGTTTATGCGCGGGAAAAGGGTGATATCCCACGGCAGGTGCGCAGTTTGCAAGATGCCGGGTTAATCTACCGCGACCTGCACTATGTCATGCAATTGCAAGGGAACCCTGAAATGTTTGCCGACCGTGCGGAAGCCTACCTGCGGGAAGGGGCGGGCTTCGCGGCACAATATTTCGAAATATCCAATGAAACTACCCGCCGTCCAATTATTGCCTGCATGGTTAATTTAAACGGCTTGCTGGCCATGGCACGGGAAAACTTTCGTGAAGCACTAGCCCCCTTTTTTACAAGTGTTGATGCATTGCTCGCTTTTTGCCATGACGAAAGGGTGCGGGCCCACGACCCGGATTTCCCCTGGGATTCGTATATCACCAGCGTTCGCTTAAATATATGTAGCTGGGTGGATGCCTTTGCCCTCACCGGGCCTGATGCACCGGAGCGCGACCCGGTATTGGCCCGGCGCATACGCGACAGCTTTCATGCGCTATCTGCCCCCTTCTGGACACCCCTGATGACCGAATATATGCATTTTGCCGTAAATTATTACGCCCAAGAAGCCCCCAGCCCCGCCGAACTGCCCGCCACGCTGCGCCGCCTTTACGCCCGGGTTGACGATGCAGACTACAGCAGTACCGGGTTATTTGACATGGGGTTTATTCCCTTCTTTTTTATCGCTTGCCTGGACACGTACCCCACCGAAAACCCCGAAGCCACCAAGCAAGAAATCAACAGCGTTATGTCACGGGTAACATCCTATTTTCAAAAAATGCCCGCCGGCATAGTGCGGGAAATCGCCAATGACTACATCTCCCGATTCGCCAAAGTGATTGGCTCCGCCAATATCCCGTGGGACACCTATATAGATTTGCTACTGCGCTTTACTTCCTTCGGGCATTTATCTACCTATGTACATGCCGTGCAGGTGCAACGCCTTACCGAAATATTGGCGCGGCATTTTATCACCCGGAAGCCCGCCTATTTTATCGGCATGTGCGGCGCGTCCACCTCCCAGGAGGTGACAGACCACGCCGATGCGATTTTGCACCTAATCAGCCGGGCCGCCCTTTGTCACGATATCGGCAAGATATCCTATATCAACACGGTGTCCCTTCATTCGCGCCGGTTATTCGACTTTGAGTTTGACATCATCAAAGAACACATCCGTGCCGATACGCTGTTGGGCAACAACCACGCCTCTGCGCAAATGCACTGCCTGGCCGATGTGATTAAAGGCCACCATAAATGGTACGACGGCACCGGCGGCTATCCCCAATGGTTTAACAACCGGGCCTCGCCCTTTGCCTTTGTCATTGATATGGTATCTGTGGCAGATTCCATAGACGCCGCCACCGACACGGTAGGCCGAAGCTACGCCCACGGCCTCACCCTGGAACAAATCATAGCCGAAATTCAAGCCCAGGCCGGCACCCGCTACCACCCCGAAATTGCCGCCGCCCTGGAAGACACCGCATTAAAAGAAGAAATCCAAACCTGCCTTACCACCGGTCGGGAAGAAACCTACTTTAACGCCTACCGCACGATACCTTCGTGAATGCGGAATACACGTTAATTTAATTATCATGGCATTGTTGTTTGCGTGTTCTTATTCGTCCCCGTGGGAAGGGGCGGGCGTTTAGCCATGCAGGAAGGAGTCAAAAACAGAGGATGCTCAGTTAATCGGGCATCCTTTATTTTTAACTCCAGTCAATTTCATCGTGGCTTACTGTTTCCCCACGGCGAATCTCATCCCGCCCCAAGCGTATCGCCTCTATTTCATCCGGCATGGGTACTGATTCAGGGATGAACTTAATTAACACTTGGTACAAAACGCCTAACTCGCTTGAATCTACAACATCTATAATATCACGCAGTTGCTGTCATAACAAGCACCCTTTCATTTTTTATAAGCCGCTCCCCTTGGGAGAACGTCTGGTATGCGGTAATCCCCAACACGAAGCCGATAAGCGTTTTTACATTCTTGCAATTTTTTTACGTCACCGGATGGGAGTTTTTCAATCGCTTCTTTAATATTTTGCTTAATAAGTTGCGTACCTAATACGTTCACTAATCCATTTTGCAACCCCGTCATCATCATTTGAATCACAAATAAAATCAGCAACATTTTTCACTTCGTCAATAGCGTTATCAACCGCAACACCAATACCACATCCGCGTAACATTTCCACATCACAGAAGTCATCTCCGAAAGCAACAATATCTTCTAAATCAATATTAAAATGAGTGGCTAATGATTTTATACCATCAAATTTGTTAATAGATTTATTTGCGTTCTTAACCCCAAAACTAAACCAATGTTGACCAGAAATTTTTTTTACATCAATCATTGAAAATAAGGCGGCGATTATGTTGGCTGTTGCATCATCGAAAATTTCTGCAACAATGTCATATGCCTCATAATCTAATCCATTTGAAAAATCTGTATACATCTCTGGATTGCATTTGCCCCAGATAGTGTTGTGTTCATCGGCAGGTATATTAGTAAAAGTTCCTTTGACAGTGAAAGCGAGTATATATCTGACGTTAGATTGTTCTAAACACGATAATATTATTTTATTTGTGGTTTCAACATTAAGAGTAAAGCGGCTGATTGTATCTTCTCCCGCTTTAACAAGAAGCCCACGACTTGAAACTATTGCATCTGGATTTATTTCCTCTGCATATGATTTGCAATCAATTTCGGTGCGTGCTGTTGCAAATGTAATTAAAATACCCTGTTGCTTACAAGCATTTAATATGTTTTTGGTAAAACTTGAAATGTTCTTGTCCGACATAAGAAGTGTTTGGTCAAGGTCAGTAGCAATCATTTTTATACTCATTCTCACGCCGCCCCTCTAAAATATAAATTTTGCTCAATTGCCTACCATTACGATAAATTATATCAGAGCATAACAATACTCACAAAATTTATTTTTCTCAAACCACTTGACAACCCTCCAACCACGCGCCTTCGTGAGACGCGCTTGCCGCTCACACATTCACTGCGTTATTTATTCGTAACCTTTTATCCCCGCCCCTTCCCACGACACAAAAAATACGCAATCAACGTGACAGAGTAATTTCATTACCCGTGAACGCCCGTGGACTGCGAGGGCGAATAGTGTGAAGGATAAATCGCCGCACATTTTATGGCCAGCGTATGCCCTCCAATGTCAGTAGTTTTTCTTTTATATCCAAGCCTCCGGCGTAGCCCGTCAGGCTTCCGTTCGCGCCCACCACTCTATGGCAGGGGATAATAATCGAAATCGGATTGTGTCCCACCGCGCCGCCCACCGCTTGGGCGGATTTACAGCCTATCTTCTTGGCAATTTCGCCATACGTCATCACTTCCCCGTGGGGAATCCCGCACAAAATTTGCCAAACGCTTTTACGGAAATCACTGCCGCTGGGGGCCAGTGCGAGCCCGGAGACATCGGGCCTCCCCCCTGCGAAATACCGGTCAAGCCATTGCCGCGCCGCGCCGAAAATGGGCAAATCCCCCCTATCCTCCCTTTCCCCCGGAACAGAAAGCCCGAAATACTTCTGGCCCTCCAGCCACAGGCCCACAAGGCTATTCCCGTCGCTGGCCATGGTAATCAAGCCCACAGGCGATGGATGCGTAGCCGAATAATACATGAATCATCCCTCCCTTTTTGAAAAAAGTTTGACAAAAATTACCAAAAAAAGCCGCAAACGCGGCTTTTTCATTAAAGTTTTGGTCGAGCTTTTTCAAAAGCGCGTGGGGTTCGGGGGCAAAGCCCCCGAAATTTTTCTTCACAAAACAACCCCATGTCTGTAACTATTCATAGCTGCTGAGCAGATTTGAACTGCCGACTTCCTCCTTACCAAGGAGGTACTCTACCCCTGAGTTACAGCAGCGTGGCGAGAATTGACGGGGGAGAAGATAGCACACCCCCACAATGTCTGTCAACCAAAGCGCGAGGAGGCCCGGTATTGGTTGAGGAGATTTTCCTCCCAGAAGCCGTGAACCCGGGGTACGAAGGTTTGGGTTTCGCGGAAGGGGGGGATGCCGCCGTGGCGTTGCACCGCGCCCGCGCCCGCGTTGTAGGCGGCGAGGGCCAGCTGGGTGTCCCCGCCGAAGAGGTCAAGCATACGGCGCAGGTAGCGGCTCCCGCCGTCGATGTTCTGGGCGATGTCAAAGGGGNCGGTGACGCCAAGAAATTCCGCCGTGCCCGGCATAAGCTGCATCAGCCCCATGGCTCCCGCGCTGGATACCGCGTCCGGGCGAAAATTGCTCTCGGCGCGGATGACGGCGCGGATGAGCTCCGGGTCCAGGTTATGCCTTTCGGCGGCGGCCAGGATTTCCCGGTTGATTTGCGCGTCCAATGCTTCCCCGGTGAGGGGGCTGTCTATGGCGGACTCGCTGAAACGCCGCACCAGGTCAACGAAGGGGGTCTCGCGGGTGCCGGTTTGCGCGGGTGTTTCCGTGGCCGGGTTTTCGCTCACGGATTGTGTCCGGTTGCGGAAGGCTTCCGACGACGGGATGCGGTCCAGGATACGGTTGGTGATGTCGGTCATCATGGCTAAAGGGTCAAGCATGGCGATTTTCCTTTCTAATACATAGACTTGCAACACAAAGCTTCGTGGGTTTTTATTGCTTGGCCGTATTGTATCACAATGGGGTACTCGATGTCTTCTGTGTCGATTTCGCGTATATAGGCGATGCTTCCGTTGGAGAGTACCACTTGCTTTCCGATGAGCTCCTTGGGCATATTTCGTACGAAGACATCTACAAGCTCGGGGTCAAGCTCTGTACCCGCCAGCTTTTTCAGCAGGGCCATGGTGGAGAAGGGACTGCGGGGCTCTTTGTATGCGCGCTGGGCCACCAAGGCGTCGTAGATGTCGGAAATGGTGGTGACGCGGGATTCTATGGGGATTTTTTCGAGGGGGAGGCCGTCGGGGTAGCCCGAGCCGTCTGCCTTCTCGTGGTGGCATCGCGCCGCAAGGCGCACGTCCTCAGGGAAATTGGAAAGCAATTCGTAGCTACGCAGGGGATGGGTTTTGATGATTTCAAATTCCGCCGTGGTCAGCCGCCGCGTCTCGTTCAGGATGCTGGCCGGTGTCAGGGCCTTGCCGCAGTCGTGGAGTAGGCCAATCAGAGCCAGGCGGTTCGTTTTCTCCGCGGAGAGACCCATCCATTTCCCCATCAGGCCGTTTATCAGCGCGGTGTTTATGCAGTGCCTTTGCAAATATTCGTCCACCGGGGCCAAGGCGTTGACCAGGGAAAGCACAATGGAGGGGCTTCGTACCCCCAACTGGTTGCCCAGCTGGGTGGAAACCTTTTTCAAATTAATCATCTCAATGGTCTTGCTGGTGGCCACCTGGTTGAGGAAATCAAAGGCTTCGTTGTTGACGGTGTCGTAGCCCGTTTCCTTTTCCAGGGCCTTGCGCCGCGTCTCCATTTCCTCTGCCGGCATGGCCAAAGCGGAAAGGGGGAGCCCGGAGAGAAAGACCATGGGCTTGTTTTCGTTCAGGCTTTTTACCCGTTCGAGTATTCTTTCATCCAGCAATGTGCCGGACTTGATAAGCAACTGGCCGGAATTGTGGGAGTACACATCGCTCTGGGCGAGGGTTCCTACCTTAAGGTTATCCAGGGGAATGGGCGTCAAATTCCTGTCTTTCATGGCTATAACCCCATCAGGCCGCAACCGTACTCGGAAGCGTATTCGTTGGAATCCAGATAGTTGGTGACGAGGGCGGTCATCAGCTTCTCCGTGGTTTCGAATTGCACCATGATTTGCATCTTGTCGCCCTTGCGCAGGGAATTGACGGGCGCGGAAATGCGCAAGCCCCCTTGGCTTATGTTTATCACCACCGCGTCCAGGGGCGTGTGCAGGGGAAAGATTTCCTCATGGCGAACCAAGGATACGATTTTCGCGTTGAAATTAACCTTATACCGGCTTGAGCGGCGGCTCTCTTTTTCTTTGCCGCGATACAACACAAGAACCAAGTCGGTCTTATCCACTTCCACGCGGCCTTCGTATTCCCGGGGGGAGGGCTCGGCCAGCACCAGCAGCGCGTACACATCCCCCTCCTTCATAAAGGAAGGGAGACCGCCGCGCAGCTTCAATTGAAAGTTGCGCTTGTTGTATTGCGCGATTTCGGATTTTTGTATGTATTCGCCCTCTGCTGTGTATATCAGCACAGCGTTTCCGGTATAATCGAACTTGACGCCCAGCACCCAACTCACCTGCCCGTTCTTTCATTATGTATAGGGTATACCACCCTTTGCTTTATTTCAAGAATTTTCGCCCAGGAAAAAAAATTTCCAGAAAACCCTTGCATTTCTTTTTGACTTACTGTATATTACCCAACTGTCGGCCAAATTCTAAGGAAATGTCCGGTCTCGTGACACACCCGGTCACGTGTATGAAAGTAAAATCGGAGGTAATCAATGCCCAGCCAAAAAATCCGAATCAATCTCAAAGCCTATGACCACAAGCTTATCGACCAATCTGTGGCACAAATCATAGAAACTGCCAAGCGTACGGGCGCGGCCATCTCCGGCCCCATTCCGCTCCCCACCCGCAAGGAAGTGGTAACGATTCTCCGTGCCGTACACAAATACAAAGACTCGCGGGAGCAGTTCGAGATGCGTACCCACAAGCGGCTCATTGATATCCTCATGCCCACCCAAAAAACCGTAGACGCACTCACACGGCTGGATTTACCCGACGGCGTAAGCATCACCGTCAAAGTAACCTAGTCGGGCATATTTCTATTGTGTGAGCTGAGATAGGAGCGGACATTCATGAAAAAAGCGATACTTGCCACAAAGCTGGGCATGACCCAAATCTTCGCCGAGGACGGCACGGTTGTACCCGTAACCGTACTGGAGGCGGGCCCCTGTCTGGTGGTGCAAAAGAAAACCATGGAAAAAGACGGCTACACCGCCTTGCAGGTGGGCTTTCGCAACGCCAAGCCCAAGCATATGAACAAGCCCGAAAAGGGCCACTTCGAAGCCGGGGTGGGCACGAACGCAACCCCCCGCCGGGTACTGCGCGAGTTCCGCCTGGAGGATTGCGACGCCTTCGAGGTGGGCACGGAGATTAAAGCCGATTTCTTCACCATAGGCGAGCGGGTGGATATCAGCGGCGTGTCGAAGGGCAAGGGCTTCCAAGGTGCCATCAAACGCCACGGCCAAACCCGAGGCCCCATGACCCACGGCTCCAAATATCACCGGGGCTTGGGCTCGATGGGCCCCGGCACCACCCCCGGTAAGGTTCGCAAGGGCAAAAAGGCCCCCGGCCACATGGGCGCGGTTAAAAAGACGATACAAAACCTCGAAGTCGTACGTGCCGATGGTGAAAGGAACCTGTTGCTCATCAAGGGCAATATCCCCGGCATCAAGGGTGCCTTGGTTATGGTCAAGAGCACGGTGAAGCAATAAACTGCAGGTTTTATTCACTGGAAGGAGTTGCGGTATGGCAACAGTAGCGATAAAAAATATTAACGGCGAAACCGTGGGCTCGATGGAGCTCAACGACGCCCTTTTCGGAATAGAGGTCAATGACCATGCCGTGCATATGGCCGTAGTGCAATACCTGGCCAATCGCAGGCAGGGCACAAAATCCGCCAAGACCCGCGCCGAGGTGCGCGGCGGCGGCCGCAAGCCCTGGCGGCAAAAAGGCACGGGCCGTGCCCGCCAAGGCTCCATTCGCTCGCCCCAATGGAAGGGCGGCGGCGTGGTGTTCGCGCCCAAGCCCAGGGATTTTTCGATTAAACTAAACAAGAAGCAAAAAAGGCTGGCCCTGAAGTCCGCCCTCACCGACAAGGTGAAGCGGGACAAGCTGGTGGTGCTGGACAGCTTCGACTTACCGGAAATCAAGACCAAGGCCATGGTGCAGGTGTGCGAGAAGCTGGCCACCCCCAACGCCCTCATCGTCACCAGCGGAAGCAACACCCATGTCATGCTGTCTGCCCGCAATATCCCCGGTATCAAGACCGCCGGCGTGAATACGATTAATGTCTATGACATTCTCCGCTACGATAGCTTCGTCGTCACCAAGGAAGCCGTGGAGCAAATGCAGGAGGTGTATGCATAATGGCTAATCTGCAATATTACGATGTCCTGCTCAAGCCCCTCATGACCGAGAAAAGTATGCGCTACATGGAGGCCGACAGCGACGCGAAAGACCAGGGGCGCGCCCCTGCCTACTCTTTCTACGTACATCCCGACGCCACCAAGACCCAAATCAAGGACGCAGTGGAGCGGCTCTTTACCGGCACCAAGGTAGGCTCCGTCAACACCATGAACTGCCACCCCAAGAAAAAGCAACGCCGCGGGTTCGCCCCCGGTGCCACCGCAAAGCGCAAGAAAGCCATCGTCACATTAGCCCCCGGCAGTAAGGAAATTGAAGTATTCCAAGGCATGTAAGGAGAATGAAAAATGGGCGTAAAACGCTATAGACCCATCACCCCCTCCCAAAGGCAGATGACGGTTTCCGACTTTGCGGAAATCACCAAGTCCACGCCGGAGAAGAGCCTCACCGTTCACCTGAAGAAATATTCGGGCCGCAACGACCAGGGCAAAATCACCGTGCGCCACAGGGGCGGCGGGGCGAAGATTAAATACCGCATCATTGATTTCAAGCGCAACAAGGACGGCGTACCCGCCCGGGTAGCCGCCATCGAATATGACCCCAACCGTACCGCCAACATTGCCCTGCTCTTCTACGCCGACGGCGAGAAACGCTACATCCTCTCCCCCAACGGCCTGAAGGTGGGCGACAGTCTGATGAGCGGCACGGAGGCGGAGGTTCGGGTGGGCAATGCCCTGCCCATGAAGTCTATCCCCGTGGGTACGGAAATCCACAATATCGAGATGAAGCTGGGGCGTGGCGGGCAGCTGGTGCGCTCGGCGGGCAATGTGGCCCAGCTCATGGCCAAGGATGAGAAATACGCCACGGTGCGCCTCCCCTCCGGTGAAATGCGCCTGGTTCCCGTCAATTGCCGCGCCACCGTGGGCCAAATCGGCAATCTGGACCACGAGCTAATTAACATCGGCAAGGCGGGCAAGAAGCGGCACATGGGCATCCGCCCCACGGTGCGCGGCTCCGTCATGAACCCCAACGACCATCCCCACGGCGGCGGCGAAGGGCGTTCCCCCATCGGGCGGCCCTCCCCCTCAACCCCCTGGGGCAAGCCGGCCTTGGGCTACAAGACCCGTAAAAAGAATAAACAAACCAATAAATATATTGTCCGCAAGCGCGGCAAAAAATAGGAGGCCCACATGGGACGTTCATTGAAAAAAGGGCCCTTCGCCGATGCCCACCTGTTAAAAAAAGTAGACGCCATGGCCAATGTTTCCAACAAGTCCGTCATCAAAACCTGGTCGCGCCGCTCCACCATTTTCCCTGAAATGATTGGGCTGACCATCGCCGTACACGACGGGCGCAAGCACGTGCCCGTGTATATCACCGAAGACATGGTTGGCCATAAGCTGGGCGAGTTCGCATCCACCCGCACCTATCGCGGCCACGGCAAAGACGCGGAAAAACGCTCCCGAGTAAAGTAGGAGGAAGTCTATCATGGCAAAAGGCTCACGCAGCCAGTACAAGGCTGAACGCAACAAGGAAAACCGCGAAAAGCGTCCCCACGCCCATCATATGTTCGCCCGTATTTCCGATACCAAGGCACGCATCGTCCTGGAGCAAATCAAGGGCAAGCCCGTTGGCGTGGCGGAGGCGATTCTCAAATACAATCCCCGCTACGGCGCGTATCTGGCGGGCAAGGTGCTTAAATCTGCCGTAGCCAACGCCCAGGAAAACCATTCCCTTGACCCCGATGAGCTCTTCGTGGAAGAGGTCATCGCCAACCAGGGCCCCACCATGAAGCGTATCCAGCCCCGGGCCAAGGGTCGCGCCTACCGTATTAACAAGAAAACAAGCCACATCACCATTATTCTTAACGAGAAGAAGGAGAGCTGATATGGGCCAGAAAGTAAACCCCCACGGTCTGCGACTGGGCATAACCAAGGAATGGGACTCCGTATGGTACGCGGAAAAGGATTTCGCCAAGTTCCTGCTGGAGGACCACAACCTGCGCACCTATATAAAAAAGAAGCTCATGGCGGCGAAAATCTCCCGCATTGAGATAAAACGCACCACCAGCAATATAAAAATCACGATACACACAGCCTCCCCCGGTGTGATTATCGGGCGCAACGGCCAGGCCATCGCCGACTTGACTGCAGAAATCCAAAAGATGACCGACCAGAAGGCAGATGTGGCCATCCAGGAAATCAAACGCCCGGAGCTGAATGCCCAGCTGGTGGCGGAGACCATCGCCAAGGATTTGGAAAACCGCGTCACCTACCGCAGGGCCATGAAGCAAGCCATGACCCGCACCATGAAAATGGGGGCCAAGGGCATCAAGACCGCCGTATCCGGCCGTTTGGGCGGGGCGGAAATCGCCCGAAACGAGCACTACCACGAAGGAACCATTCCGTTGCAGACACTGCGCGCAGAAATAGACTACGGCTTCGCCGAGGCCAACACCCCTTATGGAAAAATCGGGGTAAAGGCATGGATTTACAAAGGCGAAGTCCTCCCGGGTCAAGCCCTTGGGAGAAGGGAAGGAGCAAGCGAATATGCTGATGCCAAAAAGGGTAAAAAGACGCAAACAGTTCCGCGGCAGAATGACCGGAAAGGCGTTGCGCGGTAATACCATCACCTACGGGGAATACGGACTGGTGGCTACCGAGCCTTGCTGGATAACCGCCAACCAAATAGAAGCGGCACGTATCGTTATGAACCGTACCATGAAGCGTGGCGGTAAGGTGTGGATAAAAATTTTCCCCGACAAGCCCGTCACCCAAAAGCCCGCGGAAACGCGGATGGGCTCCGGCAAGGGCTCCCCGGAATACTGGGTGGCCGTGGTCAAGCCGGGGCGCGTCATGTTCGAAATCGCCGGCGTGGACGAGGAGCTTTCCCGCAGGGCCTTGAAGCTTGCCGCATACAAGTTGCCCATCAAATGTAAGATTATCTCCAAAGCAGAGCAAAAAGCGGCCCAGGAAGCCGAGGCCAACGCCTTGGCCGCAGCGGCCAGCTCGTAAGGAGGGTGAGATAAGTGAAGTCAACCAAGTATATGAACTCCCTTGACGATAAATCCGTGGAAGAATTGCAAACGGAACTGGTAAACACGAAAAAGGAATTGTTTAACCTGCGCTTCCAAAACGCTACCAACCAGTTGGACAATACCGCCCGTATCAACGAGGTGCGCAAGAATATTGCCCGCATCCTTACCGCCATCACCAAGCGCGAATGGCCCGGGGGCGCGCAACCCAGAACAAAAAAATCCAGGCGTATCCGCTTCGCAACGGGTCAGGGTAGGAGGTAGCACATGGAAGCAAAAGTAAGCACAGACCGCAATCTGCGTAAAACCCGCATAGGGCGCGTGGTCAGCGACAAAATGGATAAAACCATTGTAGTGGCTGTGGAAAACCGCGTGCGTCACCCGGTTATCGGCAAAATCGTAAAGCGTACCTACAAACTGAAGGCCCACGACGAAGCGAATGCCTGCGGCATCGGCGACCGGGTACGGGTCATGGAGACGCGTCCGCTCTCCAAGGAAAAACGCTGGCGTTTAATAACGATTCTCGAAAAAGCGAAGTAAGCTAACATTTTTCCCAAGGAGAAGTGTGAGATAAAAGGAGCGACCACCAATGATTCAACAACAAACGCGCCTTGCGGCTGCGGACAATTCGGGTGCCAAGGAATTATTTTGCATCCGTGTGCTTGGCGGAAGCAAAAGGCGTTATGGGAATGTGGGCGACATTATCGTGTGCTCGGTTAAGGACGCCAACCCCGGCGGCGTGGTGAAGAAGGGCGAAGTCGTGCGCGCCGTCATCGTACGTACGGTAAAGGGCATGAAGCGTCCCGACGGCTCTTCCATCCGCTTCGATGAGAACGCCGCCGTTATCATCAAGGAAGACATGACCCCCCGGGGGACCCGTATCTTCGGCCCCGTAGCCCGTGAACTGCGCGAAAAGCAATTCACCCGAATCATTTCTCTCGCACCGGAGGTGCTGTAATTATGCCTAGACCCGCAACCCCAAAAATCGACCATAAAATCAAATTGAAGCGCGGCGACATGGTGCAGGTCATCGCCGGCAAGGAAGTTACACGCACGGGTAAAATCCTGAAGGTGGACCGCTCCCATGGGAAGGTGCTGGTGGAGGGTTTGAACATGCAGACCAAGCACCAGAAGCCCAACCGCGCCAACCAGACCGGGGGCATCACCCGCCGCGAGGCACCCATTGACGTTTCCAATGTGATGTATCTGCACAAGGGCAAGCCCACCCGGATTGGCTACAAGGTGGAAGTCACCGAGGAAGACGGCAAGCGTGTGGTAAAGAAACAGCGCGTCGCCAAATCCACCGGCGAAGTAATTGATTAAAGGTATCGGAGGAACGTAATGAGCCGCCTAAAAGAGCAGTACAATACAGACGTCATTGACGGCATGATGAAGAAATTTGGCTACACGAATAAGCTGGCCGTGCCCAAAATCGAGAAGGTTGTCGTCAACATGGGTCTGGGCGAAGCCAAGGAAAACGCCAAGGTCATCGAACATGCCACCGGCGACATGGCCATCATTACCGGGCAGAAGCCCGTAGTGACCAAGGCGAAGAAATCCATTTCCGCGTTCAAGTTGCGCGCGGGTATGCCCGTGGGCTGTAAAGTGACCCTGCGCGGCAAGAAAATGTACAGCTTCGTGGACCGTCTTATCAATGTGAGTATACCCCGTGTCCGTGACTTTCGCGGCGTAAGCCCCGACTCCTTCGACGGGCGCGGCAATTATACCCTGGGCATCAAGGAGCAGTTAATCTTCCCGGAGATTTCCTTCGATAAAATCGACAAACTAAGGGGCATGGAGGTAGTCTTCGTCACCACCGCCAAAACCGACGAGGAAGCAAGGGAATTGCTGTCTCTGTTCGGTATGCCCTTTATCAGAAGCTGAAGCAAAAACACATTGCTGGAGGTTAAGCATGGCAAAGAAAGCATTGGTACTCAAATCTAGAAAACCACCCAAGTTCTCCAGCCGGGCGTATAGCCGTTGCAATATTTGCGGCCGCCCCCACGCGACCTTGCGCAAGTACGGCATCTGCCGTATTTGTTTCCGCGAGCTGGCCTACAAGGGGCAGATTCCCGGTGTTCGCAAGGCCAGTTGGTAACTAAGAAAAGGAGGGGCAACCATGTTATCTGACCCTATTGCAGATATGCTCACCAGAATCCGTAATGCAACATCAGCCAGACATACCACCGTTGAGATACCTTCGTCCAAGATGAAGGTGGATATCGCCAATATTTTGGTGCGCGAGGGCTATCTCAAGGGCTATGAAATATTGCAAGACGGCGTGAAGAAGACCATGCGCATCACCTTGAAATATGGGCGCACCAAGCACGATAAGGTGATTGCGGGCATCAAGCGTATTTCCAAGCCGGGCTTGCGCGTGTACGCCAGTTGCGAGGATTTGCCCAAGGTGCTCAACGGCTTGGGTTGCGCCATCGTTTCCACAAATAAGGGCGTACTCACCGACAATGAAGCCCGGAAACAGGGCGTGGGCGGCGAAGTGCTGGCCTATGTTTGGTGATGTGAGAAGATAAGACCGCAGGGGCTTGGGGACAGCGTCCCCAAGAACTTATTTCAAAAAGGAGGTGCAGACCATGTCGAGGATAGGGAAATTACCTGTTATCGTTCCCGCCGGGGTGAAAATTGAGCTGACCGAAGGCAATTTGCTTAAAGTCACCGGCCCCAAGGGCACATTGACGCGCAAGCTTTCCGAAAACATGAACATCGCACAGGAAGAGGGCCAGCTGGTGATTACCCGGCCCAATGATTTGAAGCGCAACAAGGCCCTCCACGGGCTTACCCGTACGTTGGTCAACAATATGGTAGTGGGCGTCACCCAAGGCTTTGAAAAGAAGCTGGAAATCAACGGCACGGGCTACCGCGCCGCCAAGGCCGGCAACAAGCTGACCCTTACCCTGGGCTATTCCCATCCCGTCGTCATGGAGGACCCGGAAGGGGTGGAATCCGCGGTGGAGGGGAACAACAAGATTACCATTTCCGGCATCGACAAGGAAAAAGTGGGTCAGTATGCCGCCAATATTCGATTCAAGAGGCCCCCGGAGCCCTTCAAGGGCAAGGGCATTAAATATGAAGCCGAGCGTATCAGGCGCAAGGCCGGTAAGTCCGGTAAGAAATAAGCCATTTACTTTTGGAGGACGCTTATGATTAACAAACCATCCCGCGCGGCATCACGCCGCAAACGGCATTATAAAATGCGCCGCCATTTGTCCGGCACGGCGGCCCGGCCCCGCTTGTCTGTTTTCAAGTCCAATAAATATATCTACGCCCAAGTGATAGACGATGTGGCGGGCCATACCTTGGCCAGCGCGTCTACCATGGACGCGGCTCTGGTAAAGGAAGCCAAGCTGGCTTCGAAGTCCAACCTGGACGCCGCCAAGGCCGTGGGGATGAGCGTGGCCAAGAAGGCCATCGCCAAGGGCATCGAGTCCGTGGTCTTCGACCGGGCGGGCTATGTCTACCACGGCAGGGTCAAGGCACTGGCCGACGCGGCCCGGGAAGCCGGCCTTGCCTTTTAACCTGTAGTACACATTTCGTGTGAAAATGGGGCGTGACCTCGCCGAAGGAGCCGTATATGAGAACAAAAATAGACGCAAACAATTTAGACCTAAAGGACAGGGTGGTGGCCATCAACCGCGTTACCAAGGTGGTAAAGGGCGGTCGTACCTTCCGTTTTGCCGCGCTGGTTATCGTGGGGGACGAGAACGGCCACGTAGGCGCGGGCCTGGGTAAAGCCAACGAAATCCCCGAGGCCATCCGCAAGGGCAAGGAGGACGCGAAGAAAAACATCATGTTCCTCGAAACCAACGAGAACGCCAGCCTGTACCACGAAATCCTCGGGCATTTCGGCGCGGCGAAGGTGTTAATGCGCCCCGCCCCCGAAGGAACGGGAGTCATCGCCGGCGGTGCCATGCGCGCCGTGCTGGAGCTGGCCGGCATCCGCAACATCGTTACCAAGTCCATTGGCTCCAACAATAAGCACAATGTAGTGAAAGCAACCCTGGAAGGGCTGGCCCGTATGAAGACCCCCTCCGAGGTGGCCCGTTTGCGGGGCAAGTCCGTAGAGGAGGTGTTGGGTAGCAATGGCTGAGCTAAAAATTACGCTGACGCGCTCCCCCATCGGGTGCAAGCCCAAGCACCGGCTTACTGTGCAGGCACTGGGTCTGCGCAAGCTGGGAGCCACGGTAAGGCAAAAGGATAACCCGGCCATCCGGGGTATGATTCATCAAATTGGGTATTTACTGAAAGTGGAAGAAATCGCCGCCGAAGTGAAAAAAGAACCTAAGAAAGTAGCCAAAAAGGAACCGGCCAAGAAGGCTGTGAAGGAGGCCGCGAAATGAAACTGGGAGAAACCAAACCGGCCGCCGGGTCAACCACCAAGGATTGGCGGCGCGGGCGCGGCCACGGCTCAGGCAATGGCAAGACCTCCGGGCGCGGCCACAAGGGCCAGCGTTCCCGCTCCGGCTCGGGCGGCAAGATAGGCTTCGAGGGCGGGCAGATGCCTCTGTACCGCCGCTTGCCCAAGCGCGGCTTCAAATGCCGCAACACCAAGGAAATCGTAGCCATCAATGTTTCTTTGCTCAATGTATTTGAAGACGGCACCGTGGTGGACATCGCCGCCCTTAAGCAAAAGGGCCTGGTTTCCAACCCCCGTGACGGCGTAAAGATTCTGGGCAACGGGGACTTGAAGAAAAAGCTAACGGTACGGGTAAACCTGTTCAGCGCGTCCGCCGCAGAGAAAATCAACGCCGCCGGCGGCAAGGCGGAAACCGTTCATGCGAAAATACTTGCGAAGAAGTAAATGTACGAGAGAGATTCCCGCTAGGGGGGTTGTATAATTGTTTAAAATCTTCATAAACGCTTGGCGTGTGCAGGATATACGCAGGAAGTTGCTTTTCATCTTCCTGTTGCTGTTCATATACCGCATCGGCTCCGTGGTGCCTCTGCCCGGCATAGATTTGTACCTGCTGAACGAGTGGCGTTTTGGCGCGTCCCACGACCCTGCCGCCACCACGGGCATGACCTTTATCTCCATGATTATGGGCGGCGGCGACTTTTCCGTGTTCGCCATGGGTATTATGCCCTATATCACCGCATCCATTATCATGCAGTTGCTGACCTACGCCGTACCCAAGTTATCGCAGATGCAAAAGGACGGCGAGGACGGCCGGAAGAAAATCGGCCAAATCACGCGCTATATGGCGGTAGGCTTCGCCGCGTTGCAAGCCGCGGGCACGGTGTTTTCCTACACCAACTGGCCGCCCTGGGCGGGCGCGGACGGATTCAACCTTTTCTATCACCAAAATATACTGGTATACATCGTCGCCACCGTCGCCATGATGACGGGTACCATTTTCATCATGTGGCTGGCGGAGCTCCTGACGGAAAAGGGCATCGGCAGTGGCGCGTCCTTCCTCATTTTCGCCAATATATTGGCGGGGCTGCCCGGCGGCGTCATCGCCATTGGGAACATGGCCCTTGACGCGGGTTGGATGATGGGTGGCTTGCAGGTAGTCCTGATGCTGGCGGTCTTCGCCTTCATTATTGCTTTCGTCGTGCTGGTTCACGAAGGAGAGCGGCGCATCCCCGTGCAAAACGCCAGGGCCGCCGCCGGGGGACGCAGCGGCACCGGAGTAAAGAGCCAGAGCCATATCCCCTTGAAGGTAAACATCGCCGGTGTACTGCCCATTATATTCGCCGTTTCGGTTATGCACTTCCCGGCCCAGATTCACGGATTCTTCCAAAACGAGGGCTTGGGCAACGTGGTGCGCTGGCTCAACTTTACCGGCCAGCCCGGAATGCCCATCCACCCCGTGGGCGTGATTGTGTACGTGGTGATGATTTTTGCCTTTACCCATTTTTATACTTCCTTTGCCGTCAATCCGGTGGAAATGGCCGAGAACATGAAAAAGAACGGCGGCTTCATCCCCGGTATACGCCCCGGCAAGCCCACCAGTGATTATATCGCCGTGACGGTGAAGCGGCTAAGCTGGATAGGCTCATGCTTCTACGCCCTAATCGCGCTGACGCCCATTTTGCTGGATTTGTTTACCGACGTACCCGTCGGCTTCGGCGGAACCACGATTCTGATTGTTATCGGTGTGGCCTTGGAGTTTGTCAAGCAGCTGGAAAGCCAGCTCCTGATGAGGCATTACAAAGGCTTCCTGAACTAGGGCCCCATGGGGATATTTATTAAAAACGACGAACAAATCGCTATCATGCGGCAGGCGGGGCGGATATGCCGAGACGTACACGAACTGCTTGCCACCTATATAAAACCCGGTATCACCACCGGTGAGTTGAACAAAATCGCGGTGGAGTATATCGCCTCCCAGGGGGCGACCCCCTCCTTTCTGGGGTATCGGGGGTTCCCCGCCGCCATATGCACCAGCGTCAACGAGCATGTGATACACGGCGTGCCGGGGTTAAGAAAGCTGAAAAATGGTGATATTATTAGCATTGACATCGGCGTTTGCCTGAAGCGGTTCCACGGGGACGCGGCCCGTTCCCATCCCGTGGGCACGGTGAGCGAGAAGCACAAACGCTTGCTGGAGGTCACGAAGCAGAGTTTTTTCGAGGCCATGAAACATGCCCGGGCCGGATGCCACCTCCACGAAATGGGTGCCGCCATTGAGGAATATGTAACGCGCAACGGATTTTTCGTAGTCAAGGACTGGTGCGGGCACGGGATTGGGCGAATCGTCCACGAGGAGCCCTCCATCCCCCATACAGCGCAAAAAACGCGGGGGCCGCGCCTGACCCCCGGCATGACCCTCGCCATAGAGCCCATGATAAATGTGGGCACCCAGGAGCTGAACGTGCATCAGGATACCTGGACGGTGGTGACAAAGGACGGCAAGTTTTCCGCCCACTATGAAGACACTGTGCTGATTACCACAGGCGAGCCGGACATTTTGACGCTATGAAGCGCGGACAAATCGTGATGAGTAAAAAGGGGCGGGACAAGGGCCTTGCTATGATAGTACTGGCCGTAGAGCCCGGAAAGACCGCCAACGCCACCATGCTGACTTTGGCAGACGGGCGCACACGCACCCTTTCCAAACCCAAGAAGAAGAAGGCTATGCATGTACAGCCCACAAACAAGATAGTGGACCTGGCAGACGTAGGCTCCCGAGGCTTGCAGGATGCGGACATACGCAAAATGCTTGGAGAGGAGGTACTCCCACTTGGCGAAGGATGATGTAATCGAAGTCGAAGGTAGGGTTGTTGAAAAACTGCCGAACGCACAGTTTCAGGTTAAGCTGGAAAACGGACATACCATACTTGCGCACATATCCGGGAAGTTGCGGATGAATTTCATCCGTATTATTCCGGGCGATAAGGTGCTGATAGAAATGTCGCCCTATGATTTGACCAAAGGCCGAATCGTGTGGCGGGATAAATAACGGGTAAGGAGCGGGTTGCCATGAAGGTAAGACCATCGGTGAAGCCGATTTGTGAGAAATGTAAGATTATCCGGCGCAAGCGCGCCATCCGGGTTATTTGCGATAACCCCAGGCACAAGCAAAGACAAGGCTAGGAGGAAATAGTATGGCACGTATTGCAGGTGTTGACTTGCCCAGAGAAAAAAAGGCCGAGATTGGCCTGACCTATATCTTCGGTATCGGACGGCCCAGCGCGATACGCATTATGGGAGAGGCGAAGGTAGCCTTGGGTACCCGTGTGCGGGACTTGACCGACGACGAGGTAGTGCGCCTCCGGGGCGTAATCGAGCGTACCCAGACCGTGGAAGGCGACTTGCGCCGGGAAGTGGCCTTAAATATCAAGCGGCTGGTGGAAATAGGTTGCTACCGCGGGATACGGCACCGCAAGAGTCTGCCTGTCCGCGGCCAGCGTACCCGTACCAACGCCCGTACCCGCAAGGGTAAGGCACGGACGGTAGCGAATAAGAAGAAATAACGGCTAATCATAAAGTTGGAGGAGTTACATGCCAAAAAAACAAGTTAGGCGGGCGGCCACCCGCAGAAGGCGGGACAGGAAATTCGTTGACCGTGGCCAAGCCCATATCCAATCATCGTTTAACAATACCATCGTTACGATAACGGACGCATCCGGCAATGCGTTGAGCTGGTCTTCGGCGGGGGCATTAAACTTCCGCGGAAGCCGCAAGTCCACCCCCTACGCGGCACAAATGGCCGCCGATACCGCCGCCGCCGCCGCCAAGGAATATGGTCTGCGCATGGTGGAGGTGTACGTAAACGGCCCGGGAAGCGGACGGGAAGCGGCGATACGCGCATTGCAGGCGGCAGGGCTTGAGGTGACGTTGATTAAGGACGTGACCCCGGTACCCCACAACGGTTGCAGGCCGCCCAAAAGACGGAGGGTGTAATTATGGCGAGATATACGGGCCCGGTCTGTCGGCGTTGCCGCAGAGAGGGCGAGAAGCTGTTCCTTAAAGGCGAGAAATGCGTAAAAAATTCCTGCCCGGTAGCCAAGCGGCCCACCCCACCGGGCCAGCATGGCAACGCCCGGCCCAAGAAGCTGAGCGAATACGGGCAACAGTTGCGTGAAAAGCAAAAGGCCAAGCGCATCTACGGCGTGCTGGAAAAGCAATTCCGCATATACTTCGAAAATGCGCGCAACATCCCCGGCGTAACCGGCGAGAATTTGCTCCGGTTGCTGGAGTTGCGGCTGGATAATGTTGTCTTCCGGCTGGGCTATGGCCGCTCCCGCACAGAAGCGCGGCAAATCGTGCGGCACAACCTGATTACCGTCAACGGCAAGAAGGTAAACATCCCCTCCTATCAGGTGAAAACGGGGGATATCATCGCCGTGCGGGACAAGTCGAAATCCCTTGACCGCTTCAAGGAAGTATTGAGCATGACCGAGGGCCGGCCCATTCCCGACTGGCTGGAGCGCGAGGCGGAGCAGTTGCGCGGCGTGGTGGCGTCGGTGCCCACCCGGGAGCATATTACGATTCCTGTGAAAGAAACCTTAATCGTCGAGCATTATTCGAGAAAATAGGGAGGGCCTAGCGTGCTGGAAATCGAAAAGCCTCGTATTGAAATGGCGGAAGCCAAAGGCGGCGTGTATGGCCGTTTCGTTGTGGACCAGCTGGAGCGCGGCTTCGGCACGACACTGGGCAATTCCCTTCGCCGGGTGCTTTTGTCCAGCCTGCCGGGCGCGGCCGTTACCAATATCCGCGTAGAGGGCGTGTTGCACGAGTTTAGCCATCTCCCCGGCGTAAAGGAAGACGTGACGGAAATCATTTTAAACTTAAAGGGGCTGGCACTGCGCTACCTGGGGGAAGGCAACGACCCCAAGATAGCCCACATTTCCGCTAAGGGAACGGGTGCCGTCCTGGCTAAGGATATCAAGTTTGACGCCGATGTAGAGGTATTGAACCCGGACATGACCATCGCCACCTTGGACGGTGACGACGCGAAGCTGGATATCGAAATGACCATACGCAAGGGCCACGGCTACGACGGCGCGGACAAGAACAAGGGCGTGAACCCGGCCATCGGCGTGATTCCCGTGGATTCCATTTACACGCCGGTGCGGAAGGTGAACTTTACCGTGGATTCCTCCCGTGTGGGGGATATCACCGACTTCGACAAGCTGACCCTGGAGGTGTGGACCAACGGGACCATTTCTCCCCACGACGCCGTTTGCCTGGGTGCGCGGATTTTGATAGGCCATTTCAAGATATTCGATGAGCTCTCCGACTCCTCCTTGGGCGGCGACGTGCTGATAACCCGGGAAAGCGGCATGAAGGCGAAAATGCTGGAAATGGCCATCGAGGAGCTGGATTTATCCGTGCGCTCCTATAACTGTCTGAAGCGGGCGGGAATCAACACCGTAGAGGATTTGGCCGGGAAGACCGAGGAAGACATGATGAAGGTGCGCAACCTGGGGCGCAAATCCTTAGAGGAAGTATTGAAAAAAATGACGGATTTAGGGCTTGCCCTAACCCCGTCGGAGGAGTAGATTGTATGGCCGGTTACAGAAAATTGGGGCGTACGTCCAGCCAGCGCAAGGCAATGCTGCGCACCCTGGCGACCCAGCTGTTATATCACGGAAAAATCACCACTACGGAAACCCGCGCCAAGGAAGTGCGCCGTGTCGCCGAGAAGCTGATTACCCTTGCCGTGAAGGAACGGGATAACTACACCACGGAAACCGTCACCGCCAAGGTTCCCCAAAAGGACAAGGACGGCAAGCGGGTAAAGGTAGTAGAAAACGGCAAAAAGGTAACGGTGTACAACGAGGTGGAGCGGGAGGTTAAAAAGGACAGCCCCACCCGCCTGGTGGCCCGCCGTAAGATTTTGAGCGTGCTGTATCCCGTAACCAAGACCCCGGAGGACAAGCGGCGTATGCGCAGTCAGTCTAAGCCGGTGGACATGGCGGGGATGATGTTCGACAAATGGGGTAGCCGGTTCGCCGGGCGCAATGGCGGCTACACACGCATGGTTAAGCTGGGCCCCCGCCGTGGGGACGCCGCGCCCATGGTGTTACTTGAACTGGTATAGAAAAAACGCATAATAAATTTAACAGCCCGCTTTCGCGGGTTTTTTGCTATGTCATAAAAAGTGGGGTGGATACATGAAGGAGCGGATTAAGAATACGATTTTAATTGCCGAAGACAGTAAAGTTGCTTTGATGAACTTGATGCAAATTTTACGCAACGAGTACGAAATTATCATCGCGAACAACGGTGTCTCCGCCGTTGAAATGGCGAAGGCACACAAGCCCGATTTGATTTTGTTGGATATTATCATGCCTGAAATGGACGGGTATGAAACCTTGATAATCCTGAAGGAGAGCGAGGAAACGGAGGAAATCCCCGTTATCTGCATTACCAGCATGGACGGTGTGGCCGACGAGGAGCGGGGCCTGGAGCTGGGCGCGGCGGACTATATCACCAAGCCCTTCAGCCAGGTTATCGTAAAGCTTCGGGTGCGCTTACAGTTGCGGATGCGCAACCAAATGAAGACCATTATAAGTCAAATGAAAACCATCGAAAAATTGAGAAAAGGATAGTGGCCCGCTTCGGCCTGTGCAACCTTGCCTTGGTGATGCTGGTGGGCGCGGTATTGATTTGGCCCGCTCTGTCGTCTTTTGCGCGCACACGGGAGCTGATACGCTTGCAGGAGGGCCGGATACATCTGTATAATCTACACGAAACGACTTATATCAACTATGGTGCCTTGCTATCTACAATGGAAGCCACCGCAGGGGCCGTGGCCTATGAGGAGCTCACGGCCACCTTGGCGGAAATCTCACGCCTTGCGGCGGGGCTGGGCTTGCGGGAGCGGTCCCTCTCCGCTGCGGAGCCTGTGGGGTATGGCAATGTGTTTGCCATGCGCGTCACGGCGGTGTATGCGGGGCGGGAGGACGCGCTGGTGGCTCTGACCCGGGCCGTGGATTTTTCCCTTTTTCATGTGCAGGGCTTGCACATGGCCTTCGGGGAAGACCCAACGGTACGGATGGGTTTTTCCTTGGTGGGGATAAAGGCAAGCGAGGAGTAAGCTATGTTGCCTTCCGGCTTTTTTCGCAGGTTCCGTAAGCCTATTCTGGTGCTGGTTGATTTTGTCCTGTTTTCCGCCAGTTATTTTTCCGCATGGTTTATGCTCATGCGGCGCATTCCCCTGCCCGAGCATCAGACCAGTATGATGCTGGGCTATCTTTTTTTTGCGGTGATTTTCTTCGCGGCCTTTTGGCTGTTCGGCATGTATGAGAGCCTTTGGCGGTACGCGGAAGCCTATGAGTTTTTGAAATGCATGATGGCCATAGCCATTGCCACGGTGGTTTTCATGGGGGTCACTTGGCTTGTCCTACAGCCGCCCATGGTGCCCGCCCGCCTGCCCCTGACGGTATATTTCGTTTCGGCCTATTTGGCGGGCAGTAGCGCGCTTTTCTCCCGGACGGCCTACCGGGTGTACCGGACGGCCCAGGCCGGGCGCAGGGGGAGCGCGAAACAGAAAAAGGTGCTGGTGGTAGGGGTGGGCAAAACCGGCGTGGCGGTGATTCAGGGCCTTGCCTATACGCCCCATCGCTACGATGTGATGTGTGCCGTGGACGACGACCCCGGAATGCACCGCCGCCGCATCGGCAAGGTGCGGGTGGACGGCACAGTGAAGGACATTCCCCGTCTGGTGGAGAAATACGGCATTCAGGTGATTTTGCTGGCTTTGCCCAACGCCACCGCCAAGGAGAGGCGGCGGATTTCCAGCATCTGCGCCACCACCCCCTGTGAGCTGAAAAAAGTCCCGGATTTGCTGGACTTCGAAGCGGAAGAGGCCCGGGGGGCCGACGCCATCTCCCGCATCGAGGACGTAAGCGTGGAGGACTTGCTGGGCCGGGAGGTCATTGATATCCGCTCCTTCAAGGCCAAGCGCAAATCCGGCCAGACGGTGCTGGTGACGGGGGCGGGAGGCACCATCGGCTCGGAGCTGTGCCGTCAGGCGGCGGCCCAGGGCGCGGCGAAGCTGGTGATGCTGGATGTGGTGGAGAACGGCCTGTACGCCGTACAGCAGGAGATTCTATTCAAGTTCGGCGCGGATTTTTCCCTTTTCGCAGAAGTGGCCTCCGTCCGGGACGAGGACAAGTTGGACATGATTCTGGCCCGGTACAAGCCGGATATCATTTACCACGCCGCCGCCCACAAGCATGTCCCCCTCATGGAGGCCGCGCCGGAGGAAGCGGTGAAAAACAATATCTACGGCACCCTGAACATGGCCCGTGCCGCGCAAAAGCACGGCGTCAAGCGGTTTGTACTGATTTCCACGGACAAGGCCGTCAACCCCACCAATGTCTACGGTGCCACCAAGCGGGTGTGCGAAATGGTGGTGCAGTCCATGGGGCAAGACAGCAAAACGGAATTTGTTTCCGTGCGCTTCGGCAATGTGCTGGGCTCCAACGGCTCGGTGATTCCCCTCTTCAAGGCGCAGATAGCCGCCGGCGGCCCCGTGCGGGTCACACACAAGGAGATTATCCGGTACTATATGACCGTATCCGAGGCGGTGTCCTTGGTGATAACCGCCGGAGACATGGCCAAGGGCGGCGAAATCTTCGTGCTGGACATGGGCGACCCGGTAAAAACCCTGGATTTAGCGGAAATGCTCATCCGGCTCTCCGGCCTCCAGCCCTATAAAGACATTGACATTGTTTTCTCCGGCCTTCGCCCCGGCGAAAAGCTCTACGAAGAACTCCTCATGGACGAAGAGGGCCTGAAAACCACCGCCAACAGCAAAATCTTCGTGGGCAAGCCCATTGACATTTCACCGGAATATTTATTTGAAAGTCTTCATACACTTAAAAAGACCGCCGATAAAAACGACCGCGCCGGCTTGGTGGACAAGCTCAAGGAGCTGGTACCGGGATACACACAACAATAAAAAATGTGAAAAAATTGGCAATGTTCATTCTCCGCCCATCCTTAAAAAACCAGCATACAAGTTCACAACCGAGGAATAATGATAACGAGGGATTTTATAATTATTTTGATAATATAGGGGCATCGTCCCCATTCATATGATGGGGGGATTCGGGGGATGAAATTATATTCAGAAAAGACCGTCGTGGCGCACGAGGTGTCCGACGTTCGTTGCAACGCCTGCGGCCATGACGTGGGCAAGGACGCGTCCGGCTACCTGTACGACCACATTTCCCTTTCCAAGCTCTGGGGCTACCACTCGCCCTACGACGGAGAGGCCCACGCCATAGACCTGTGCGTGGATTGCTACCAATCATGGATAGGTGATTTCGAAATCCCGCCCCAGCGGGCGGAGGAGGAACTTGCCTACGCGTAATAATATAGCCCGCAAGGCGCATTCCAACCTTGCGGGGCTTTTTTTTTGAGGTATAATTATGCCACTATAATTACTTCGAAACGGTCTAAGGAGCGCACCCCATGGCAAAGTTATACTTCCGCTACGGCGCGATGAACAGCGGCAAGACCGCCAATTTGTTGATGGTGGCGGATAATTATATAAAACAGGGCCGGCGGGTGGTCATCCTCAAGCCCGCCAAGGACACCCGCTGGGAAATGGTAAAATCCCGCGCTATCGCCGAGGCACTGCCGGCGGAATCGGTGCACGAAAAACAAGATTTGTTCGAGCTCATCACCCGGCTCAACGCCGAGAAGAAATTAGACGCCGTCCTCGTGGAGGAAGCGCAGTTCCTCTCCGCAACCCAGGTGCGGCAGCTGGCCCTGGCGGTGGACGCGCTAAACCTGCCCGTGCTGTGCTACGGCCTGCGTTGCTCCTTCATGGACGGCGTGCTTTTCGAAGGCAGTGCCGCGCTTATGTACTGGGCCGACACCATCGAGGAAGTAAAAACTGTCTGCCAATTCTGCAAAAGTAAGGCCACCAAAAACCTGCTACGCATTAACGGCAAGGCCCAATACACCGGCGAAAGCGACGTGGTGATGGGCGACGTAGAAGACGGCGCGGAAAAAATATTCACCCCCGTATGCCGCAAGCACTACCTCCATCCCCCGCCGCCGGCGGAGGCGTCTAGGGTGTAGGCATAAAAACGTTGCGACCCGTTCCCGTTTTATTCGGCTATACCTCAAATTCGAGCTACCTTAAATAACGCAATCTCATTTCCCACATGGGGGCATCATGTTCGCCTACCAAATAAATAATAAGTACCTCTGTGCCGTCACCCCTCATGGTTATATTCGGATGATTTGTAAGTAAAAAATCAAGAGATGTATTAAACGGAAAAAGCCATACGGGTACATTGGGGTCATCAATAATTAGCGTTAAATCATCTTCGCCTGTGCATGTCAAAATACGCAAACGATAAACTTCATAACCTTGCTCCACTATGAATGTCGGAATTGTAATGGTAAAGTCATTCGAAAATGTGTACCTTGCTCGCTCATCAAGTTTTGGGGTGTTGGGTATGCGTATAACTTGCCCCGGAAAAATCAAATGAGGGTTATCCAATTCGTTATACTCGGCAAGCACTTGATAAGTGGTGTCATGTTCATGTGCTATACGCCATAAAACATCGCCCTGCTGTACAACATGAACCGCACCTTGCACGACCACAGGCGTAAACAACGAAACCAATTTTCATTGTTGCCCCCTGCACTTTTTCCTTGCGACATAGCCTGTACATACATAATATACAGCAAACAGATGTAGGCAAACAAATAAGGATTTAACCTACAAGGAAATTTGTATGGGTGTGTGGGATATGCTGGAAGCCATTTCCGGCATGGTGTAACGGCTTCCTGGTTCAATTTTTCCGCTGAACTGGCTGAACTGTCCGTAAATAAAGGGCTGTAAAATTGAACTTTTGAATGTTATACTAAACGCAGAAAGGCGGCCAAAACATGAATGGAAAGACCCCGCACATTGTTCAATATCAAGGTTCAAAGCGTTTACTTGCGCCACAAATTCTCCAATACATGCCACGCAAGGTTAATCGTTTTATCGAGCCTTTTTCCGGCATGGCGGCAATCACAATTGCCGCCGCTAAAGAAAGCCGCGCAAGTGAATATCATGTAAATGACATAAACAAGCCTATCATCAGAATTTTACAAACTGCCATTGGTGCCCCTGATGAGCTGATAAAAAAATATACCGCCATCTGGACGCGGCAATTTTCGCACCCGGGCGGTCACCTTGAACATTTTTATTATATTCGCAACCGCTTTAATGAAGGCGAGCAAACCGCCGAAAACATGCTGTATCTTTTGGCGCGTTGCGTAAAAGGCTCTGTCCGTTATGGGCGAAACGGCAATTTTAACCAATCGCCGGATAAACGCCGCCACGGCACAAACCCTAAAAATATCGCAAACAATGTATATGCCATATCCTCATTATTAAAAGGAAAGGTGGTGTTCACTTCATTAGATTATCGCCAAATTTTTGATGCCGCCCGCCAGGGTGATTTAATTTACCTAGACCCCCCTTATCAAGGCGTAACTAATGCAAAAGACAACCGCTATTTTTCCGGCTTGTCCTACGATGAATTTGCAAAGTCTATTACATATCTCGATAAAAAAGGAATAGATTACATCATCAGTTATGACGGCGAATGCGGTGGACGAGCATATGGCTCTGACTTGCCAAGTAGCTTAAACTGCGTCAAGTTTTTATTGAATGCCGGCACATCTACCCAAGCTACGTTATTGGGAAAGCGTAGCACAACATTTGAATCCTTGTATGTAAGCAAGCGCATCGCCCCGGCAATGGAATTTATACCGGAGCAGCTGACGCTGACAGAACGGTGATACGCCATATGAGTGCCGATTACCCAAAGGAATTTTTAGATTTGTTGAATGCTGTGGAAGCAAAACGCCCTCGCACGGTTATTCAGCACATACTTGAACATGGCTATATAACCTCGCAAGAACTGAAAGACAAATACGGTTACAACCACCCCCCAAGAGCCGTGCGTGATGTGCGGGAACACGGCATCCCCCTCGTCACATACCGCATTGAGGGAACTGACGGCAGAAAAATAGCCGCCTATAAATTTGGCGACCCAAGCAAAGTGAAAAATGTGCTTTCAAAATCGGCGGGAAGAACTGCGCTGTCAAAGGCATTAAAACAGGCGTTGATTGAAAGATACGGAGCAAAGTGCTTTGTGTACTTCGAGCCGATGGACGAGGCATTATTACAGGTTGACCATCGCGTGCCATATGAAATTGCCGGCGAGAATGCGGAACAAAATTTAGAAGCCTTTATGCTACTTTCGCCTTCTGCAAACCGGGCAAAGTCGTGGACGTGTGAAAACTGCGAAAATTGGGAGCGTAAAGCCCCTGCGTTTTGCGTGAAGTGCTTTTGGGCATACCCGGAGGGTTATGAGCATATAGCTGGGAAGCAACAGCGGGTTGTTACTGTTGTATTCACCGGAAACGAAATTGAGGATTATAACCGACTGGTTGAGATGGCGGGGATTGATAGAGCGCAACAAGAAATTAAGAATATTTTACATAAATATCTATAAAAAAACTGCACTGCACCGTGAAAAGCGGACGGGGAAAGAAGCCCCCTATCGAGGGGTAAAAGAATCAAGCGAACTGGCGTCGTATATCAAGCGGCGTCAGTTTTGTTTTTAATTGTACACGTTCATGGTTGTAAAACCAAATATAATCATCTATGAGCATTTTTGCTTCCTCGAAAGAATGGATTTTTTGTCTGTTGATGCATTCGGTTTTAAGGATTGAAAAAAAGTTTTCAGCCATTGCATTATCTAAGCAGTTGCCGCGCCTTGACATGGAGGGCGTGATTCCATATTCTTTAGTTAGGTTAAAATACCCGTGTGAAGTGTATTGAAACCCTTGGTCGCTGTGGAGTTGCACCTCTGCGGCGGCCGCTTCTTTTTTTGCATCTCGGATGGTATTAAGTACGAGATTAACGGATTGCTCCGTACCGGTTCGATGGGCGACGATTGAATTGTCGTAAAGGTCACGAATCATGGAAAGATATAGCACGCCTTGCCCGGTGTGGATGTAGGAAATATCCGTCACCCACTTTTGGTTTGGCCGTTCGGCGCAAAAGTCGCGGTTAAGGTGGTTGGCATATTTATGAAGATGCTGTCCAAAGTTATTGTATTTTCTGCGCCTGCGGATTTCAGAAAGCATGTTGAATTTATTCATTACACGAAGCACGGTTTTAGGGTCGCATTTCCAATTTTTCTTTGTCTCCAACCAAATATGGACACGGCGGTAGCCGTATGTTTTCCGACACCCGGCTTGACATTCAGCAATCTCCGTTGCCAGTGCCGCATCACGGTCGGGCTTGTCAATGCGCTTGATGAAATCGTAATACCCGCTTTTGGACACATCTTTCTCCGTTATCTGCTTGCGCGCGTCACGCAACTGTGCTTCCAGCTCCTTGATACGCCGTGCATCATGGTTGTTGGCTTCGGCGACTGCGGGCTGGATGCCCGCCGCCTTCAGCCAGTTCTTGAGCGTGTCGTCGCAGATGCCCAGTTCCCGGGCTACCTCTTTTCGTACACGGCCCTGCTCCACTGCCAACCGCACTGCTCCGGCTCGGAATGCTTCGTCGTAGCGCGGTGGGGCTACTCGTTTCCTTTGTGCCATATTCTACCACCTTTCCAGTTTACAGGTTCTTTTTCTGTCCGGCAAACCGGGAAGGGGGGCAATGCCGCAATTCACAAAATGTTGGGGAAATCAGAGGACAAATCATAAAATTCGAGGAATAATAAATAGTGGAAGGCTTTATGACTTTTTATGAACTTCTGAAGAATCACCCGCTTGAGGAGCTTTGGTACATCCTCCGTAGTCGTCATAACTTGGCCAGAAAGCCGATAAAGGCAGAGCGGATGTTTTTGCATTACAAGGCGGCACGAGAAGAACTACTTGCGTTACATTCGCAAGATAATCCTACCGAAAACATTTTGGCATGTGACTTCTCAATTGAAACAGACGAATCGGGAGTTCCTGATGTATGGATGCATTGCAATATGCTCTCACCAGCAGAGGATGGAAGCGGTAAAATGCAGGAATATGCGATGGATTTCGTTCCTTGGGCAGAACTTATTGACTATAAAGTTTCAGAAAAGTCGATTGCTAAATTTGGCGAGTTGGTCTGTACGGCAGAACTTTTATGGGAGATTATTTTCTACGGCTATAACGCAAAGAGAGTTAGTGATGAATCAGAAAAGTTAAAAACTCTTGTTGCAGACATAGACAGCGGGAAAAAAGAAACCAAACCGTGGAATCCCGAATAATTCGCTCTACCTAAAGAAACCGTTGAGCGTGAAGAATCGGCGGTCAAAGAATGGTTTGTAAATGCTCCCCAAGCAGTCAAAGATATTGTTTACGGATTATTCATGTTGAGTGAGTGTGATGAGGACGAAAGTGTAGATGAAATATTGAACCGATTTAATGAGATAATAAATGCAAGTAGCCAAAAAGGTGCTGGGGATACAAAACTTACAAAATTACTCCGTGCTATGGCTACAGACCTAGATGTTGATGGAAAACACGCACTTTTGGATGGAATGTTTAACGGATAATCTCGTTGTTTGGAAATCGCTATTTTACTGAATTTACAAAAAAATACTTGCAGTTTTGACTGCCATTCAAGAGGTCAGGGCTTCGACTCCCCTCGTCTCCAGAGTTAAGAAAATCCCGAACCCTCCCCAAATTTTCTTTGTCGGGGGGGCGTTCTCGGTGGAGTTCCCATTAGAACAGTTTGGTCACCGTTAGGAACATGATATTCCCCCAAACTGGGCCAGTGACGGCGCAGTGTGCCACGAGTGTGCAGGAATATGGAGAAACACATTGCGACACTCCCAAAACAAAAAACCCGTTGACAAGGGCTTTTTTTTATGCTTTAATCGTCCCCGGTGTTTAGTTATAGTAAGCAAAATATTTGCAGTCCCTGAACCATTAATGGCATTGGCGTGGCGGTGAAGGTAGGCTGAGTCTTGCTGTTGTTTACATATGGCATACAAAATATTTGAAATGGGTGTATCCATGCAGATGACCGAGATTGGTGAAAAGTTGAAACAGCTTCGTATTCGAACCAACCTTACCCAGGAGGAGCTGGCCAGCCGCTGTGACTTATCGAAGGGTTTTATTTCTCAGGTGGAGCGGGGGCTGACCTCGCCTTCTATTGCCACTTTGGTGGATATTTTGGACAGCCTGGGTTCCAATTTGTCGGAATTTTTTCAAAGGCCGGACAATGTGCAGATTGTCTTTCGCCAGGAGGACGCCTTTACGGCGGAGGACACCGGGCAGGATTGCCAGATTTGCTGGATTGTGCCCAACGCGCAGAAAAATGCCATGGAGCCGGTGATTGTCAATATCCGGCCCAAGGGGCGCACGGATGAATATGGGCCCCATCCCGGGGATGTGCTGGGCTTTGTCCTTTCCGGCACCATTGTGCTTCACGTGGGCGGGCAAAAGCATAAGCTGAAAAAGGACGAGTGTTTTTATTACACAGCCTCCAACCCGTATTTTTTAGAGAATACCAAGGGAAACCCGGCGGCGGTGCTGTGGGTGACTTCCCCACCTAACTTTTAACGGGGGCGACGGACATTGAATCACTTCATTGACCTAGTGGGCGTGACAAAAACCTTCGGGCGCAAAACGGTACTTAGCAATATCAACCTGTATATAGACAGAAACGAATTTGTCACCCTCCTGGGGCCCAGCGGATGCGGCAAGACCACAACGTTGCGCATTATCGGCGGCTTTGAAAAGCCCACCGCCGGCGCGCTTTTGTTCAACGGGGAGGACGCCATCTCCCTCCCGCCCAACAAGCGGAAGGTGAATACCGTTTTTCAAAAATACGCCCTGTTCCCCAACATGAATGTATTCGATAATATTGCCTTCGGCCTGCGCCTGAAAAAAACGGACGCGAAGACCATAGCGGAAAAAGTGGACGCCATGCTTGCCTTGGTCAACCTCGCGGGCTTTCAAAAGCGGACTATCCAGTCCTTGTCCGGGGGGCAGCAGCAGCGGGTGGCCATAGCGCGGGCCGTGGTAAATGACCCGGAGGTATTACTGCTGGACGAGCCGCTGGGGGCATTGGATTTGAAGCTTCGCCTGGAAATGCAGGTGGAATTGAAAAACATCCAAAAGGAGCTGGGGATTACCTTCGTCTATGTCACCCACGACCAGGGGGAGGCCCTGAGTATGTCCGACACCGTGGTGGTGATGGACGCGGGGCAAATACAGCAAATCGGCAAGCCGGAGGACATCTATAACGAGCCCAAGAACGCCTTCGTGGCCAAATTCATCGGCGAGAGCAATATCCTGGAGGGCATCATGCATTCGGATTATCACGTGGAATTTGCCCAGGTGGGTTTTGCGTGTATTGACAAGGGCTTCGGCCCCGGTGAGGCCGTGGACGTGGTAGTGCGCCCGGAGGATGTAGCGATTACACCGCTTGAGGAGGGTACCCTGCGCGGAAAGGTGCGTCACATCACCTTCAAGGGGGTGCACTACGAGATGCGGGTGGAGGCCAACGGCTTCGCGTGGAAGGTACATAATACTGTGCAGTTCCCCGTGGGCACGGAGGTGGGATTGTCCATAGCACCTCATTTGATACATGTAATGAAAAAAAGTGGTGAGCCGGGTTGCTGAAAAGAATATTCGTGTACCCTTATATACTTTGGATGTTCCTGTTTATCGCGGCACCGCTGTTGATTGTCCTTTGGTTCGCCATTACGGATACGGGTGCCGACGGGCAAACGGTGTTTACCTTTTACCATGTGGCGCGGTTTTTCCGGCCCGCCTTTGCGGGGGAGCCCTTTTTCCAGCGGCTATATATCGTCGTGCTGACCCGCTCCATTTGGATAGCGGTGCTTACCACCATGGTTTGCTTTGTGCTGGGGTACCCCTTGGCCTATGCGCTGGCAAAGTTTTTCGGCCACCGCTCCATATTGCTGTTCCTGTTCCTTGTGCCCCTGTGGATGAATTTTTTGTTGCGCACCTACGCGTGGATGACCATTCTGGAGCAGAACGGGGTGCTGAACGCCTTGCTTTCCCTTGTGGGGCTGCCCACCATAGATATCCTTTTTACCGATACCGCCGTTGTGCTGGGCATGGTATACAATTTTTTGCCCTTTATGGTGTTCCCCATTTATTCCGTGCTGAAGGATATGGATAATTCCGTTATCGAAGCGGCCCAGGACTTGGGTGCCAACCGGGTGCAGGTGTTCTTCCGGGTGGTGCTGCCCATGAGCGTGCCCGGCATTATTTCCGGCCTTACCATGGTGTTTATGCCCAGTGTGACTTCCTTTATAATACCCAACTTGCTGGGGGGGGGTCAGTTCATTTTGGTGGGCAATTTGATTGAGCAACAGTTTATGCGGGTGGGGGACTGGCATTTCGGCTCGGCTATGTCTGCGATTTTAATCGCCTTGATTTTGCTCATGATGGGATTCATTAAATTAATCGACCGCCAGCCCAGGAACAAGGACGGGCCCGCAGAGGGGGTATTGTATTGATAAAGCGAATCTACCAGGTGTACATAGGCGTAATGCTCTTGTTTTTATATGCCCCCATTATGGTGATGATGGCCCTTTCCTTCAACGAGTCCCCCTCCCGTAGCTATTGGGGCGGCTTTTCCCTGCGGTGGTACCGGGGCCTATTCGCAGACCCCCATATCGCCCAGGCGTTGACCAACACCCTTACCATTGCGTTGCTGTCCGCCCTGATTGCCACGGTTATCGGTACCATTGCGGCGGTGGGTATCAACCAGCTGGGGCGAAGGACGAAAAGCATCGTCATCGGTATCACCAACCTCCCGGTGTTCAACCCGGAAATCGTCACCGGGGTATCTCTGATGCTGTTGTTTATGTTCGCCATCCGGGTGGCGGGGATGGGCCGCTTGGGATACACCACCTTGCTACTGGCCCATATATCCTTCAACGTACCCTACGTCATCCTTTCTGTGATGCCGCGCTTGCGGGGGCTGGACGGTAACCTCTTCGAGGCGGCTATGGACTTGGGTGCCACCCCCATGCAAGCCTTGGCAAAGGTAATTCTTCCCCAAATCCGGCCGGGGATAATAACGGGTGCCTTGCTGGCCTTTACCCTATCTGTGGATGACTTTATCGTGAGCTTCTTCACAACGGGGGTTGGGGTTAGCAATTTATCTATATTGATTTTTTCCATGGCGCGGCGGGGGGTCAACCCCCGCATCAACGCACTGTCCACCCTCATTTTCCTGACGGTGATGGTGCTGTTGTACCTCATCAGCAGGAGAGACACAAGAAAGGAAAGGAGTATGTACGATGAAGAAAATTAAATTTGTGGGGTTGCTACTGGGGCTGGGGATTGTTTTGGCCTTGACCGGTTGCAACAGGAATGAAAATATTATCCGGGTATTCAACTGGGGGAATTACCTGGACGAAAGCATATTGGCGGAATTTACTGCCCAGACGGGCATACGGGTCAGCTATTCCACCTATGCCACCAACGAGGAGATGCATACCCGCCTCACTGCGGGGGGCGGCGGCTTCGATTTGGTTTTCCCCACAGACTATATGGTGGAGCGCATGATACGCGAGGATTTGCTCCTGCCCATAAACCTGGAGAACATACCCAATATACGCTACATCGACCAACGCTTCAGAGGCTTGGAATTTGACCCCCACAATGTCTATTCCGTGCCCTATAAATGGGGTACGCTGGGGATTTTGTACAACACGGCCATGGTGGAGGCCCTTGCCCCGGGCATGGTGGTGGATAGCTGGAACATCCTGTGGGATGCGCGTTTCGGGGGGAGTATCTTCATGTACTACAGTATGCGCGATGCCTTCGTGGCACCGTTGAAGCTACTGGGCTACTCCATCAATACCACCAACCCCGACGAGCTGTTCGCCGCACGGGATTTGCTCATCGCCCAGCGTCCCTTGATACGCGCCTACCTGGGCGACCCCATAAAGCATTCCATGATTGGCAACGAGGCGGCTTTGGCCATGGTCTTTTCCGGCTGTGCCATGTTTACCATGGAATTTAACAGCGACTTGAACTTCATTGTGCCCCGGGAGGGAACCAATGTGTGGTTCGACAATATGGTTATCCCCCGTGGGGCCAGAAACCAGGCCGGCGCGGAAGCCTTTATCAATTTCCTGAGTGACCCGGAAATTGCCTTGCGCAATACACTGTATACAGGCTTCTCCACCACCAATTGGGCCACCTTTGCTTTACTGCCGGAGGAAATCCGCAACAATCCCGTGTACTGGCCCTCGGACGAGGTCATTGACAACAGCGAAACCCAAGTCCATGTAGGGGAATTTACCGCCACCTGGGAGCGGGCATGGATTGAGGTGCTGGCCGCCAGGCCATAGCGGGCCCATGCTGAAAAAAATAGATGCCACGGGCATGGATACCTTCCTTGCCCTTTCCCAGCTATACGAAGCGGAGTTCGCCCCCATCACAGGCGCGGCCCGGGACGCACAGGGAATGTACCCGGTCTCCACCCCCCTGGACGACACACACCCCGGCTATTTTTACTGCGAAGGGGAGGCGGCCATCGGCTTTGCCATTATCGCCACGGAAAGTGAGCCCTATGAGGTCTGCGAGTTCTTCATACGCAAGGAGTACCGCAAGCAGGGCGCAGGGCAGAAAATGGCGGTGGCACTTTTCAATAAGCACGCCGCGCATTGGCGCGTAAAGCAACTGCACAACGCAACATATGCCCACCGATTTTGGCTAAGGGTACTGGAAGACTATACCCAGGGTAATTTTACCCAATGTCTTTACGAGGACGAAAAATGGGGGAAGGTGCACATGCAGGGGTTTTCATCAAGGGCGTAAGTGTAGGAGTGGGAATCGCGTTGAATGGGGTGGGTGGCGGTGTGGTTTTCGTTCGCTATGCTACGCCTTTGCTCCGCTGGTGGCGCGTACCGCGCCAATGCGCTACGCGG
>WQSR01000007.1 GCA_009787785.1 Defluviitaleaceae bacterium
GGGGGGGGGTGCGCTAGGAACGGCTGACGTAGCATGGCGGATGCTGTATTGCGCTGTGGCGGCCCGTTCCCGTTTTATTCGGCTATAAAAGTTTACTACAGCCCGCGCATTATAGCGTGGGAATGCGCGGGTGGCAATGTTTTTTGATATTTATGTGTGAATTGTCGCTTTGAGCGGGCGGGATTCCTATGATAGAATGAATTTGTATTACTATTAATGAGAGCGTGGAAAATTCATGAAAAGATTCCTATCCGTTATTTTGCTTGTGCTCCTGCCCGCCTTCGCCGCTTGCGGGGGTTATTCCCCCCAGCACCAAGGCATTCCCATGGAGCCCCCGGGGCCGCCGGTGTATTTCCCGTTGCCGGTGGCGAATGCGGAACATGAACCGGAGGACGAAGGGCTGCCGGAGTTGCCGCCCTTGCTTCTCCCCGGTGCATCCCCTGGCGCGGTAACGGCGGATTTTAACCCGGTGACGGCCACACAATGGGTGGCAGGGGTTCGCGTGGGCTGGAATTTGGGCAATACCCTGGACGCCCACGGCGGGCCGGGGGGCTTTGCGTGGCTGGGGGGCGGGCTCTATGCCAATACTACCGTGGCCGAAATGGAATATGCCTGGGTGAACCACATCACCACCCGGGAGAACATCGAAGCCGTTGCGGCGGCGGGGTTCGATACGATTCGCATTCCCGTAACCTGGTTTAAGGCTTTAGACGAGGGGATGCACATTCGCCGGGACTGGATGGCGCGGGTGCACGAAATCGTGGGCTGGGCCATGGACGCGGGGCTGAAGGTGATTTTGAATACCCACCACGACGAATATATTTTCCACCTGAGCGACGCCTATATGAAAGCCAGCCGGGAGGCGATGATTCGCGTGTGGCAACAGATAGCCTACGCCTTCCGGGACTATAACGAGCAACTTATGTTCGAGGGGCTGAACGAACCGCGCACTATCGGAAGCCCGGCGGAATGGACGGGGGGCACGCCGGAGGAACGGCATAATTTGAATATCCTCAACCAGCTTTTCGTGGATGTGGTGCGCGCCAGCGGCGGCAACAACGCCTACCGCGTGCTGATGGTACCCACCTACGCGGCTTCGGCGGCGGCTGTGGCGCAACGGGCCTTGGTGCTCCCCACCGACACCGTGCCCGACCGTATCGTGGTATCGCTACACATTTACGCGCCTTGGGAATTTGCCCTGCGCACCGGCCCGGTGGGCACCCAGGATACCTGGAGCGCGGATAACCCCGCCGACATAGCCCCCATTATCGAGCCCCTGGATTTGGCCTATGAACTCTTCGTGAGCCGGGGCATACCCGTAATCATCGGGGAGATGGGCGCGTTAAACCGCGGCAACGAAGCCTACCGCGCCCAGTGGGCGTATTTCTTCATTTCCTCTGCCCGCGCTTTGGGAATGCCCAGCGTGTGGTGGGACAACGGCATCGCCTGGATAACCCGGGAAAACCCCTGGGGCGGCTGGGACGAAACCTTCGGCCTGTTGAACCGGGCGGATAATACCTTTTATTCGGAATTAATTTTAGACGCGATTATGCAAGCCACCGAACCTTCCCTTTATGTCGGCTAGCTGTACCGCCACACCTTCCCCGCTCTCCATGTTTTTCAGTATGCACGCGCCCTTTTCCAGCTCCGTCGCGCCCAGTATGGTGGTGTGGCGGGCTTTTATTTTGTCCGCGTATTTCATCTGGGCCTTCACACTGCGCTGGGCCAGGTCATATTCGGCGTGGATGCCCGCCTTGCGCAGTTCGCTGGCCAGGGTACAGGCAGCGGCTAGTCCCTCCGGGTCGGCGTGGCCGATGAAGAGCTCCGGCCCCTTGTGCGCCGGAGGGGCTTGGGCTTGCAAAAGCAGTACCAGTCGCTCCATGCCCACGCCGAAGCCCACCGCCCCCGTGGGCGTGCCTCCCAGCTGGGACACCAGGCCGTCGTAGCGGCCGCCGCCGCCATTGGCCAGCCCGTCGCCGTGGAAAAATTCAAACACCGTGCGGGTGTAGTAGTCCAGCCCCCGGACGATTTTGGGGTCAACGATGAAGGGGATTTCCAGGCGGGTGAGCAAATCCTGCAAGGTGGCGAAATGGGCGGCGCATTCCCCGCAGAGGGATTGGGTTGTGATGGGAGCCTCTGTGATTTGGGCCTGGCAGTGGGGGGATTTACAGTCCAGCACCCGCAGGGGGTTCTTTTCGTAGCGGGAGGCGCACAGGCCGCAGAGGCTTTCCAGCCGCTGGGCGAGAAAATCCCGGAGTTTCCCGTTAAAGGCTACGCGGCAATCCACACAGCCGATGCTGTTCACATGGAGCCGCACCCCCCGGACGCCCAGCCCCGTGAATAATCTATATCCCAGGGACATCACCTCCGCTTCCACGGCAGGGGCATAGGAGCCGAAGACCTCCACGCCGAACTGGTAATGCTGGCGGTACCGCCCGGCCTGGGGCTTCTCGTAGCGGAAGCAGGGGCCGATGTAAAATACCTTCACGGGCTGGGGCTGGTTGTGCATCCCCCGCTCGATGTAGGCTCGGGCCGCGCTGGCGGTAAGCTCCGGCCGCAGGGACAAACTCCGCCCCCCCTTGTCCAAAAAGGTGTACATTTCTTTCTGCACGATGTCCGTGGTGTCCCCCACCCCCCGCAGGAAAAGCTCCGTGTGCTCGAAGAGCGGGGTGCGGATTTCCCCGTAGCCGTACACGTCGGTGAGGGCGCGGATTTCGTCCTCCACCCGCCGCCATAGGCGCATGTCGCCGCCGTAGATATCGTGGGTGCCCTTGGGTGCCTGTAGCATAGCCAACTCCAGTCCTACATTTGCGTAGATTTAATTGTTAAGCCTTCTTTGCATATAGATTTCCGGGTTCTTCTCGTTGAAGACCCTGGAGATTTTCGTACCGTTTACATATTTGCTCACCGCGCCCGCCCCTATGCCCAGAATAGTCTGAACCTCGCTCATCATGCCGATGTTATACAGGCATTCGCGGCCGGGCAAGCTGTAGCCCACGTTTTCGGATAAGTCAAGGGTGTTCTTTTGCCGGTACAGATAATAGGGGCTGTAGCCGGCAGCGGTGAGGGCGGATGGGCTCCACTCCCCTGGGGGCGGGGAATCCATGCCGCCGTCGGTTACGCGCTGTGCGTTCAGCCGGGACGCCCGCTTCACCGACAGGGTATGCACCGTAATATTTTCCGGCTTTAAGGGGAGCACCGCCTCCAGGGTATTGTCTACCCCGGCGGCCCCTTCCCCCGGCAAGCCCCGGATGACATCGACATTGATGCAATCGAACCCCGCCTCCCGCGTCAAGGCGAAGGCACGGAAAAAATCCGCCGCCGTGTGGCCGCGCCCGACGCGTGCCAGGGTTTGGTCGTTCAATGTCTGGGGGTTTACCGCAATGCGGTTCACGCCAAAGGAGCGCGATAGGCGCAGATTTTCCGCCGTCAGGGTGTCGGGCCGTCCGGCCTCCAGGGTAAATTCCCGTGCTGTGCCGAAGGCTTCACGCACCCCTTCGAACAGCCGGGTAAGCAAATCCACCGGCAACACCGTGGGGGTGCCCCCGCCGATATACAGGGAAGTAATTGCCCCGCCCATTTGCCGCGCTTCCTCTGCCTTTTCCCGGCATTCACGCACCACTATGTCAACATATTGCCCCAGCATATCCGGGGTGGGCGGCGTATGCCCCATGTTAAAGGAGCAGTAGGCGCACCGGCTCGGGCAAAAGGAGATGCCGATATATATCCCCAGGGGCGGCTTTGCCGGGGCGCGTCCACCCGACGCCAAAATGATATCCGCCAGCCGGTTCTCCCCATGGGCTACTTCCACGGCCAGCCGTGCTTTGTCCGCCCGGACGCACAGCACCTCCGTCATCATTTTCAGTATTGCCCCGTCGGGCCGCCTCTCATCCAGCCAGGCTCGTACCATCTTGGAGGGGCGTATCCCCGTCAACGCCCCCCAGGGCGCGGCGGTGGGCCTCACCGCCTGTAGCGCGTGGAACACCGCCAGCATCAGCACCCGCCGGGGGGAAAGCCCGGCTTCAATATACTCCGGCTCTGCCCACGCCAGGCACCGGGAGGCAATCTCCACACCATCCAAATAAATGACGGCGTAGGCATTGCTCTCGTCCAACCCGGCAACCAAGCCGTAGCCCGTGCCGCAAGTCTGGGCAAAGGTAAAGCCCGCAAAGCCAAAAAAAATCTGCGCCACGGTCTGGACTTCATTTACATACCGATGCCCCACCAATACACAGACGATTTTCTCACGCATTGATTCGCGAAAGCTCGTGAACGGTAAATCCCTTGCGTAGCCGGGCAAAGAGCCGGGTCAGCTGCTCGCTGTCGGTCACTTCCACCCCCACATTGAACTGCGCCATAAACCCGCCCTTGGCATCGCGCACACTGAGGGTGGTCATTTTTATTTTCTCCTCCTGGAAGGCGCGGTAAATATCCGCAAGCAGGTTCTCCCGGTTGTCGCACAGCAGGTGAATGTCCGTGCGGTACACATGGCCGGACCGCTCCGGCACCTCCCACTGGGCGTCCATCAGGCGGCGGCGTTCCAGCTCATCCAGGTGCTTGATATTGACACAGTCCGTGCGGTGCACCGTCATACCCCGCCCCCGGGTGACGAAGCCCAATATCTCATCCCCCGGCAAGGGGCCGCAACACTTGGCGAAGCGTACATTGGTATCCCCCACACCCTTGATGACGATACCGCTTTTTTTCTTGCGCGCACTGATGACGGCGGCATCGTCCATGATGGTCTGTAGGATTTCCTCGTTGGTGGGCGGGGGCTGGGCCTTCTCCCATTCCTTGTACAAATGGTTGATGACTTGCTTCTCCTTCAGCCCGCCGAAGCCCACCATGGCATATATCTGGGACATATCCTTGCAATTGAACCGGGCCAGGACGTCCGCTTCCCGCCCCTCGTCCAGCAACACCTCCAGGGCGGTTTTCGCTTCCCTTGCCGCTTCCTCCAGCAATTCCATGCCCTTCTTCACATTTTCGGCCCGGCTTTGCTTTTTGAACCACTGGTTGATTTTCGAGCGCGCCTGGGCAGTTCTGACGATTTTGAGCCAGTCCCGGCTGGGGCCCTTTACATTCTGGCTGGTGAGGATTTCCACCCTGTCCCCCGTGGAAAGCTCATGGTCCACGGTGACGATACGCCCGTTGACCCGGGCACCGTTCATCCGGTTGCCCACGGCAGAGTGGATGGCGTAGGCAAAGTCGATGGCGTTGGCCCCGGCGGAAAGCGTGACTACCTCCCCGGCGGGGGTAAAGCAATAAATATGCCCCTTGTAGGCGGAAAGGTCCATCTTCAGCGCGTCCAGAAATTCCTCGTTGTTGGAAAGCTCCCGTTGCCAGGAGAGAATCTCCGCCAGCCACGCGTCCTTCGCCCCCTTGCCGCCTTCCTTGTACTTCCAGTGGGCCGCGATGCCAAACTCCGCTACCTGATGCATCTGGCGGGTACGGATTTGCACCTCGAAGGGCTCCCCGCCCAGAGGCCCCACCAGCGTGGTGTGCAAGCTCTGATAGCGGTTAATCTTGGGCATGGATATTAAATCCTTAATACGCCCCGGCACCGGGGTATACAGGGTATGCACCCAGCCCAGCGCGGCATAACAATCGGAAATCTCGTCCACGATAATCCGTACGGCGAACAAATCATATATCTGGTCCAGGGTCTTATTTTGGGAGCGCATCTTCTTGTAGATGCTATAAAAATGCTTGGGACGCCCTTCGACCCAAGCCCGGATTTTTTCCTCTTTCATTTTCGCGGCCAATTCCGTAACAATGGAATCAATAAAGGCTTGCCGTTCGTCCTGTTTGAGCATGATGTTTTTCGCCAGCTCGTCATAGGCGGCCCGGTCCTTGTACTTAAAGGCCAAATCTTCCAGCTCGTAGCGCAGTCTGGCAATGCCCAGCCGGTGGGCCAGCGGCGCGTAGATGTCCAAGGTTTCCTGGGCAATTTCGCGTTGCTTTTCCAGCTTCATGGCCGTAAGGGTGCGCATGTTGTGCAAGCGGTCCGCAATTTTTAATAACAGTACCCGGATGTCCTTGGACATGTGGAAAAACATCTTGCGGTAGTTTTCGGCTTGCTCGTCTTCCTTGGTCACTTTGCCGCTGTATTTCACGTATTCGATTTTCTCAAGCTTGGTCACGCCGTCCACGATAAGGGCGATTTCATCGCCGAAGCCCTCGCCGATATCGTCGATGGTATAGGGCGTGTCCTCCACCACGTCATGCAAAATGCCCGCGGCAATGGATTCCAGGTCTGAGCGCATCTCGGCCAATATCGTCGCCACCGCAAGGGGGTGCATGATAAACGGCTCGCCCGAGGCGCGCATTTGGCCCTTGTGGGCTTCGCGGGCAAAGGTAAATGCTTCCTCGATAAGCACAAGGGAGGTCTGGGGGCGGTACACCTTAATCTCCGCTATCAGGGCGTCATAGGCGGCCTCTACGATGTCGAATCCCACGATATCAACCATTATGCCCGCTCCTTTCCCCATATGTGTACCCATCGTATAATAAGCAATAATTTCAGACATTATAGTACCAAATAAAGAAATTGCAACATCTCCCTTGACAACGCCCGTTAAAAAGCGCATGATTCACTGGGGGAGCGTGTTGACGCCCCATCAAAATCTTGAAAGGGATGAACATTATGGACTTTCAATGGGCCTTCGCGATAGGCGTGGGCGGGGCGTTAATCGCCCTTGTTTTTGCCTTTTTGCAAAGCAGAAAGGTAATGAAGTTTTCTGAAGGCACAGAGGCGATGCAAAAGATTGCCGCCGCCATCAGGAAAGGTGCGGGGGCTTACCTCAAGCGTCAGTTCCGAGTTGTTTCGGTTGTGTACGTTGTGGTGATTGCCGCCCTGGCGGTGCTGGCGATTTTCGGCCATGTGTCGCGCTTTATCCCCTTTGCCTTCCTTACGGGGGGCATCCTGTCCCAGCTTTCTGCCTACATAGGCATGAAAATCGCCACCCGGGCCAATGTGCGCACCGCCAATGCCGCCGGGGAAAGCCTGAACCAGGGGCTGAAGGTGGCCTTTGCCTCCGGGACTGTACTTAGCTTCACCGTGGTGGGTCTGTCCATTCTGGACGTATCCATTTGGTTCTTGTTGCTTCGCTTCGTATTCGATGTCCCCGCCAGGGAAATCGCCGAGAACATGGTCATGTTCGGCGTGGGCGTGGCCATGTTTGCCCTCTTCGCCCGGGTGGGCGGCGGTATCTTCACCAAGGCCGCCGACGTGGGCGCGGATTTGGTGGGTAAAGTGGAGGCCGGCATCCCCGAGGATGACCCCCGCAACCCCGCAACCATTGCGGACAACGTGGGCGACAACGTGGGCGACGTGGCCGGCATGGGCGCGGATTTATACGAAAGTTATATCAAGGCCATGCACGCGGGTATCGCTTTGGGCTTCGCCGCCTTCTCTTCGGCGGGGGATATGGTGTGGGCGGCAATGTTTTTGCCCGTGGCCATCGCCATCGTGGGTATGATTGCCTCCGTTGTGGGCACCTTCCTGATTCGCACCGGCGAAAAGGCCACCCAGGCCCAATTGCTTAAAACCCTGCGCGTGGGCACCTATACCTCCGCCGCGCTGGCTACCTTGGCCTCCATTCCCGTTGTGCTCTTTGTCATGGACGGCTTCAATGGCCGCTGGGGCTTGATTGCCGCCATTCTCATCGGTGTGCTGGCGGGTACCCTCATCGCCTATTTTACCGAGTATTACACCTCCACCCATTACAGCCCCACCATTAATCTGGCCAAAGCCTCGGAGACGGGAGCGGCCACGATTATCATTGGGGGTATCTCCCTGGGCATGAAGTCCACCATCGCGCCGGTAGTCATTGTGGTTGTGGCCATTGTGGCCAGCTATCTCGCCGCCGGCGGACAGATGGGCACCTTCGCTATTTTTGACGCCGCCGTAGCCACAGGCTCCCCCGCGGACGCCTTTACCCATGGCTTGTACGGCATTGGCCTGGCCGCGGTGGGGATGCTTTCCACCTTGGGTATTACCCTGGCTACAGACGCCTACGGCCCCGTGGCCGACAACGCGGGCGGCATCGCGGAAATGTCACACATGCCCCCCGAGGTGCGCGAACGTACCGATGCCTTGGACGCCCTGGGCAACACCACCGCCGCCACGGGCAAGGGCTTCGCCGTGGGCTCTGCCGCGCTGACTTCTTTGGCCTTGCTGGTTTCCTACATTAAAATAGCCACAGACTATGTGGCTTATCACGGCAACTATGTACGCACTTTGGGGGATGTACCCAATTTGCCCGGTGAGGCCATCACCTCTCCCGGTCTGCCCACGTTCTACGGGCTGGATTTGGCCTTGAACAACCCCTCTGTGCTTATCGGTATTTTCCTGGGTGTCATGCTGGTTTTCGCCTTCTCCGCTTTGACCATGAGCGCGGTACAGAAAGCGGCGCAGAAAATCGTAGTGGAGGTACGCCGCCAGTTCCGCGAAATTGCGGGCATCATGGAGGGCAAGACCGACCCGGACTACGAAGCCTGTGTAGACCTTTGCGCCCGGGGCGCGTTGCGTGAGATGGTGCCGCCTACCTTGCTTGCGGTAGTGCTACCCATTGTCACGGGCCTTATCTTCGGCGTGGAAGGCGTGGTGGGCTTCATTGGCGGTGCCACGGTGGTGGGCTTCGTTGTGGCCATGTTCATGAACAACGCCGGCGGTGCCTGGGATAACGCCAAGAAATACATCGAAAGCGGCGAGCTGGGCGGCAAGGGCTCCGAGTGCCACAAGGCCGCCGTCATTGGCGATACCGTGGGCGACCCCTTCAAGGATACCTCCGGCCCCTCCATGAACACCATGTTCAAGCTGGTTGCCACCGTTTCCATTACGGTGGTGAGCATCATCGCCTCGATTTCATTGTTCTAGGTAAGCGTCGTAGCGCGCTTGCCCGGCCAGCACCGCTTCCATGCGGTTGTTCAAGCCGGCAGGGGTCCAGCTGCGTTTCTTGCTGTAGTATTGCTTTACGATTTTAATAAAAGGCGCGGGATAATTGAGCAACCCCCGCAAAACAGCCTCCGACCCGTTGGGTAGGGGGTTGTTTTTATTATAGGCTTCCAGCAGGTGGGCAAGGGGGAGGGAAGCGTCGCCGCCCAGGGCATAACGCCGGATGAAGGCGGCCAGGTCCGTAAGCTGTATGTCCTGGGTGACGGCGGTAAAGTGGGAAAAATAGCCCTCCCCGATGAAAATATATTCTTCCTTGAGGGCGTTGTGGCAAATGTGATTGCGCGCCATGGCCTGGGCATATAGCGCGGCACAGGGGGACGCGGACAATGTCTGGGCCGCTTGCGCCATGCGCGCCTCATAACAGGGGGCGTTTTTTATAAGTAAAATATCAAAATCGGAACGCAGTTTCTGCCGGCGGATTTGCTTGAGGGCTTGCTGGATGACATCCGACCCCTGCCGGATAATGAGCGCATGGGAATCGGCGGAAGGGATTTCCCCTGTGAAGCCCCGGGCGGCGGCATGGAAACGGCCCATGTGGGAAATCGCCTCCATGACATCCGAAGGGGAGGCAAAATCCATTTCGCGCCCGCCGGATATCCGGGTGGCGGTATAGCGGTCAATGCCTAGCTGTACATAGGGCAGGCCGGTTTCCGCAACGATATAGCGGTCGGTTTGCGTAAAGCCCCTTTGGGCCAGGTGCTCCTTCACCGCGTGGGCAAGCTGTATCACATGGGGAGGGTCCTCGGTTTTTGTCAATCTAACCGCGCCTTTTTCACCATGGCAGATAAACGCGCCCTTGTCCTTTATCATTCGGCGGCTTTCCAGCCCGAAAAAAGCCAACGCCGTGGAAACCATTGTCACCATGTCCTCTACCTCACTGCCGAAGTGCCCCCTATCCACTATATGAGCGGTAGCATTTTCACATTCATGGTGATATAATATATGTGTTACTTTTGTTCCGGCGCGCCGGAGCAAAGGACAAGATAGGATGATACCCATGCGTGGCAATATATATGACTTGGCACAACTGACCGATGGCAACGGCATTGATAACAACCTTGTTCGGTTGTTCTTCTTCGATAACAAGGATTATTTTAATGCCCTCACCCAATTTGTGGCGGAATTTGGCCGCCCTCTTGCGCATTATACCCCGGCCTTCGTCACCAACAGCCCCGATGACCGGGCTCTGTTCCTCAAGGATTGTCTGAAAATACGCACAAGGCTGATGCAACTGGGCCTGACCATCGCCATCCGCGAGCTGGATGTAATGGAAAACGCCGTCTGCCGGGGCGATACAAAGGAATTTGCCGACGGCCAGCTCAAATTTCAAGCCGCAGTGGAAATTTACATGGAAGTGATTAAGGCCGCGCTACTGTATTAGTTTTTATCATTTTCTTTATCTGCCATGAATAAGCATACACCAACTACCTTTTACCGGGGGGGCGGCGTATGCTTAATTATTTGTGGGGCGGCATGATTTTACTTGCCATCGTGGTGGCGGTGTTTACGGGAAATATGGGGGCCTTGACCAACGCCGCCATCGACTCGGCACGGGAGGCGATAACCCTGTGCATCACCATGCTGGGGGTGCTGAGCATGTGGACGGGGCTCATGACCGTGGCGGAAAAAGCGGGCTTGATTTCTACCTTGTCACAGCGCGCCAAGCCCCTGTTGCGCTATCTTTTCCCCCAGCTTGGGCGCAACCATCCCGCCCATAAGCCCATTGCCACCAATTTTATCGCCAATATTTTGGGGCTGGGCTGGGCGGCCACCCCCAGCGGGCTCAAGGCCATGGAAATCATGCAAAAGGACAATCCCACCCCCGACACCGCCACCCCCAGTATGCGTATGTTCATGGTCATCAATATGTCCAGTTTGCAATTGGTAACGATTAGCGTTGTGGCGTACCGGATGCAATACGGCTCCGCCAACCCCTCGGAAATCATCGGGCCGGGGCTGGTTATTACGATTATCACCACGATTTTTGCCGTGGCCTTCTGCAAGGTATTGGAGCGGTTCGAAAAGGGCGCGAGTTGAAATAAAAGCAGAAAAATGTTAATCTTGCGGGAATACGTGCACTGGTAAGGGGTGTCCCGTGTTTCTAGGCAACCGGCTTCGTAAAAAATTCTTCAAGGCGTTCCTGTTTACCTTGGTGGGCGGGCTGGTTTTGGTGGGGTGCGCGTTGCTGGTGCTTCGCAGTGCCATTCGCCAGCCTACGGTGCCGGCCCATGCCGCGCAGCCCTTCGTGTCGGACATACATTTTCGCCCGCCGGGCAACCGTCCGGCCTACGATACGGTGGAGCCTCACCCGGAGGACGCCTACATAAGCATAAGCGCGCCGGAAAATGGCTGGACGCGCAGAGCGGATTTCTTCACGGTACTGCTCTTTGGCTACGACGCGGGGCGCAATACCGACACGCTGATGGTGGCGGCCTTCGACGCGGCCAACCAGCAAGCCTACATAGTGAGCATCCCCCGGGACACGAAGGTGGACGTGCAACGCAACATCCGGCGCGTCAATTCCGCTTACGCGGTGGGGCGGCAGGGCGGCGGCGGCCACACCGGGGGCGTGGAGCAACTGCGGCGCGAGGTGCAGACCCTTATCGGGTTTATACCCGATTTTTATATTTGCGTAGAAGAAAACGCCTTCCGCCGCATTGTTGACGCGGTGGGAGGCGTTTACATCGACGTTCCCTTTCATATGTATTATACGGACCCGGCGCAAAATTTGCGGATAAATATTCCGGCGGGGCGGCAACGCCTGGACGGCCACCAAGCTTTGCATTTCGTCCGGTACCGCTACGGGAACGACCCCGCCCGCACCATTTCCGACCGGCGGCGGATGCAAAACCAGCAACAGCTCATCGCCGCTATGCTGGAGGAATTGCGCGCACCCCGCACCATTTTGCGCGTACCGGAGCTCATCAATACCTACCGCGACCACGTGCGCACCGATTTGACCCTGAACGAAATGCTCTGGTTCGCCGAGCAATTTTTGACGGGGAACGTAACCCTACATACCTACAGCTACCCCACCACCAGCCTGCGGCTCACCCACTGGTACGAAATCCCCAACCCGGAGGAAGCCCTGGCACTGATAAACCGGACGCTCAACCCCTTCACCCGGGATTTGACCCCGGACAACCTGCAACTGACTACGTAAACTCCCCGGTGTACTCCACCAGCACCACGTTGTCCACGCCGTCGATGGCGCGTAGCGGCTCCAAGAAGGCGGTCTCATTGCCCTTCACCTTCACTTCGGCGGTGAGCTCGGTGTAGTCGGTGCTGTGGGTCTTGTTTTTCAGTTTATAGCTTATCTTGGAAAGGTTTGCGCCAAGAGCCTCCTCTGCGGCGGCGCGGTAGCGTATAATGAGCAGAAACGCCCGTTTATCCAACCGCACGAAAAAGAATATAATATACACAGCGGCGATGAAGGCCGTACCCATGAGCGCGACGGTATGCATCCCCGCCCCGGCGGTAAGCCCCGCGGCCACCCCCCAGAAAAGGAAGCCCACATCCAACGGGTCCTTCACCGCCGCACGGAAGCGCACAATGCTCAGCGCGCCCACCAGGCCCAAAGACAGCACCAAATTGGTTCCGATGGTAATAATAATAAAGGCCGTCACCACGCTTACCATGATAATCAGTAGATTAAAGCTCTCGCTGTAGAGCACATTCCGGTTGAAAAAACGGTACACCAGGTAAACCACCAGCCCGCAAAAGGCCGCCACCCCCAGGGAAAGGATAATAAAGGCGGGCGGTACATGCTCCATCAGAAAAACGGTTTGGTTCCCCAGCATTTCGCGCAGTGTTTCCATAGGTCTTGTGACCCCTCTCAGGAGTGATTTTGTGAAAAAATATGTGGTATTGCTTATCGTAATCCTTATTCTGCTTGGGGCGGGGCTGTTGCATGGCGGCGGTGCCGCGTCTGTGCCGCCGGAACCCGCGCCCGCCGTTGCCGTTGCCCCGGAGGATGAGGATGTACGCCCCAGCCCCGCCTATGCCCTGGCGTACACCATGGACGAAAGCATCACTTTGACATTTTCCGAAGGGGGGCATTTTTTTAGCCGGGGGGTTATGGCGGCGATTACCGCCTCTCACCCCGGCGCGACAATTTATTATACACTGGACGGGTCCCATCCCTCCCATCCCACAAGCGCGTCCCGGCGGTATATGGGGACATTGCTTTTCCCCGCGCCGGAGGCGGGGCTGAGGGTGGTGGTAGTCCGCGCCGTGGCGGTGTACGGGGAATACACCTCCGGGGTGTTTACCCATACGTACTTTATCGGGGCGGACATCGACGAGCGGTTCGGGGCGGATATGCTGGTCTTTTCTCTGGCCGCCGACCCCTATGATTTGTTCGACCATTATTCCGGCATCCTTGTGCCGGGTTTTTTGCGGGAGCAATGGATTGCCATGCATCCCCGGCGCAACATCGTCCCCACAGACCCGGCCAATTTCAACTGGCGGGGGCGGGAAGGGGAGCGGCCCGTGCATGTAGAGGTATTCTCCCCCGACGGCGAGCGGTTGCTGGTGCAACGCGCCGGTATCCGCGCCCACGGTGCCTGGTCCCGTGCGTATGCGCAATTGTCCCTGCGGCTGGTTCCCCGGCGGGAGTACGAGCCGGGCAGGGGGCAGTTCCATTTCCCCTTCTTCCCCGGTGACATGCGGCAGGACGGCTCGGGCAACCCCATCCGGCGGTATGATTCCATTATTTTGCGCAACGGGGGCAACGACCGCCGCTTCGGGATGCTACGCAACGAGGTGGGCTCCCTCCTTGCCCGGGAGGTGGGCCTTCCCGTGGTGACGCCGGTACGCCCGGCGGCGGTGTTCCTCAACGGGGAATACTGGGGCTTTGCCTGGCTACAGGTGCGCATTGACGCCCATTATTTGCAGGAGATGTTCGACGCGCCCACCCGGAGCTTCGATGTGGTGCATCAGGGCGAGCTTTGGATAGATACGGACTGCCCCGTCCAACGCGAGGCCATCGAATATAAAAATGCCTTCGCCGGAAAAAACCTGCGCGATGACGCGGTATTCGCCCGGCTGGAGGCCATTTTAGACATCGAGGACATGCTACGCTACTACGCCTTTAAGATTTTCATGGGGGCCGAGGACTGGCCCCACAACAACTTGCGCCGCTGGCGGTACACCGGGCCGCAAACAGAGGGCCTGCCGCCCCAGCTGGATGGGCGGTGGCGGTATGTAGTGGTTGACCTGGACTGGACGCTGGGGCTGTACGGGCCGGACCACAACCTGCCCACCTTCCGCCGGGTGCTGGAGGACCGCAACAATTATGGCGCGCTGTTGCGCAATGTCCTCACCCGGCCGGACATGCTCGCCCGCTTCGCACAAATTATGGAGGAAGTGATAGACACCGTCACCGCAACAGCCGTGCAGGAAACCATCGCCCATCTTTTCGCCCAGTCCGAAGGGGAAATCGACCATGCCCTGGCCGCCGGAAAGTACGAGCACTGGGTAAACCGCTACACCATCACACAAAACCATGAAAACATGATTCGCTTCGCACGAGGGCGGGGCCGGGTCATGCGCGAGGGACTGGCGCGGTTGATGGGGTAGAGAGGAGAAAAGCCAGCAAACCGGGGCCGGAAGATACCGGCGCGGTGCAACCGCAGGTTTATTGGCGTTGAATTGACGGAAGTGGGGGGAGTACGGATGTTTCCACGACTTAATTGATTTTGTGAAGGTGCTGTTTAACTCAATATCTCGACAGTTGCAACCATTGTAGAGCCAAGGATTTTTATTGAAAATTTATGAATAAAGATATACAATATGTGACAGAGTACGACAACGAAAGAGAGGTGCTAGAATGAGTATTTTAACATGGTTACATATATCAGATTTTCACTTTGGCAAAGCAGATTATGGAGAGCGAGATTCCTGCGATAAAATAATAGAACTAGCTCATGAATTGCTGGAAACAAAATCAATTACGTTCGATGCAATTTTTATTACAGGCGATATCGCATATAAAGGAATTATCAATCAGTACGAAGTGTTTAAATCTCTTGTGGTCAACCTAAGTAAATTGTATGATGAGGGTAAAAATCCAAATATATATATCGTACCAGGCAATCATGATGTTAATCGTGATATCCACCCTCTAATTAACAAAGGACTATACGCACTCGATGGTGACTACAAGGACTTACTTAATCCTACACCAAAGGGACTTAAACTAAGAGAGCTTGTTGCCAAACGGTTTGAAGGATTTAAAACATCTCTGAACGCTTTGCCGTGTCATCCTGTAGATGATATATTTGGTGAAAAGGGATTTTTTATTGATAAAATTGAAAGCAATGGAAACACAGTTGGTATTGCTGGTATAAACACTGCATGGCTTGCCCATAACAGCAAAGAAGATGATGGTAAAATAACCCCAGGTCAAAATATTGTAAAGGATTTGGTTGCTGAGCTAAAGAAATATGATTATAAAATTTTACTTGGTCATCATCCTATGTCGTTCTTCAAGCAGGCAGATAATGAAGCTATTACTTCATTGCTAGCAAAGCATGGTATTATTTATCTGTGTGGGCACCTACACAAAAGTGCGGCAAGGTATCAGGATGCAGTGTCAGGATATAAGTATTTATCATTTAATACAGGGGCAGCTTTTTTACCAAATTCAAATGAATTGCAGTGTTCGATGCAGTATGGGATATTGGATGAAACCCATGTAACAATTGGCGCAAGGAGATGGGAGAGCAGTCAAAGTGCTTGGATACTTGAAGATTCGAGACATTTCCCTGAACGCTATCGTGATGAAGCTCATTGGAATTTTCCTTTATTGACGAAATCGGTTAAATCAATGAAGCCAAAGACGAAGCCTGGTGTTGTATGCCCTAAATGCCCTAAAGGGTGGAAATTTTTTAATAGGGAAATCATTGAAGAGTATGAATCAAAAGAACCAAACGCATATGAAATGGGTCTGTATTTTGATGGTGCGCCGCCAGAATACTCTTTTGTATTTTCACCGACTATGCCCATACGCAAAAAAGCAGGTGACTGCATACAGGAATTTTTGACTGCCGAAGCTAATGAAAAGAGCAAATGTATGCTTTTATGTGGTGCAGGAAGCGAGGGAAAGTCAACGTTTTCGTTACAAGTTATAAGCAAACTGATTAAAAAACATGGATGGGTTGCATTGCATTGTCGTGAGCCTAGAAAAAACGCCTCTCTTAATTTTGCTAAGCTAGAATCGATTACAAGTCCTCTAATTATTGTGGTAGACAATGCGAGCCTGATATCTGGTGAGTTGTACGCATTTCTTGAACAAGCGGAACGGCCAGTGCATATGCTACTGGTTTCAGTGTGGTTCGATTGGATAAATTCGAAGTCTGATAAATTAAATTGGCGTGGTGTTGCCGATTATTCTCCACCGTTTGAACTTAATGGAATAGACGAAAGTGAAGCAAGGGAAATTGTTGAAGTTTGGAGCAAGTATGAAGGTGGGCTTGGCAGGCTTGCGAAGTGTCCCAACTTGGACGTGGCAGCGGATAAATTATTTGAAGCTTCTAAAGGACTCTCAGAAAAAAAAGGCAATGGAAAAGATGGAGCTTTGTTAGGTGCAATTATTAAAACGCGCTATGAAGAAAAGTATTACAAAGAGCGTGTATCAATTATAATGGAGCGTTTGAATAACATTCAATTGGGCTTTACAGATGGAACACTGCGTGACGTGTTTTTGGTGATTGCTGCTATGCATGAGAAAGACATATCCATTCTAACCGCTGATGTGTTGGCAGAGTTTTATGAATGTAGTGAAGAGGATATCAGAAAAACGCTACGACGTTTAGGTAAAGAAGCTGTAACAAGAACATCCAACAGAGTGATTTACGTGCGTCATTTTGCGCTTGCTGAATGTGCCGTTAAATTAGCAGAAGAAGAGCTCGGCATTTTAGCGGATGATTTCTTTCCAAAGTTAGCGACTATGGGTGTGAGGGCTGGCTTAAAGAGGTACAATAGTAACCTTAAACACTGGAGGTCTTTGGCAAACAGATTTCTTACAAATGACAAAAATTTAGCTGTGCGCATTGCAGAATCTGTATGTAATGAAGATAAGGATAGTATCAAATCCATGAGCCATTTTCTGATGGTTAGTTTAACTCCGCCTAATCCAAGATACGACTTTGTGTACACCAAACTTTCTGAGTGGCCAAAAGAAATATATGAGCAACCACTTCTTGCTCCTTTTGCTATTGCGACAAAACTAAGAGGGGATAATGAATTAAACGCATACTTAAACATAATGAGTATATCGGATATCGCTAATGATGTGGATGGGTCAAGGGTTGAGATAACTGTAATAAGAGGAATACATCAATCAGCTAAAAGCTTGTTTGAGGTTGCAGAGATAAATGACAACAATGAAGATTTAATCCGTATGGGCTTTGCATTTGCTAAAATTTGGCAAAAAAATGAAAGAAAAAAATCTGAAACTCTTGACCCAGAAATTATGGCGAAGCTTAATGCGTATAACCCTAGCAATGATGAAATAAAGCAACATATTGAATACGGAATGGAGGCTTTATTAAAACTGTTGCAATTCGAGAATCTTCCTCAAAGTATTCCTAGACCGAGCAAGATAACATTTGACAGGCTACTTAATATGAATCAGAAGAGCAAAACAAGGGATGGAAGATAATATCCTTTGAATGACACCACATATAATCCGCTCTGTGAAATAATGTTCAACGCAACTTGTGCTTCACGCCAAATTGTAATGCTAATCCGCTTAAATTGTGGTTGCTGGTCTATCCCAAAAGAGGGTATTGAGTGAATCAGTAACCACAATTTTTTTGTTTTTTTATGGATACTAACCATGTCGCACATCACCGATTTCAATTTTCACAAATAAACTTTTATGTAAAGAAAAAAGCCCAGATTCACTGGACTTTTTCACCCTCAACATTTCAATCGAGGAAGCCTATCTCGGAAGTGGGGGGAGTCGAACCCCCGCGCCGGTTGCCCGGCCTGCCGCATTTCGAGTGCGGTCCCTTCAGCCACTTGGGTACACTTCCATTATTTTATAGTAATCTTAACTGCCGGGCCCGCAGGGTGGGCATCCAGATGTGCAAGTCCGCGCCGCGGGCGGCTGTGAGGGTGCGGGTGGTGGCGGGTGGCAGGTAAATGGGGCCGTGCTGGGTATGGGCGGGGCCTTCGCGCAGGGTGAAGCCCGCGCCCAGGGGTGCGGAATTGTTGGAGAGGGAAAGGGCTATGCCGGTGGGGTTGCGCAGGGTAAGCTGTTGGCCGGGGCGCAGGACGATGCGGTGGAGGGGCGGCTCTGTTGGGGAGGAAGCGCGGAGGGTGCGGTTATGCCATTCGGCGGGGTAGGTTATGGTTAGGGGGGTGTTGTTTGCGGGTACCAGCGTGAAGCGGCTGTTGTAGCGCAGGGTGATGAAGCCGGTGGCCCCGGTGCCATAGGAGAGGACGGCATTGCGGGGGTCGGTGATTACATATTCAAAGGGGTTCTCTATCAGAACCGATTTGTGGTAGCGGGTGTTTGCGTTGTCCAGGCGCAGGATTTCCCCCGCCTCCAGGGTGCGGCGCAGCAAAGCCGGGGTGGCGGCTTCGGCGATGGCAAGGGCTGTTTCGTCCCAGCCCAGCGGGAAGAAGACGCCCATGGCCTCGCCGGATTCCGGGTTGGTGAAATGTACCCGGTAGCCCGCCGCTAAGAGAAGTGCTTCGCCGGGGTATTTTTGCCCAAAGGCAACGACTCTGGCGTAGGGGTCAGCCAGGGTGAAATCCAGCGCGGTGCGCGCTTCTGCGGCCAGGGATGCCACAGCCAGGGACTTCTCCCCGTCGCTTTCGTTGGTGAAAAGGAAGGATTCCCCCGGTTCCAGGGGCTTATGGGTGAGGGGGGCAGCTATGGCGGCGAAGGAAATGGCCGCGCTGTCGGGGAAGCGTACCACCAGGTGTTGCGGGGCCCAGGGGGGCGGATGCCCCGCCGTAATAGTCAGCGCACTCCCGGGGGGGAGGGTCATTGCGTTCCGGCTGGCCTGGGCACCGAAGGAAATGCCCGTTTCCGTTTCCAGCAGATAATTGAATGCGATGGGATAGCCCCCCGGTTCGCCGGAGAGATAGAGCGGATATGTCCGCAAGGTGCCGGCATTGGCCACCCGCAAGGACTGGCCCGGCGCAAGGGTGTAGTAGGCGGGCGCGTCTGTGCCGTGGCCGATGTGCAATGTCTGCCGCAGGGCATAGGGGAAGGAGAGGGTCGCGTCCATATGGGGGGTCAGGGTCATGGGGCGGTGGGGGTGCAAGGTAATCTGATTGCCTGTGGATTCGCCATGGCTTATGGCAAGGCCCTCATGATTGCGCAGGATAAAGTCATAGGAAAAAACGGCCCCGGCAAAGAGAGGCTGTGCCGTAACGGCGGCACCGCGCTCCCCGGTGAAGGTGAGGACATAGGCGGCCCCTTCCCGCAGGGTTTGGGAAAAAAGCGCGGGATGGTTCAGCCGCCGCGATTGTAGCGTTTCCCTATACCATTGGGCGGGGAAATACACCACAAGGCCGTTTCCATCGGCGGTAATCACCCCTTCGCCCCCGGCGGGCAATAAAAACTGCGGGAAGCGTATCCCCTGATGCACCGCGGTGGTGCCCCCGGTAGCCTGGGTAAGCACCAAATCATAGGCCGCCGCCTGATTTACGCGGATAGGCCGCCCGGCTCGCCCGGTATTTTGTATCAAAAGGGTCTGCCCGTGGGCAAGGGAAATCTGGCGCAGGGCTTCCCCCGGGTCTTCCCGCAAGGTCAGGCGCGACGGGTCAAAAGTTACCCGAATCGGCACCAGGGGGCTGAGCATCACACGCCCCTGGCCACTGACCGAGGCCCGCCCAAAGGAAAAGCCATAGCTGGTCACGTTTCCGTTTCCGTCCATGGCTACATATTGGTACCGCCCCACGCCCGCAACACTGATGTGGGATATCACGCGGCTGTCTAGCCCCGTGAAGGTATACACCCGGCCCGGCTGCAATGTGCGGGTGCTAAGGGAAGCCTGCACAGCCACAGGCGCGAGGGCGAACACGCCAAAAAAGCAAAAGATAAACAGCAACACCCCATTTACCCTCTTCACGCCGCCACCTGCTTTCCGCTGGTTCGTTCATAAGTCGCGCCTTTATTATAGCGCAAGGGATGCCCTTGTGCCAATCCCGGCATTATGTTATTTTTCTTGGCAAAACCATGAAAATATATGGGAGGAATCACTATGAGTCAGGCACCCCAGTTAAAGGGTTTGGCAGAAGCATTGCAAGGCAAAAAGGGCTTCAAACTGAACATGATTATCGGCTTGGACGGCTTCGTGGACGAAATTGTCCATCTGGTGGACAAGCGGCAGGATTATGCCCATTTCACCCGCATCCCAACCATCGCGGAGTGGGGTGCGCGCATCAGCCGTGCGGCGGGGCTTTCCACCAACATGGAAATGGTGACGGTGCAGACCAAGCTGGGCGGTAACGGCCCCATTCTCTCCAACGCCTTGCTGGAATACGGCGTCGCGCTGACTTACGTAGGTAATCTGGGCGTGCCGGATATCCATCCCGTGTTCAAGCCCCTGGCCGAGAAAGCCAAGGCCGTGTATTCCATAGCCAACCCCGGCCACACCGACGCGGCGGAATTTGAAGACGGCAAAATCATGCTGGGCAAGCATTTTACATTGAAGGACGTCACCTGGGACGCCATGAAAACCGCCATGGGCGGCGCGGCAGGGATTGCCAAAATGTCCGACGAATGCCATCTCTTCGGGATGGAGAACTGGACGATGCTCCCCCATATGTCGCGTATTTGGGAGGGCATGATACACGAGGTATTCCCGCTGATGAAAGACCGTGCCCAACGCCCGCTGGCCTTCTTCGACTTGGCCGACCCGGAAAAACGCACCAAGGAAGACATCCACGCCGCCATGGGGCTCATCGGCCGGTTCGAGGAAAAATTCCGCGCCGTGCTGGGTCTGAACGAAAAGGAGCTCTATGAAATCGCCGACGTGTTCGGCATCGCCTACGACGGCGGCAAATGCCCCGCCACTTTGGAAAAAACCACCCGGGCCGTATACGCCGCGCTGGGGATTTTCTGCCTTGTGGTGCATCCCGTGCATACGGCCTGTTGCGTCGTGGGCGGCGAATACTACGATGTGTCCGGCCCCTATTGCGCCAAGCCCGTGCTCACCACAGGTGCCGGGGACAATTTCAACGCGGGCTTCTGTCTGGGGCTTTCCTTGGGTCTTGCGCCCCTGCAAGCTTTACTCCTGGGCGTAAGCACCTCGGGCTTCTATGTGCGCAACGCCCACAGCCCCACCTTCGACCAGGTCATCGCCTTCATCCAAAGCTGGGCCGATGGGCACCTCCCCGCATGATGGCCGGGCAAAATGACTGCGTCTTTTGCAAAATAGCCCAAGGGCAGCTTCCCGCCCACATTGTATACGAAGACGCACAGCTTATGGCCATCATGGATGCCTTCCCCGCCACACAGGGGCATGTCCTCATCATCCCCAAGGCCCACGCGGAAAGCATATATGACCTGCCCCCGGAGACCGCCGCCGCCATTTTGCCCCTGGCGCAAGAATTGGCGCGAAAAATAAAGACCGCCCTCCACCCCGACGGGCTAAACATTTTGCAAAACAACGGCAAAACCGCCGGGCAGGTGGTTTTCCACTACCATATGCACCTCATTCCGCGCTATACCGACGACGGCGTGGTGATTAAACACGGCAGACCCCTCACACTGACAAAGGAGGAACTGGCCGGCATCGCACAGCGGATAGGTGCGCAGTAAAAATCCATGAAATCCGAAAGGATGATTACAATGATGAAAAAGCTACTGGGATTGACATTAGTGATTGGCTTGCTCTTGGGCATAAGCGCGACAGTCTATGCCGCCGAAGCACCGATATCATTTAACCGTAGCCAAGTGGCAATTCATGAGCGGTATCAATTAGAGGCGATGACGGATAATGAGCTTGTCATGCTGTACATGCCTTTTATTGAGTTTAACCGTCAAGTAAATGAGATGTTGGGCTCCCGGGTCGCCTTAACCATACTGGACCATAGCCTCCCCGGCATTTGTGATGTGGCGACATTTTCCATAAGCAATTTTAGAGAAGGTTATGACATTGCAATAGTTGATGATGACGTTTTTATCACATCCCTTGAATGCGGCACCCTAGAGCGTTATATACGCAATTTCATGATTACGCGTTTATCCGGGGATTTTGGGGATTTTGAACGAAACATTTTAAGTTTTGCGGTTTCATGTTTGGTTAATCAGGCCCATGTCGCTGTGGCGCAATTGCTTGATATACAGCAAGATTCCCGATTTGACGCGCTTCACTTAGTACGGTATACCGGAGCATCGCTTGAAGAGATAGGATTCCTGTTGCTTAATGGATATGAGTTTGAGTGCATAGTGCATTACATGACGCTGGACGAGGAAGCAAGAATGGATAAATTCATGACTTTAATGCCTCATCTAGCCAAAGAAATATTCGCGGAGATAACCCGGGACGACACAGCACATATCAATTTTACAATTGCGGACGCGGTATCGGGATGGAGTTGGGGTTTGTTATTCTTTTGGCTCATCTGTAATCACCCCCTGTCGAAGATTATGGATGTGTCCGTTGCCAAAGTGCGTCTGCTTTTTCGCTAAGTTCAGCAACGGACATAGCTCACAGTTTTTCAAATATCGCAAAACGCTATTTTTTGTTTTGACAAGTAGTGTTTCCGGCTCGCCGAAAACGACTTGGCAAGCTATTGATTCGGCTCGCTGAATCATAGTTGCCGCTTGATGGGAGTACCTCCCATACCCTCTCGGTGAACGCAAAATTATGTTGGACGCTAAGCCCGCTTCACGGACTGCTGAAAAATTCTCGTAAGGTTCGCTAAATAAAAAGTATGTTTTAGATATTTAATGGACTTAAACCTCATGTTTTATTAATCGATACCCAGTAACTGCTTTTTCTTAGCATTAAACTCTTCTTGGGTTATGACACCGCTGTCAAGTAATCCTTTGAATTTATTAAGTTCATCAGCGGAACTATGATGAGATGACGAAGTAACAGCAGACATTTGCGATTCTTTGTGCGCACTTAGCATCAGTTCAAGATGACTTAAAAGCTCACGCACATTGTCTATAGGAGGCTCGCCATTGTTGTAAACGGTTTCGAACAAAGGTATTAATATTTTTTTATAGAATTTTCTTGATACCACACTGGCAGCTACTCCGTAGTGAGTTGTGTATTTGTTTAATTTAATTTCACTATGTGTCCCCCAATATGAAGGACTAAAACCGAGAATACCATCCCAATAACTAATAGTAAATTTGCCCTTGTATAATGGCACCACAATTCTTGGGTTCCCAAAGTCTTTCGTGTTAATAATTAAGTTAATATTGTGTATTTTAGTATCGACCTTAGTTGTTCCTGACCTTGCTGTCGAACCAATTATTGCTCCCGTAGTTCCACCAATTAGTCCTCCGACAAGCGCACCAGCAAGTCCAGTGCTTTGTTTAATTGTTTCATCCCCGTCAATATCAACATCAAAACTATTTATTTGACTTATGTGAATCAGTTCCAGATGCTCTGGTTGTTCTTGCCATTCTGGAAAAATGAAAAATTTTTTTTTGTAAGGTATATGCGGGTAATAAACTCCAACAAAACCTGATTCCGAAATGGCAATGGCTGTATACAGTCCGTCAAAAATCCTCGTTCTTCCTAAATCTCCCTCTCGTTTAATACTTGTATAAACTGCTTCAAGCAAGGGATTTTGTGTGGTTTGTACAATGCTTGTAGACACGGTAGTTACACCTTCTCCTTTATGTACTTTGATGGTTAAGTCTGAACTAACCACCAAACGGTTCTAACGGGAACACAACCGCGAACACCTCACCAATAAAAAACCATTTGACGGTGTTCTTATTTGTTCTTAATGACGGAGATGGGGAGATTTGAACTCCCGCGCCGGTTTCCCGGCCTATGCCCTTAGCAGGGGCACCTCTTCGGCCACTTGAGTACATCTCCAAAAAAATAGCTGTTATATAAAGTTATGAGTAAGCCTATAAGCCGAGTTCTGTCTTGGAATCTTGTGGATTCCGGGGCAACCATCTATCTGGGGCACCCGTTGCCGGTGTGCCTCTTGCGACGCTACCAAAGCCGTGGGGCGGGCCGCCCTTGCAAGGGTTTGCATGGCTTTATTTGGTCTTGCACCAAGTGGGGTTTACATGTGCCCGCCTTGTCGCCAAGGCGGCGGTGCGCTCTTACCGCACCTTTCCACCCTTGCTTGCTTTAGCGTGCGTCGGCACACCCTAGCAAGCGGTTTATTTCTGTTGCACTGTCCCTGGAGTCGCCTCCGCCGGGTGTTGCCCGGCACTTTTGCCCTGTGGTGCTCGGACTTTCCTCACATCCGGGGGATGCGCGGCTGCCCGGCTTACTCATAAAGGGTTATTCTTCTGCGGTCGCCTCTTCCTCTGTTGAGGGTTCCGCCGGGGTTGTGGGGGGTTCCTCCTCCGGGGGCTCTTCATCGTCCTCGTCGTCGTATTCCGGGGTGACATAGCCCAGCTCTATGTCGGCCTGTTTCTTTGACAGGCTTATTTTACGGTTTTCGGTGTCGATGGCGGTGACGAGGACGCTGATGGTCTGGCCGATGGCCAGTTCCTCGTCGGGCTTGGTGATGCGTCTTTGGGAGATTTGGGAAACGTGGACAAGGCCGTCGATGCCGTCATCGAGCTTGACGAAGGCACCAAAGGGGGCAAGGCGCACCACGGTGCCCTCCACGATGGAATCCACGGGGAAGCGTTCCTCGATGTCCTTCCAGGGGTTGGCTTCCGGGTCCTTCATGGTGAGGGAGATTTTGTTCTTCTCCGGGTCGATGGCGATGACGGTGATATTTACGGTGTCGCCCACTTTAAGGACGTCTGAGGCTTTGCGCACGCGCTTCCAGGAGAGCTCGGAAACGTGGATGAGGCCGTCTACGCCGCCCAAGTCGATGAAGGCACCGAAGTCTACCAAGCGGCTGACCGTACCCGTCAGATGCGCGCCCACTTCCAGCGTGCTAAAGAGCGCGTCCCGGTGTTGCTGGGCTTCCTGGAGGGCCAGCTCCTTGCGGCCGGCTACGATGCGGCGTTTGCGGCGGTCCAGCTCAAGGATATGGAAATGAAATTCCTTGCCTTTGAATTGGTTCAAGTCCTCCACGAAGCGTCCGGCAATTTGGGAGGAGGGGACGAAGGCTTTGCATCCGTGGATGTTGGCCATCAGGCCGCCGCGGATGACTTCCGTTACCTTGCCGGGCAGGGGGGTTTTGTCCGCGTAGGCTTGCTCCAGCAGCTTGTAGCCCATCTGGTTGTCCAGCTTTTTCTTGGAAACCATGACATTGCCGTCGCCGTCGTTGACGCGGATGATAAAGACGTCAAATTCGTCCCCCGGCTTAACGATGTCGGGCAGGTGGGCGTTGTTGTCGTCGGTAAACTCACTCTTTAAAATGATGCCGTCCGACTTATAGCCCAAGTCCACGGTGACTTCTGTGCTTGTCACCCGAAGAACCGTCCCCTTCACAATACCGCCGTTATGTATTGTGGTAAAGGTTTCGTCAAGCATTTTTTCAAATGTGGTTTCTTCGGTTATGGGAGTGCTGTTTTCGTCCATAAGTCAATGGCCTCCTAAGTAAAATGCAAGGATTCGTGTCATTTTTCAGCTTGTAAACGTAAAAGGTTTGAACGCAGACCATAAACAAGCCTGTACTGCCCATTCTACCACCCGTATCGAAATTTTGCAACGTTAAACCGTTATTTTGTCAAATCAGTGATGCGGGGCACCACAATGTCCATGACTTCGGCAAGCAAATCGGACTTGATTTTGCGCCCGGCGAAGGGCTCCATGGAAATGGGCGGGCCGAATTTGATATAGACCCGGGAGAAGAGGCGGTAGCGTCCGCTGATGCCTACGGGCACAATGGGCGCGCCGGATTTCAGGGCGAACATGGCCACCCCGGATTTGGAATTTTCAAAGGCTTTCATGCGCGTGCCCTGGGCGAAGATGAGTAGTCCCTTGCCTTCGCCCAGCATCTTCAGTGTGTGGCGGTACGCCTCCATGTCGGCGGTGGCGGCGCGGTCCACGGGGAAAACCTGGGCGGCACGGAATATCGCAGCCAGTATTTTTTTACGAAAAAGCTCCTTTTTCGCCATCAGAGCCAGGCGGCGGGGGGAGAAGGCCAGCATGGCCGGCCCGTCGAAGAGATGGATGTGGTTGGCGCACAAGATGAAAGGCCCCTCCTTGGGCACGTGCGCCAGCCCGGAGATGCGCATACGAAACAGTAAGCGAAACAAAAACCAAAGCACACCTTTGGCAAATGAATAAAACATGGCTATCCATCCTTTCGGACAAGCTTATTTTTAACATGGCAGGTGATGGCTTCCAGCATTTCCCCGGGGGACATATTCGATGTGTCAATGTAAATGGCGTCCTGGGTGCGCACCAGCGGCGCGTGCGCCCGGTTTTTGTCCCGTTCGTCCCGTATCAGGGTTTCCTCCCATACCCGGGCGAAGTCGGCGGGCTGGCCCTTGGCTTGGAGCTCGTCGTAGCGGCGTTGGGCGCGGATTTTCACGTCTGCGTCTAAGTATATTTTCACCTGTGCCCAGGGTAGAACATAGGAGGCGATGTCCCGGCCGTCCATGACGACGTGGGCGTTGGCGGCCAGGTGCTTTTGCTGTTGGGTCAGCTTTTCTCGGACGGGGGCGTAGGCGGCGATGGTGGAGGTATACTCTGCCAGTAGCTGGTTGCGGATTTCGTGGGAGACATCCTCGCCGTTTAAGAGGACGGCCCCGGCGGGGGTCAGGGCGATTTCGATATGGGGTAAGGACGCGGCGATGGCGGTGGCGTCGTGGCGGTCCGTCCCCTGCCGCAGGTTGAACAAGGCCACGGCGCGGTACATGGCACCCGTGTCGATGTAGGTCATGTGCAGGTTTGAAGCCAACTGCTGGGCTACGGTGCTTTTGCCTACGCCTACGGGGCCGTCGATGGCTACTGCGAAGCCGGATGGGTTCATGGGCGTTGCTCCTTGTGTAATGATTGTGCGGCGGACACGCCCGCCAAATGCCCGGTGGAAAAGGCAATCTGCATATTAAAGCCCCCGGTTAGCGCGTCCACATCCAGGCATTCCCCGGCGAAGAAAAGGCCGGGGATTTTTTTCGACATAAAAGTGGAGGGGCTCACCTCACGGGTGTCCACGCCGCCCCGGGTGATGACGGCTTCCTTGTAGCCCGCGGTGGCGGTGGGGGTGATGGGGATGGCTTTTATTATCCGCGCCAACGCGGCCCGCTGGGCCTTGGTGACGGCATTAATTTTAGTACTGGGGGGGATGCCGGAAAGCTGGGCAACCACGGGAATTAGGGCTTGGGGCAGTAATTTACCCAGCGAATTAATAAAATCCCTGTTTTGTTGCTGGGCGAAATCCCGCAAAATCCGCCCATCCAGCTGGGCGGTGTCCAGCCCCGGCTTCAGGTCAATGGAGAGGGCGGGCCCTTCCTCCATTTTGTCTGCCATATACGCGCTGGCACGTAGTACCAGCGGGCCGGAGACCCCTTCGTGGGTGAAGAGCATTTCCCCCGTTTCTTCATATAACACCTTTCCCTGGGGCAAGCGTGCGGTGAGGCGCACGTTACGCAGGCTCAGCCCCGTCACCTGGGGTATCCATTTTTCCGCCGCCAGCAAGGGCACCAAGGAGGGGTAGGTGGGCACAATGGTGTGACCCAAGGCACGGGCAAAGGAAAAGCCCTCCCCCGTGGCTCCGGTGGAAGGGTAGGACAGACCGCCGGTGGCGAGAATCAAGGCGTCGGCGTCCATGGTGCCCTTGCCGGTACGAAGGCGAAAATGCGTGTCCCGGTCAACGCCTTCCACGCCACAGCGCAATACCGCCTGTACGCCCAGCGTGCCCAACCGGGCGGCCAAGGCTTGGTTAATGTCATTGGCCTGGCCGCTGGCCGGGAAGACGCGCTTGCCCCGCTCGGTTACTAGGGGCACCCCCAGCCCCTCGATGAAGGCCATCAAGGCGAAGGCATCCAAGGCGTGAAAGGCACTGTGCAAAAAGCGGGGGTTTCGGACTACGTGCTCCATCAAGGTGCTCTTGCCGGAGGCGTTGGTGATATTGCACCGGCCCTTCCCGGTAATGTGAAGCTTTTTACCCAGCTTCTCGTTTTTTTCCAACAAAACAACGGAGGCCGTACCCTGGGAAGCGGCGGCGATGGCCGCCATCATCCCGGCGGGGCCTCCGCCGATGACTGCAATGCGCGGTTTGTCCATTTTATAGGGACTCTCCGGTGGAAAGGGAGCGGTTGCCGATTAGCTTGGCCAGGGCCCCCCGGTCGGTTTCGCCGTGCATATAGGCATAGAGGGCCTTAATCAGGGTACAGCCCTCCGCCACGGCGTTGTCAAAAAGCTCTGGGAAGCTGGCATTGCTTTCGCCCCAGTGCGCCCGGGAGAGGTTCAAATAATCGTGGGCGTCGGTGATTTGTTGCTGGTGAACCATAGCGGATAAAATCCGCGCTTTGACAATCCTATCCTCGAAAAAGGCGGCGAAATGCTTGCGCCGGCCCTTTTCCGACTGCAACGCCCGGGTCAGGGCTATCATATATCCCATGGCGTGGTACACGTCCTGGGGGCGGATATCGCGCTGGTACACCTTGCTTGCCGCCGTGCCAAAGGCCGCCGCCGCAATGCGTTTATGCTTGCCCTGGGCGTCGATGAGGCTCCAATGGCGGTAATCGCCGGGCTTTTCCCCGGTCAGGCGCGCCAGCATGAGGGTATCAATGGAGGTTTCCAAGTGGCGGTGCTCGGCGGATTCCTGTACGGGGGTCGCGTCCGCGCGCCATACCCGGGCCAGCACAAAGGGATGGGCGTGGGTGTCTACCGTATAGTGCAATAGGAAGCCCGCCAGATAGGCGAAAAGTATTTCCCGCCGTTCCTGGTTTTTCTCCCCTTTGAGCAACCGCGCCATTTGCAGGAAAAAAGCATTGTATTTCCCCCGGTGGATTTCACTGCCGATTCCATTCGTGCGCTTGCGCATAAAACCGGGCGCGTAGTAAAAAAAAATATCCGGCCCCTGGGTGCCCAAGGTGAAAATCCGCTGGCGACTACCCTTCACAATGGCCGTAATCTCGTCGGGCAACTGCGCAAGGGCGGCTTGCCCGCCCAGGTAATGGGTGAAAAAACCCGGCATATCGACACTTCCTTTCTTCGCCCCCAGCCGCCTATGCGTACCACCAGATTTGCCGCCCGTTTGCGTCGGTCCAGAAGCGGATTTGGGCGTTGCCCGTTTCGGGTAGGGGGACGCGGATATAGCGCACCCCGTCGCGGACGGTCAGCTCCGTTTCCGCAATTCCCGATGCAGGGGAGGCCACGAACACACCGCGCCCCTCGTCGGCGAAGGTGCGTAGCATCGTATGGAAGAGGGTGTAGGCCATCTGGGGGAAGCGAAGGGGGCTTGTGCTCATGAGGATGATTACGTGGTCCGGGTTGCTCCGGTGTATATCGCGCCGGATTTGTTCCCACTGGCTACGCTCGGTCAAGCCCGCGTTGTTGCTCATCAACCGGATTATGGCCACATTGTCCAGTTGGTTAAACCGGTAGGCTTCCGTTGTGGCGGGGAGGGTTAATTCGTGGGCCGCGCCGCCGGGTATGCCCGTGAAGGCACCGTGGGTCTGGGTGGGGTCGCGGAAGCGCGCACCCTGGGGAACCTCCGGCAGGGGAAGCGGCGCGTACAGGGCTTGCAAATTATAAAAATATACCACGTGTTGGGAATACTCGCTGGCACCTAAAGTCACCATCCAGATTCTGTCCAGGGTGAAGGGCCCCGGCGCGTTGGCGGGCAGCTGTGCCGTCACCCTATCCCAGCCTGTGAAATCCGCGTTGCGGGTGAAATCAATATTGTGGGCCAGGCCGTTGGCGTCAATGACGCGGCCGCGCATCCAATGCCCCGAGCCGTCGCCGTGTACCTGTAGGCGCAAGGCGGAGGGGGTATGCCCCGGTGTGACGGGGATGGCCAAAGGCGGGTCAAACTCCATATGTGCGGCCTGGGTTTCCGGCGCGTTGCTGATACGGTATTCCAGCCGGGGAATGCGGTGCGCGCCTACCTGCGCGATGTGCACGGCCCCTGTCACAAAGGCCGGATAGCCGGAGAAGGTAATCCCGCTGGTAAGGAAATTCACGGGAGCGGAGGTATCGCCCACGCTCACCGGGATATACGCCACCACGTTGCCCACCCAGGCCCGGATATGCCCCACCCCCGCGAAGCCTGTGGAGGCGTGGAAATAATTGTCCTCAACGCGCCCCAGGGTATCGGGCTCCACGACAAAATGCCTGACATTCACATCCGGGAGGGTGCTTCCGTCCACTCCCGTGCCGGAAAAATGCAGTCGGGCGGCTTCCCCGCTCAGCAAAGAGACCGGCTCCGCGTGCAACTCCGCGATTTCCACCACCTGGATAACCTGGGTAGCCCACAGATGGTCATGCCACACGTTCACGGTATGCTCCCCGGCCCGCAGGGGGGTGTAATAGCCGTCCTGCCAGAACCCGGCCGCCCGGTCCAGCACCATGAAGGCCACGTTCGCGTCCGGCGGCAGTGGGAAGCGAAGACCCAGCGCGTCCCGGGCCAGCACCGTGGAAGCGATGGGGGTGCCCACCGCCGCCCGAAGCTGTGCCATTTCCAAGGTTATGCCCGTCATTTCCCCCGGCAAAGCGGTGTCGAACACGCCCAGGGCGTTGGCTACGCGCCGTTGCGCGCCGTCAGAGGGGGCGTTCATTACACGGTAGTGCCCGCCTTGCTCCTGCACCACCATAGTAGAAGAGCCGCCGCCGTCAAAATGCATGGCATAGTAGGCTCCGGCACGGCGCATCAGCTCCGCCAGCTCCGTATGGGTTGCCCCCACGGAAGCCCCCCGTCCGTCCACCACCATAAGAATCAAATTGAGGCCCTCACGGCATACCCCCACGGCGGTGCGGGGATGCCGCCCGGTGGGCACCAAGCCGCCGTCGTTGACGGTATTTCCTCTTTCAAGGAGCATCCCGCCGCCGCCGATGCCGCTTTGTATCATGGATAAATCAATATCGAAATTGTTGGTGGCACGCAGCTGGGCCCAATCCCCCACCCGGTAGGTAAAGCGCAGGTTCTCATAACGCACCGTATCCGGCACCACCAGCACAAAGCCGCCGGGGGGGATGTACACCGTTTCCCCCACCGCGGAAACATGCACAATCCGCACCCCGTCAGAAACCACCTTGAAGGTATAAGGGAAGCGGGCGTCCAGCGCGGCGGTGTCGCCCATGGCCGCATAGGAGAACACCTTGGGCTGGTTCAGCGTGTTGCCTATATTATTGTAGTAATTAATGCGCCGTTCCCGCTCGCCGTTGACATACAGGTACATGGAAATGTGCAGGTAGCGGAAAAAAGGATTGTTGTGCACGTCAATGAAAAAGGCGGCCAAGGCACTGTTGTACCGGTTCGCCTCCAGATTGGCGGCAATCAGCTGCCCGTCATAGACCATGGGCCCCAGATGCACGGCATGGTTGCCCGCCACCATATTGAAAAAGTCCGCGTTGATACCCGCCACCGCCCCCGCCGAGGAAAGCAGTGCCGTAGTGGTTTCCCGCCGGCCCACATCCTGCCGGCTGGCCACGGGAGCCNCATGTATGTACGCATCGCCCAAGGGCACCCGCAGAATATGTACATCCCGCATCCCGATGCTGGTCATCTGCATCACACGCTCATACACAACGCCCCGTGACGGCGTGCGCCGGGTGGTATGTTCAAAATACACCTGCGCCCCATACACAACCTGGGACACAGCCAAAGCCAGGAAAAATATCACACACATAAAAAGAAATTTTTTCAAATAAATTCCCTCCCCACTACTTCTCACTAATCATAGACAAAATCAAAGAAAATAACAAGCGAACAACCGGACAAATTCTCAGCCATTTTTTGAACAAATGTCCGGTTGCTATGTTGTCGTGCTTTTTTTATTTAAAATAAGTTCTTGGAGGAAGCCATGAAAATCTACGGCTATTGCCGTGTGTCCGATGCCACACAATATATTAAACTTTATGTGCTTCGTTAAGGTTTACGAGTAAAATTGCTGAAATATATTCGCCTACAGTCTTGGCACTCTTGCTGGCGTTATAGCGAATAACATCTGCGGCTTCATAAGGTAAACTCAATGATTTAAGCAATAATTCATCTTTTGCGGCATTTACAACATTTTTTACATTTTCCGGCATCTCGGTATCACCTTTACGCCAAATCACTTCAAAGTCAGTTTTCATTATACTGCCTCCTAAAAAGTTTTTGGTACTGCTTTGTAACCTTATCGGCATGAATTATGAATATTTGGCCATCTGCTCCGGTATCTGTTATAACTTCAAGTGCTCTTGCTTTTGAGTCGAAACCTAAAAACAGCAATTTTTCAGGTTCAGACATTAATTGCAAAACAATGTGGGGGTCAGATACAACCGCCAGCATATCCTCATCGGAAATATTGTGTTTTTTCGCAGAACTAAGAATAATCAAGTTATCACCTCGCTCTTAGCGGCTTCGCTCTACTTAGACTGCGTTGTACAATTTCGGGATGAAGTTTTAATTCGTCAATTTGAATATCCTTTTTGCATACTTCTGTCCCTGTAGATATTATACTTATTATATCAAGACGGCATATTATCGTCAAAAAGATAAGTTCAACAAGCGTTTGCAAATCCTCCACGGCTACGGCCTGGTTGCGTCCGTTGTGCTTGGCGTGGTACAGGGCTCTGTCGCTCTGTATGTGGCCGTGCTGGTCGTTGTAGGGCTTGAAATTGTTTGACAGTATAGGGTATAACACATACAATAATTGCATAGATTACGCTGGCAGGGGGGATGTGTTTGGACAAAATGAAATTTGATGTCGATTTTTATGCTTTAGCAGACGGCACGAAGCCCGCTGAGGAGTTTATTGAGGGACTGCCTCCAAAAATGATGGCTAAAGTCCTTCGCTCGGTTCATATGTTGCGGCTTAATGGGTCGGAGCTTCGTGAGCCGTATTCCAAACATTTGGATGATGGAATTTTTGAAGTGCGGGCAAAGGTTGGCACGGATATTTCAAGGGTGCTGTACTTCTTCATGGTCGGGCGAAAAGCGATATTGACTCACGGCTTTGTGAAGAAAACGCAAAAAACGCCGCCGCCCGAAATCGATCGCGCCAAAAAATATCGTGCTGAATATTTGAGCAGAGAGGAGAACAAAAAATGAGCCAATGGGATAAATTTCTTGAAAAGCAATTACAGAACCCGGAGGTTAAGGCTGAATGGGATGCCTTAGAACCGGAGTTTGCAATTATTCAAGCGATTATTGATGCGCGCAAGTCAACAGGGCTTACACAAAAACAGCTATCCGAGCGTACAGGAATAGCACAAGGCGATATTAGCCGATTGGAAAATGGCAACGGCAATCCGTCACTTAACACATTGAAACGGCTTGCTTCGGCAATGGATATGACGCTCAAAATTGAGTTTGCTCCTACATCGCAACGAAGAAATAAAACGGCGGTAATGTAATATGATAAGCATTCACAAATCCTCCACGGCTACGGCCTGGTTGCGTCCGTTGTGTTTGGCGTGGTACAGGGCCTTGTCTGTATCTTGGACGAATTGTTTTAGGGTATAGTTTTCCCCTTGGGGAATCGCGCTGTGTATGCCTATGCTGACGCTTAGCGTTGTTATGGTGCCTTCGTCCAGGGGGAGCTGGAGCTTTTCCGCGTTGGCGCGTACGCGCTCGGCAACGGTACGTGTGCCGGGGAGGTTGGTTTCGGGCAGAATGACGGCGAACTCCTCGCCGCCCCAGCGGGCGCATTTGTCTATGGCGCGGGGCAGGCTGTCCTTCAGGGCTTGGGCCACCGCTTTTAGGGCCCTGTCGCCCTGCATGTGGCCGTGCCGGTCGTTGTAGGGCTTGAAATTGTCGATGTCAAGCATCATAAAGCCAAGGGGCGTCTTCTGACGCAACGCCCGTAACCATTCCTGCTCCAGCCGGGAATAGAAGAACCTGCGGTTGCCGATGCCCGTCAGCTCGTCGGTGATACTCAAATGGCTGTTGATACGCATTTGGTTGACGATTTGCATATGGTTTCTCACACGCAATTTGACAACAGCCCAGCTAAAGGGCTTGTTGATATAATCCGCCGCGCCCAGCTTAAAGCCCTTTTCCTCGTACTGGGTGTCGTTTAGCCCCGTGATGAAAATGACGGGAATGTCCCGGGTGGCCTCGTTGTATTTCAGCGCGGTTATAATTTCAAAGCCGTTCATCTCCGGCAGTACCACATCCAGCAAAATCAAATCGGGTTTGTGCTCCCAGGCGGTTTTGATGCCCGCCACGCCGTTGCTTTCCACATATAGGATATAGTCGTCCTCCAGTATTTGTGAAAGCGCGACAATGTTTTTTTCCTCGTCGTCTATGATAAGAATGGAATTTCTGTTGTCGTCCATGTGTAAATCCCCAATCTATGGCGTTGGTTCCTCCTGCAAGTCAGATATGGCGCAAGCCCGGTTGCGCCCGGTGGCCTTGGCGTGATACAGGGCCCTGTCCGCGTCGGAGACGAAATTGTTCAGGTTATAGCCCCCTCCCTCATGGGGCGGGATTAGCGCATTGATGCCCACGCTGATGGTTACGCGGGTCAGGGTGCCGTTGTCCATGGGAAGGGAAAGGGCCTCCACATGGGTGCGGACGCGCTCCGCCACCTCTCGTGCCCCTGTAATATTAGTATGGGGTAACACCACGGCAAATTCCTCCCCACCCCAGCGGGCGCAAATATCCGTACCCCGGGTAAGGCAGTCCTTGATGGCTTGGGCCACCGCCCGCAGGGCATTGTCGCCCTGCATATGGCCATAGTTGTCGTTGTAGGCTTTAAACTTGTCAATATCTATCATCATGAAGCTTAGGTAGGCTTGGTGGCGGGAAGCGTGGCTCCATTCCTGCTCCAGCTGGGCGTAAAAGAAGCGGCGGTTGCCGATGCCCGTCAGCTCGTCGGTAATGCTTATATTATGAATCATGCGGATTTGGTTGACGATTTGGATTTGGTTTTTCACCCGCAGTTTTACCACCGAGGGGCTGAAGGGCTTGTTGATATAATCCACCGCGCCCAGCATAAAGCCCCGCTCCTCGTCTTGGTTGCTGTCCAGCCCCGTAACAAAGATAACGGGAATATCCTTGGTGACGCTGTTCTTTTTCAGGGCCTGGATTACTTCAAAGCCGTCCAAACCGGGCATGAGTATATCCAGCAGAATCAAATCCGGGACATGCTTTTGCGCGGTGGCCACACAGGCGGCCCCGTCCTTTTCCACATAGAATTTATAATCCTTTTGCAGGATATTGGTGAGGGCGATGATGTTCAAGGAAGAATCGTCCACAATCAAGATGCTGTTCTTTTCCTGCTCCATGGGGTAACCTCCGTGGGTTATTGGCGTCGCCTTACGCGCAGCATGGCAGACATGCCCTGCTCCACCTCGGTGCCGGCGGCGGGGTATTGCCGGTACACCTCGTACTCGTTTAGCTCCCCCGTCCCGCCGAACCAGGCAGGGACGAAGGCCGCGTCGCGTATCAGCTCCAGGGCCTGTGCCGCGTTGAGCCCCGTCACATTGGGCATGAAGGTCATACCGCCCTCGGTATAGGTGGTGGGGTCGGTATGGATTTGCACGGGTATGCCTTGGGGGTAAGCCTGGGGCATGGAGCGGCCGGGGCCGGGGAAATGGGAGTACACCACGCTACCGCCCCCATGTACCTGGAAGGCGACGCCCCGGTTCACCAGGTTGCGCACCATGTCCACGGCACGGTAGCCCCGGAAGTCGGGCATAAGCTCCTGCCCGATAACCGGGCTGACCCAGTCCTCCCGGTAGGGCCCCTCCGAGGGGGGCAAATTGCGTAAAACAATTAAATCTTCCAAAAAGGCGCGAAGAATGGGAGCCAAGGTATTCCCCGCTGTGCGCCCCTGCTCTACATTGTCGATGATGCCGAAGATGAGAAATTCTGGGTTCTCCACCGGGGTGAAAATCCAATAGGCCAGGGAGAGGTATTCCCGGTCGGCCCCGCGCTCTGCCGTTCCCGTTTTGCCGCCGATGGTATGGCCGGGGATACGGGTCTGCCGCCCGGTGCCCCTGGGGCCTATGACCACCTGCTCCAGCTCTGTGCGTACCCAGTCCGAAGTCTCTTGGGAAATGGCGCGGCGGATAATCTGCTGGCGGTTTTCCTGCACGATGGCCCCGCTGGCGTCGATGACATGGGAAACAATGAAGGGCCGCATCAAATTGCCGCCGTTTATTAGCGCGGCATAGGAGGCCGCGGCTTGAATCGTCGTATTGTTAAAGCCCTGGCCGATGGAGCTGGTGGCCAATTGTACGGGCCCGAGCTGGTGCAAAGCGTACATAACCAAAGGGGAGGACACGCCATCCTCGCCGGGGAGGTCAATGCCCGTGCGCTCATGGTAGCCGAAATAGCCCCGGTACCGGTAGAACTGGTTCGCGCCCAGCCGTTGCATGATTTGCATGTGGGCCACGTTGCAGGAGATGGCCATGGCCTCCGATACGGTCAGCGACCCGTGGGCGATGCCGTCGAAGCAATGGATGACCCTATCGTGTACCTGCATGGAGCCGGTGCAGAAAAATACGTCGTGGGGGCTGATGACCCCCTCCTCCAAAGCGGCGGCCACCACGATGGGCTTGAAGGTAGAGCCCGGCTCGAAGGAGTGGGTGGTGTGGTAGTTGCGCCACATGTACATCCACGCCGTAACCCGTTCCCCGTCGGTTTTGTCTTCCCAGTTGAGATAAATGGAGCGGTCGGTGAAAAAGGCGGGATTGTCCGGCGCGGCCAGGGAAAAATTGGGGGCCTGTGCCATAGCCAGGATTTCCCCGGTGAAGGGTTGCATCACCAGCAAGGCCACCGCGTCGCTGGAGATGGTGGCAAAGGTAGCGTCCACCGTGGCCTGGGCCAGCCGCTGTATGTCCGAGTCCAAAGTCGTTACCAGATACATGCCGTGCTGTACGGGCACTTCCTCCCGGATGAGGGCATTGTCCGCGCCAAAGGCACGGAACATGCGCCCCGGCACGCCGGAAAGCTGGTTATGGAAGTGTCCCTCTAGCCCCCACTGGGCGTCCCCGCGTAAAAAGCCCAATACCTGCGGCGCGAAAAAGGGGTCGGGGTAGGCACGCATGGAGACTTCCTCCAGGTAAATATCCCGGTGCTCGTCACGGAGGGGGATGGCGATGCTGGCGGGTACATTCCGCGCCACGATACGCCAATAATCCCGGACGATGGGTTGCCAGCGGTTGTTCCCGTCCTGCACGAACAAGGCACGCAAATCCTCCATGGGAATGTCCAGTGCTTCGTGGAGGGCGTACAGCGTGTTATCCATCCAGGTAATGCGCTCTGCCCGGCCCCGGTCCAAGGAGGCGTTCTCCCGCTCGGCCAGCAAAGGCAAATCCAGCGCGATGTTGAACACGGGATGGCTGGTGGCCAGGGGTTGCATGTTCCGGTCCACAATCCAGCCCCGGTAAGGCGTCACCGTGGAAAGGTGGTCCATCCGGTTCACCCGCCATTCGCTGGAGGAGCGGTTCAGCTCATCCCCGCGCACAACCTGTATGTGCCATATCAAATACAGCAGATACCCCATAATCAAGGTAAAAAAAATCCCAATGAGCACCACACGCTTGTTGCGGCGGCGGATTGCGATGGAATTGGGTAAGGGTTTTTTGTTCATTTAAACCTCCACGCGGGGGTCAGCCCCCAAATACACTATCTATAATGCCTCGCAGAAATGCCCCCATTTCCTCCCAAAAAGTCGTGCTTGGGGGCAGTATGTACGCATAAGGGTTAAACACCACATGGCTGACGGGGGGTACATGGATATATATGATTTGCGACGGGTCGGGCCGGGCCATGCCCAGCCGCTCCAGCGCGATTGCCTCAATTTCGTCCAGGGTGAAGGGCTGGGGCATCTGGCTTGCCAAAGTGCGGTTGGCGTCCAGCTGGGTGTCCCGTGCGTGGCGGGCCAAGGTCACTTCCCGCCGCATGTCCGCGATATACGCGGAAGCCACCGCACTGCTTAGCGCGCCTATGAAAATAAGGATAATCGTAAAGACCATGGGCGCGCTCAGGGCGAAACGCTGTTTCTGCGCGTCCACTTTATGTACCGTGTCGCCGCGCTTTAAATAGACAACGTTTCCGCCCTTTTTGGGGGTGGGGGAAATGGAAGGGGGGCGTTTTTTTGTGGGCTGTGGGGGTCTTGGGTTCATAACCTCTCCGCTACACGTAGTTTCGCGCTGTTGGCGCGGCTGTTTTGGGTCAGTTCCTCGGGGCCGGGTACAATGGGATTGCGTGTGATAACGCGCAGTTGCGGCTTTTTCCCGCACACACAGTAGGGAATGTCCCGGGGGCAGGTACAGGGGTGGGCCAGCTTCCTGAAGGTATGCTTCACAATGCGGTCCTCCAGCGAGTGGAAGCTGATGACGGCTATGCGCCCGCCGGTGTGTAGCCGGTGGATGATTTGGATAAGGGCTTCGGCCAGGGGTGCCAGTTCATCGTTGACGGCGATGCGCAGGGCCATGAAGGTACGCATGGAGGGATGCTTGTCCCTGCGCTTGGCCTTGATGGGTAGGGCAAATTCTATGATGCTTACCAGGTCATGGGTGGTTTCGATGGGGCATTTATCACGCAGGATGCAGATGGCGCGGGCAATGCGCGGCGCGTATTTCTCCTCGCCGTATTGGTAAAAAATCTGGGTCAGGGCGTCCTGGCTGTAGGTGTTTACGATTTCGGCGGCGGTCAGGTCGTTTTCCGCCGGATTCATGCGCATGTCCAGGGGGCCGTCGAAGCGGTAGGAAAACCCGCGCTCTGCCGTGTCCAGCTGGTGCGACGATACGCCCAGGTCCAGCAAAACCCCGTCGGCCTTGCCGATGCCGTGGGCTTCCATGATGGCGGGCATGTCATGAAAATTGCCATGGACCGCCGTGATGCCGGGCACATGCAACCGCGCCGATGCGAGGGCGTTTTCGTCCCGGTCGATGCCCAGCAAAACCCCCGTCGTCAGCCGGTCCATGATTAATCCGGCATGGCCGCCGCCACCCAAGGTGCCGTCGATATAAACCCCGTCGGGCTTGATATTTAGGGCTTGTATCGTTTCATCGGGCATGACGGGCCGGTGATGAAACGCAACCGGAGTTAATCCCCCAGCCACAAGTCGGAAAGGGAAAATGTGTCATTGTCTTCGCCATAATCCGCTTCGGGTTGCCCCGCGTAGCCTATGGGCTCGTCATCGCGCTCCTGAGTGCCCCAGCCCCACCAGTCGTCCCACCAGTTGTCGTTCTGGTGGCTGTGCCAGGGTTCGTCCCAGGGGTCGTGGAAGCCGTGGCATTGGGTGCAGGTCTCCCCCGTGCGCACCGAGGGATGATGTTCAAAGTCCCTATCCCGGATACGCACATCGGCAAATTCCTCGGGTATGGGTATCGTGCGCACCAGCCGCACCCGGGGTACCTGAGTGTGACAGGCCCACCCGGCAAGCTGGCCGCTTTCGTAGCATATCATGTGCTCCTGATGCACCGTGCAGTAGTGGATGGGCACGGTACCGGGGGCAAAAACCTCGGTGCGTACCCGGTTGCCCCGGGGGTCGTGGCGGCAATGCTCACCCGGCAACAGGCCCGAATCCCGGCAAATGGCCTGGGTGATAATCCCCGGTGGCCGGTCAAACTGGCGGGGCGCGAAGCCTTCGTGAATCTCCTGCATGATGTTGCGCCACAGGGGCCTATGGAAAAGGTTGGCTTGCCCCATGCCCTGGAAGGTGCTCTGGCTCATACTGCGGTTGTCGTCGTTGCCCATCCAAATGGCGGCGGTTAAATAGGGGGTGGAGCCGGTAAAGCCCAGGTCGCGCACGTCATTGCTGGTGCCTGTTTTGCCGGCGATGGGAATGTCTATACGCATTTGCGGGTTATCTATCCAGTTGATGGTACGGCCCGTGCCCTCGGTAATGGTGTCCTTCATGGTGTCTATGAGCAAATAGGCCGTGGTATCGCGCATGACGCGCTGTGGCTCGTGATGGTTTTCCAGTATCACGTTGCCGTTGCGGTCCACCACCCGGGAGTAGAGCACCGGGCGGTTAAACAAACCGCCGTTGGCGATGGCACCGTAAGCGGCGGCCAGTTCAATCAAAAGCAACCCATCGGTGAGGGAGCCCAGGGGCAATCCGTAGGTGCGGTCGGTGAAGCCGCCCCGGTTTTCCACCAAGGTGGAGAAGCCCAGTCGGTGCATGTATTCCCACATGGAATGGATGCCCACATAGTCCATAGTCGCCCGGACACTGACCACGTTGCCGGAATGGTAGATGGCGCGGCGGGGGGTGTTCAGCCCCTCATAGGGGGGGTTACGGTACCAGTTGGTGATGCGGTGGGGGGGATGGATGTCATAACTGCAAGGGATAAAAATGGGGATGTCGTCGATAACCGTGGAGGGCGCGAGCAGACCCAACTCGAAGGCCGGAAGAAAGGTGGCCAGCGGCTTTAGCTGACTGCCCGGCGAGCGGGTGGCGCGGGTGGCGCGGCAGAAGGAACGGCTGGTTTGCTTTTCGCCGCGGATGCCGCGTAGTGCCAGCACGTGGCCGGTATGATGGTCCATCAGGACAAAGGCGGCTTGGGGCTGGAGGGTAAGGAGATACCGCTCCCGGGAGATTTCCTCGTAGTCCCCGGCCACCTCCTGGCGAATCCGCTCCTTAAATTCCTCCACCTGCTCCATATTGCGGGCGGTGTACTCCCGGTGGAAATGGGTCAGCATACCCGAGATTTGGTCCCGTACGGTGACATTGAACTCCACATGGATACGGAAGTCCTGCTCGGGAAAGTTTTCGTCGTTCATGAAATGTCTGTCCACCACGGCTTGCATTTCCAAGTCCTGCAAGGAATAAATGCGCAAGCCCCCGGTGAAGATTTCCCGGTAGGCTTGGGCCATGGTCCAGGTGTTTAGTTTTATCAGGTCGTCGCGCACCTGGGCCACCAGCGCGTCGTGGTAGCAGGTCATGGTGGATACCACCGCCATGGTGGAGGCGTCGCGCACCAGCGTGGCGTATACGTCTGTGGTTATGGCCTCGAAGTGCTCCTCCTCGGTGATGAAGCCCAGGCGCAACATATTATTCAGCACCCATTGGGCACGTTCCCAGTTGCGCTCGGGGAATAAATCCGGCGGGAAGCGGGAGGGATTTTGCGTGATGGCGGCAATGACCGCCGACTGGGCGATGTTTAAATCCATGGCGTCTATCCCGAAATAGAACATGGCCGCGGCCTGTACGCCGTGGTTCTGCCGGCCCAAATTTATTTCGTTTAAATACATTTCAAGGATATATTCCTTGGCCAGGATACGGCACCCCAAATGGTAGGTCAGCTCCCGCTCCATGCGCACGGCCAGGGCCTGTTCCTGCAATTTCCACACCAGCTCGCCTTCGAAGAAACCGAAGGTATTTTTTATCAATTGCTGGGTAATGGTGCTGGCACCCTGGGTGTCGCCGTCGGTGGTCAGGGCATTGTGCAAGGCCCGACCGATGCCCCGGATGTCAATGCCGTTGTGTTGCCAGAAACGCTCGTCCTCGATGGCGATAATCGCGTTAATCATGTGTGGGGAAATTTGGCATAGCGTAACGAAGGTGCGGTTTTCGCCGCCGTGGAGGACATACAATTCCTCCCCGGTGCGGCCGCAAATAATAATGGAGGAATACACGCCGGAGCTTATATCGTCCCAGTCCATTTCCGGCGCGGCCTGTATGATGCCCAGCCACAGCCCCAGCCCCATGGCCGAAAGGGAAAGGCCGCCGATGAGGGTCACAGCCAGTGTGACACGTAAAACCAGCAAGCTTATTTTATTGCGTACCCGGGTGGTTTGCGAATTTAATTGTCTGCGCCGTTTTTGGTTTCCGAAATTTGAATAGTCCATAATCCATTCCTTTCGTTATCCGCGGAAGCGTTTTTCCTGTTCATAGGCTTTGATTACGCGGGCGTTGTCCGTTGGGAGCAGCTTGGGCTTGGGTTTAAGCCCTTGCTGCGCGGGTATGGGCGGGGCGATTTCGTTAAGTATTGTATTGTTTTTTTCTTCCAGCACCCGCACCTTCACGTCCAAATCCATGACCCGGCGGATGTATTTTTGCAATTGGGCCACCTGGGGCTTGTACATATGCTGACTGGCGTCCAACTCCGGGCCGATATCCTTCAGCATAGCCTCAAACATATTATCGCAACCCTTTACCGTGTCGATAAATTGTTGCTTTTCTTTATTCATTTCCATCAGAAAGCCGCGCACTTCCTCCACGGGCAGTCCGCTTTCGATTACAGTCCGCTGGTTGTCGGTGATATTCACAATTTCGATGAGGGCTTGCTCTTTCTTTTTCAAGCCGTCAAGCAAAATAGCCAGTTGGGTTTCCATAGTAAGCATTATAGTACACTTTACACCCGCTTCGCAAGATTTCGGAAGTTTAGGAGTGGCTGAACCGCGTTGAATGGGGCGGATGGCGGTGTGTTTTCGTTCGCTATGCTACGCCTGAGCTCCGCTGGTGGCGCGTACCGCGCCAATGCGCTACGCGGCGCACGCAATTCGCTCACCGAAAACGCACCGCCATCCGCCCCATTCAACGCGGTTCAGCCACTCCTGCAAAAAAGCCGCATCAGCGGCTTTTTTGGTAGTTTTTGTCAAACTTTTTTTCAAAAAGTTTGCAGGGTGTGGGACGGAGTCCCACGGTCTTCATCTTCACATAAACAGCTCGTTATTTCATAGCGCGTCGGGTATTTACGCCATTGCCATTGGTGCCAGGTGTGGGTGTGGGCTCGGGTGTGGTGGTGTTATCGTTGTCTGCATCCGGTGCGGGCGCGGGCAGTGTGGTGGCGTCATCTTGTTGGGGCGCGGGCGCGGGCAGTGTGGTGGGGTCTTGCGTGTTATTTTGCTCGATGTTGCCACGGTTACGCCTTTGGGCGAAAAATTCCGCTACCCGGGAAGCGTTGGCCGTGTCATCTGTTTCGTCAATGGCCACTACAGGCACGGTTTGGTCAAACCGGCCGTCCAAATCATTGTAGGATATGTCGTTTCTGTACACGCGGTTGTTCAACGAGTTACGGTTAAGCTCCATGCCGTAGCTCCCACGGCCGGCCATATTGGTATTGGCACGGTGGTTATTGTAGCCGAAGGTGTGGCCCATGCGGCCATCGCGGTTGTGGCGATTGTGGCGGTTGTGGCTATTGTAGTTTCGCGTGCCATGGCGGTTTTGCCCCAGTCCGCGGGCATTGCGGTTGGCGTTACGGCTGATATTGCGCGTAAAGCCGCGGGTACGGTTGGTACCGTCTACGCTGTTGCCACCGTCAAAGCTGTCGGCGCGGCGTGTTACGGAACGCACCAGGCGTTCGCCATTATAATTGGCTTCATTGTTTTCGGGATACGCACCCGTGGAACAGGCGGTAATACCCATCAAACCCACAAGGGCCGTAGCCGCAAGCATTTTTCTATACTTCATATTGGAAATCCTCCCCTGTAAAAAAATCGCATGACCCGATTTTGCTGAGGTCTGCGATTCTAGTTTGGGCAGGATTGCGAAAAAAATACTATACTAAGAATGGCAAAAAATTTGACCGTCTATTTTCGAAGCTTCTATTATAATGTCCAAGCCATCTTGCGCCGCTTCGTGCCGCAAACGGCCGGCAATGGCGTCCACTATCCAAATTTCCCCAGCATAATGGGTAATATCTACCAAAGCCATTCCCGTTTCAAAGGCGTCCAAGCTACCGTGATAGCGCAAATCCCCGGTGACGAAGGCATCGCAATTTTTCTCCCGCGCCGCCATCCAATAACGGGAATGGGACGCGTCACCGCCGCATATACCCAATTTTTGTATTTTTTTATCCCCGTCCCCCACATAGCGGATATGGGAAAGGGCTAACGCCTTCTTCGCGTGCAGGGCAAAATCCGTCAATGTCATGGCCTCCGGCAAAACCCCCACCAGCCCAAGGCCCGGACAATTATTATGGCTGTCAATCAAGGGGGACGCCTCCTGTAAGCCCAGCCTTTCAAAAAGACAGTCGTTCACACCGCCGGAGGCTTTATCCAAATTGGTATGCATACAATACAGGCCAATCCCCGCGTGCAACAGGGCCATGATTTTACGCCCCAGCGGGTTGGCGGCGGTGATTTTTTTCAGCGGGTCGTGGATGGGCGGGTGGTGGCAGATGAGGAAATCATATCCCCCCGCAACGGCTTCGTTTACCACGGCTTGGGTCGCGTCCAAGGCCACCAGCACCTTGCGCACGCGCCCGGCTTCATCACCCAGCAACAAGCCCACATTGTCCCAGTCCTCGGCCCAGTGCAACGGAGCCCAGTTTTCCAGCTTTTCCACCAGCCGGGCGGCAAGCACCCCCTCGCTACCCACCGATTTCCTCCTTCAGCCAAATGAGCCGCTGGGCATATTCGTCACGTTTTTCCCCCGTCGCGCCGGAGGCTATGTAACTTTCCAGCCGGTCCCTTTCCACGGTGAGGTATTCCTTCCACTCCGGGCAGACGTCAAGATGCTTGCCCAGGCTGTATTCCTTTTCCTTCCATAGGGAGGGATTCACCGACGGTGTAACCATAATCAACACATAAAAACGGTCCCCCTCCCGGGCCAGTTTCTCGTCAGCGATGTAATAGCCCAGCCGGTGCAGATTCCGGCGGAGCTTCATGGTATCGTGCTGGGGCTGTAGGATTAGGCGTTTCGCGGTTTTGGCCTTGGCACTGCCCCGTTCGAGGATGCCTACGATATTCATGCCGCCGATGCCCGCGATAACCGCCACATCAAATTCATTTTCCTGCAAGGGGTCGAAGCCGTCCCCCAGACGGGTAGTGATACGGTCCCCCATCTTGGCGGCATAAATCGTGGTGACGGCATGGCTCAGGGGCCCCGGCGCGATGTCACAGGCGATGGCTCGCACCACCATGTTCAGTTTCACCGCCGCCACGGGCAACTGGGCGTGGTCCGTGCCGATGTCGGCCAAGGTGGCGCAGTCGCCGCCCACCATGGACAGGGCAACGGCGAGGCGCGGCGAAAGGTTGGCGTTGGGGGTGGTTTCGGTTAAACGGAAGGGGGTTTTCATATGATTTGCTCCTTTTGCAATAGTTTAGTCTAAATAATCCTTGAGTTTTTTACTGCGGCTGGGATGGCGCAACTTGCGCAGGGCTTTGGCCTCGATTTGGCGTATGCGCTCCCGGGTCACGTTAAACTCCTTGCCCACTTCCTCCAAAGTGCGGGCGCGGCCGTCGTCCAGCCCGAAGCGCAGACGCAATACCTTTTCCTCCCGGTCGGTTAGGGTGTCCAGCACCTCGAAGAGCTGTTCCTTGAGCAAGGTAAAGGCCGCCGCCTCGCTGGGGGCGGGGATATCGTCGTCGGGGATAAAGTCCCCCAGATGGGAGTCCTCTTCCTCGCCGATGGGGGTTTCCAAGGATACGGGGTCCTGGCCGATTTTCAAGATTTCGCGCACCTTTTCCACGGGCATTTGCATTTCCTTTGCCAGCTCGTCGGGGCTGGGGTCGCGGCCCAGCTCCTGCAAGAGCTGACGGGACACGCGAATCAATTTGTTTATGGTTTCCACCATATGCACGGGGATACGAATGGTGCGCGCCTGGTCGGCGATGGCCCGGGTGATGGCCTGGCGAATCCACCAGGTGGCGTAGGTGCTGAATTTGTAGCCCTTTTTATAGTCAAATTTCTCCACGGCCTTAATCAAGCCCAGATTGCCCTCTTGAATCAAATCCAGGAAAAGCATACCGCGCCCCACATACCGCTTGGCGATGCTTACCACCAGCCGCAGATTGGCCTCCGCCAGCCTCCGCTTGGCGTTTTCGTCGCCGGTTTCCATGCGCTTAGCCAGGTCCACCTCTTCCTCTGCGGTGAGCAAAGGCACCTTGCCGATTTCCTTTAAGTACATGCGGACGTGGTCGTCAATATTAATCGCGCCCTCCACCGCGGCCAGGTCGATTTCCTTTTCCTTTTCCACGTCCGTAGCCATACCGCTGGTCAGCTCAATGCCTTGGCCCTCCAGCCATTCATAAGCCTTTTCTACCTGGTCGGGGTCCAGGTCAATGTCCCCGAGAAACTCCATAATTTCCTTGTGGTCGAGCGTACTTTTGTTCTTTTTACCGACAATCACCAGCTCTTGCAAGCGATTCATCAGTAGCGGGTCTTCAAAAGGCTTCAAAGAACACCATTCCTCTCATCGTACATTTATTCTAACCATTAGAAAGGGTAATATACTGGTTTTGCAAGGATTTCTTGCGCAAAGCAAGGGATTTTACGGCATTCAGGTCATTTTTCCCGCCGAGCTGTTCGATTTGGCTGTTGATATACGCGATTTTTATAATGGACGCCATTTCATTCAAGGATTTTTCCATTTCCGGCACGGAGGCATAGGCAATGGGCTTGGAAAAAACCTCCGCCGCCTGCTGTTGCGCCTCGGCGGTCTCGAACCGGGAAACCACGTCCGCCGGGGCGGATGTATTTTCGTAGGCGAAGGCAAGCAACCGGGCGTATACCCCGTCGCCCATTTCCTCCGGGGCGAGATAGCCGCCCAAAGCGGTGGCGGCGGCGCGATGGGTCAGCGCGAGATGCAACAACGCTTTGCGCGCCTCGCGTAAGCCGGGGTCCTCCTTGCTTGAGCGCGTACGGGCCCGGGGCGCGCCGGCGGGGAAGAAGCCTTCCTCGGTTTTGGCTGTTTTTTCCTGTTGCTCTTTGGCGTCGTTGAAGATAACCTCCGGGGCGATGCCCGAGATTTGGCCGATTTCGTCGGCGTAGGCTTTCATTTCGATTTTACTTTCCAGGTGGGCGATGCATTGCTTCGCCTCCTGGGCGAACTGGATACGGTCGTCGGGCTTGTCCATGTCAAATTGCTGTAAGAGGAGTTTAATCTGAAAGGCGATATGGCTCCGCGCCCCGGCCAGCAATTGCCCCAGCCGCTGGGGGCCGAATTTTTGCAGAAATTCGTCCGGGTCCTTGGCGTCGGGGGTCTGCAAGACCTTCACCCGCAAGCCGCCCTGGAGCAAAATGGGGATGGAGCGTTGGGCGGCGGCGGTGCCCGCTTCGTCGCTGTCGAGCAAAAGCAAGGCCGTTTCGCACCCGGCGCGGCGCAAAAGCTGTACATGCCGGGCGGTAAGGGCCGTGCCCAGCACCCCCACCGCATTGGAAAACCCGGCCTTGAACAAGGCCAGCACATCCATATAGCCCTCCACCACGATGAGCTCCTTGGCCCGGGTCCTGCGCGCCAGATGCAAAGCGTATAACTGACTGCTCTTGTTAAACAGGCTGGTCTCCGGCGAGTTGAGGTACTTGGCCTCCTTATCGCTTTCGCGCATGATACGCCCGCCGAAGCCCACCACCCGCTTGCCCGTGTCGATTATGGGGAACATGAGCCGCCCCCGGAAGCGGTCATAGTAGTGCTCCCGCTCATTTTGGCCCTTGGCCAGCAGGCCCGCCGTATGTAAATCCGCCGGACTGATATCCCCCGGCGCGGTCATGTGGCGCAACAAAGCGTCCCAGCCCGGTGGGGACAGCCCCAGCCCGAAAAGGGCCTGTAGCTTATCCGTGACCCCGCGGTTTTGTAGATATTCCCGGGCCTGTACCGCCTCGGGTGCGTCGGAGCGCAAATTTTCATAGAAAAAACGCGCCGCCACCTTGTTATACTCGGCATGTTGTGCGCGTTCCTTGTGCTTTCTCCCTTCGGAGGGTGCCGACCCCGGCTGGGGCAAAATAAAATGCACCCGGTCCGCCAACAGCTTCAACGCATCCACAAAATCCATATGCTCGAAGCGCATGACAAAGGTGAACACATTTCCCCCCGCGCCGCAACCGAAGCAGTGGAAGAATTGGGTGTCCGTATTTACGGTGAAGGAGGGCGTCTTCTCCTGATGAAAGGGGCACAGCCCCCAATGCCGCCCGCCGCGCACGCGCAAGGCCACATAGCTCCCCACCACATCCACAATATCATTTTGGGCGCGGACTTCCTGTATAATTTCATCCGGGTAGAACATGGCACGTTCCTTTATTTTGGGGATGTCTTTGTAAATTCGACGCGTCTGGCGAAAATCCTTCAAAGCCAGCGTGAAAGAGAATGTGTTAAACATGATATAATTACCTTGCAGTAGAAAATTTATATTTGTGGAGGTAAAGAAAATGGTAATGCCTTATTTGCATTTTAATGGGAATTGCGAGGAAGCATTTAGGTTTTATGCTGATTGCTTCGGCGGGAAAGTTACATTCCTATCCCGACTAAACAATGAACCCAGAAATCCTGTTATGCACGCTACGGTCATGCTGACTGAACACGGCGGTCTAACGGGTTCAGATTCCGACCCTCCTGAACCTCTCCCCGAAAAATATGAAATCCTTGTGCTTTTTAAGACACGAGAAGAAGTTGAAAGTGTTTTTTCAAAGCTATCCGAAGGTGCAACAGACATCACTCCATTCGCACCACACCCACCACCCGATGATGCAGGCGGCGGCGCATACCTCATTGATAAGTACGGCTATCATTGGATGTTGTGCGTATAATGTGCTTTGCATAATAAGCACTTTCTTCGCCGTGCGTACTTATACAGTATCATGCAATGGTCATTCTACACAATAAATTAAATTTCTCCCAATACTTGCAATTTTTTACATCTATGGTATAGTAAGGCAAATTTCGCACCGAAGGGGAGATTTATATGCGAGCAACGGGTATTGTAAGGCGAATAGACGAGCTGGGGCGCATCGTACTGCCCTGCGAACTGCGGCGTGTACTGCACATCAACGACCGTGACCCGCTGGAAGTCTTTGTGGATAATGACCGGATTATATTGAAGAAATACGAGCCGGCTTGCATTTTTACAGGTGCCGCCGAGGATTTGTTCGAATATGAGGGCCGGAAGGTTTCCAAATCTGCGATACAAGAAATGGCGAAGCAAGCCGGATTGATATAATTTACTGAAAGCCGCACATGTATTTATGGGCGGCTTTTTCTATGGGAGTGAATCGCATGAATCACGCACAACTCGCCGCCGCCGCCGTTGCGGCCAAGGACCGCGCCTACGCGCCCTATTCGGGCTTCCATGTGGGGGCGGCCTTGCTTTCGGAGGGGGAGACGCTCTATATCGGGTGCAATATCGAGTCTGCGGCCTATCCTGCCACGGTCTGCGCCGAGCGGACGGCCTTGCTCAAGGCCGTTTCCGAAGGGGAGCGTAAATTCCGTGCCATAGCCGTGGCTGGCTCCAAGCCGGGAGCCGACGGGGACTATTGCTATCCCTGCGGCGTGTGCCGGCAGTTGCTTCACGAATTTGCGGGGGAAGACTTCGAAGTGATTGTCGCCCGGACGGCAACGGATTTCCGTGTGCACAAATGGGCAGAAATTTTACCTTTTGGCTTCGGCCCCAAGGACCTGGAGGGATAATTTTGCGCATCTACGATATCATCCATAAAAAGAAGCGCGGCGGTGCGCTGACAAAAGAGGAAATCGCGTTTTTCGTAGCGGGCGTCACCGACGGTAGCGTTTACGATTATCAAGCCACCGCCCTCCTTATGGCCATTTGCCTGCAAGGGATGAACCCGGCAGAAACCACCGCCTTGACCCTGGCCATGGCCCACTCCGGCGACATGCTGGATTTGAGCGGCTTGCCGGGCATCAAGGTGGACAAGCATTCCACCGGCGGGGTGGGGGACAAAACCACTTTGGTGGTGGCCCCCATGGTGGCGGCCATGGGCGTCACCGTAGCGAAAATGAGCGGCCGGAGCCTGGGCCACACCGGGGGCACGGTGGACAAGCTGGAGGGCATCCCCGGCTTCGAAACCGCGCTGAGCATGGAACAATTCTTCGCCACCGTGGCCCAATGCGGCCTTTGCATTGCGGGCCAGTCCATGAGCCTGGCCCCGGCAGACAAGAAAATCTACGCCCTGCGCGACGCCTCCGCCACCGTGGACAGCATCCCCTTAATCGCCGCCAGCATCATGAGCAAAAAAATCGCCGCCGGCGCGGATTGTATTTTGCTGGATGTGAAAATGGGGAGCGGCTCCTTCATGAAAACCATGGCCGACGCCCGGGCCCTGGCCCAGGCCATGGTGGAAATCGGCCAGGGCGCGGGGCGAAAAACCGCCGCGGTAATCACCTCCATGGAAACCCCCCTGGGCGACGGCATCGGAAACAACATCGAAATCCAGGAAGCCATAGCCGTGTTGCGGGGCGAGGGCCCGGCAGATTTACGCCATGTATGCCTGGAGCTGGCCGCCCATATGTTCCTTCTCGCGGGCAAGGGGGAGCTGGCCGCGTGCCGCGCTTTGGCCGAGGAGGCGATTTCCAGCGGCAAGGCTTTGGAAAAATTCGCCGCTCTGGTGGCGGCCCAAGGCGGCAACCGAAGCTACATCGACGACCCCAGCCGCTTCCCCACGGCAAAACTCAAGCGCACCCTCCCCGCCCGGAAGAGCGGCTACATCGGAGCGATGGACACCGAGGGCATCGGCCATACCGCCCTGGCTTTGGGCGCGGGCCGCGCCACCCCCGGGGATAGCATCGACTACAGCGCGGGCATCATCCTCCACGCGAAAACCGGCGACCGGGTGGAAGCCGGGCAACCCCTGGCCACCCTCTACACCTCCAGCGAAGAAAAAGCGGACACCGCAACACAGCAATACCTGTCCTGTCTCACCTTTTCCCACACCCCGGTGGAGAAACCCCCGCTGATTTACTGAAAAGGTGGGGCGGTGGATTCCCGCTCGATGAGCCATGGCTCCAGCTGGGCGCGGCAAATGGGCGTTTTCTGCGAAAGGCCGCGAAGCAAAGCGCAAGCGGTTTCCCCCAGGGCGGCGGGATTTTGCGCGATGGTGGTCAAGGTGGGCGTACAGCCCTGACACAGGAGCTGGTTGTCAAACCCGACGATGGACATGTCCCGGGGCAGTTCGTATCCCAGGGTCTTGAACCGCCGAATCGCCCCCAGTGCCATCAAATCGCTGGCAAAGTAAATGGCTGTGGTGTCGGTTTTAGCAAAGTATTCCGCCGCCTTGGTGCCGCTTTCCATGCTGTAATTTCCGTCGAAGCAGAGCCCCGGGTCAAAGGGAATGGCATGGTTGTACAAGGCCGCCAGATAGCCGGCCAGCCGTTCTTGTGAAATGTAGGCTTCCTTGTGGCCGTTTACAAAACCAATCCGCCTGTGCCCCAATTGGGTAAGATGCCGAATCGCCAACGCGCCGCCGGAGATGCTGTTGGTGCCCACATTCCCTACCAGGGGATTTTTTGCGTGGATGTCCAGGGTGACGATGGGGGTTGTGGTGGTTTCCAGTTGCAAATAATAGGGGTCGGTATTTTTAATGCCTGTGACAAAAAGGCCGTCGAACTTATTTTTATAGGCGAATTGGTCCAGGGTCTCCGGGGTGTCGCCGTTGATATGGAAGACCACCACATCCAGGTCCAGCCGGTCGGCGTATTTTTGAAAGCCCATCAGTAACGAAAACATGAGGGAGGTCTGGCTGTCCTCCATGTCGTCGGGATTGACGGCGAGCACGCCGAAACGCTTGCGCTGGCCGGGGCTTTTTAAATAACCCAGTTCGTGGGCGTACAGACGCACGCGTTCTTTGGTTTCGTCGCTGATTTCGTGGCGGCCGGAAAGGGCCTTCGAAACGGTGGCGGGGGATAGGCCCAGGTCCTGGGCTATTTTTTTTACTGTGGGCTTCATATATGCCTCCATAAAAGTGTCGTCAGAAGGGATTATACCACAGAAAAAACATTTCAGAAACAATTTCACGGAAATTTCGTGAAATAATTCTTGACAAAGAAAGGGCGAAATATTATAGTAACCTTGTTGAAAATGACGAAAATTTATTTTCGCAAGGGGTACATATGGAAAATATTAGCGGAAGCGGCTGGATATTGCAGGAAAATTCCTTTAACCCGGCGGCCTTGGGCAAATGCGAAGCCATTATGTGCGGGGGCAACGGGTACATGGGCCTGCGTGCGGCCACGGAGGAGCGATACATCGGGGAAAGGCGGGGTCTTTTCGTGGCGGGGACATTTAACCGGTTTTTGTCCGACACGGAAAAAGACAACGAAGTGAGCGAGTTGCCTAATGCGGCGGATTTCCTGGAAATGGAAATCAAGCTGGACGGGCAACTTTTTTCATTGGCCCAGGGTACGGTGAAGGAATACATCCGAAGTTTACACTTCGCCACGGGGGAACTGAAGCGGCAGATGCACTGGGTTTCCCCGGCGGGGAAGGAATATCGGCTGGATTTCCACCGGGTGGTTTCTTTGGGGGATTTGCATACCGTGGCGCAAAAGGTGTGCATACAGCCCCTGTCCGGGGTTGCGGAGATTACCCTTTCCACGGGCATCAACGCCCAGATGACCAATTCCGGGGCCCAGCATTTCGCCGAGGGGCCCAAGCGGTTTTATGACCGGCGTTATATGCAATTGGTGCAGACCACCACCCAGAGCGGCATTGATTTCGTTCTGACCACGGATGTAACGCTCTCCCGGGAGGCGAATACCCGTATTGCCATGGACAGGCGCAGGATATTTTCCGTATATGACATTTCCCTGGAGCCGGAGGAAGTGCTGACCATAGAGAAAATCACCACCGTGCACACCTCCAGGGACAAAAAAACCGAGGGGCTTGACACCGCCGCTTTGCAGGCCCACGCGCTGGCCCATTTGAAGGCGCAGTCCGCGCTGGGCTACGGCGAAATCGCCCGGCAAAGCGCGGAAGCCTGGCATCAAAAGGTATGGGGCAATATCCCCGTGACCCTAGAATCTACCGACCCCACCGACCTGCTGGCCTTGCGTTTCGCCCAGTATCACTTGCAAATTATGGCTCCCGCTCACGACAACCGCATGAACATCGGCGCGAAGGGGCTTTCCGGCGAGGGATACAAGGGCCATACCTTTTGGGATACCGAAATATTCGTCTTGCCGTATTATATTTTTACCCAACCGGAAACCGCCCTCAGCCTTGAGGAATACCGCTACCTCTCCCTCCCCGGGGCGCGGAAAAAGGCTGAGGGCAATGGTTTTTCCGGCGCGCAGTTCCCCTGGGAGTCCGCGTGGCTGGACGACGGGGAAGTCACGCCCCTGTATGGCGCGGCGGATATCGTCACGGGCTTGCCCACGCCGATTCTCACAGGCTTAATTGAAATCCACATCACCTGTGATGTGTGCTATGGCGTGTGGCAGTACTATACCGCCACGGGGGACGCGGATTTCATGGCGCGTTGCGGCTATGAGCTGGTGTTCGAAACAGCCAATTTCTGGGTGTCACGCCTGGAACCGGGCCCGGAGGGGAAGCTTCACATTAATAATGTCATCGGCCCGGACGAATACAAGGACCAAATAGACGACGATGCCTTCACCAACCATTTTGCCCGCTGGAATTTGTGGCTGGCCATGGCATACCGGGATGCCTTGGCCCGGGAGAACCCCGCGCTACTGGAAAAACTGCGCCCCTATGTCCGGTACGGCGCGTGGGAGGAAAAGGCCCGGGACATTTACATCCCCGAGCCCAGGGAAGACGGTATAATCCCCCAAAACCGCACTTTTTTAACCTTAAAGGAAATTGACTTGACCAAATATAAAAATCAGACCCAGGTGGGCTCCATTTACCGGGACTACAACCATGAGCAAATCGGCGAGATGCAGGTTATCAAGCAGGCAGATGTGCTGTTGCTGATTTTATTAAAGGAGGAACACTTTACCCCGGAGGTGAAGCGCGCCAACTGGGACTATTATGAGCCGCGCACCTTGCACGATTCCTCCCTTTCCCTGTCCACCCATTGCATACTGGCGGCGGACATGGGGGATGAGGTGCTGGCATATGATTTGTTTAAGCGGGCCTGTAACATCGACATGGGGCCCAATATGAAAAGCTCCGACGACGGCATCCATGCCGGCAGTATCGGGGGTATCTGGCAGTGTGCGGTGCTGGGCTTCGGCGGCTTGCGGCTGGTGGGCGACAAGATACGCCTTGCCCCGGCCTTGCCCAAAGCTTGGACGCGTTTGCAATTTTATTGCTGGCTCAAGGGGCAGAAAATAAAAATAAATATCACCCACGACACCGTGCAGGTGGAAAACCTGACCCGAACCGCCCCCGTGGAAATGGAAATCAACGGCACTACGCATGTTGTCGCCGACATGCTTGAAATAAAATAAAACCAGAATGCAGAGTGTAATCCGAAGGGAGAAGAACATGAAAAAGCTATTGATTTTGCTTGTGCTTGCGGCTACGGTATTGTCCTTGGGGGCCTGCCGCAACGCGGATGACGCCGGGGGAATTGTGGAAGTGACCATTCCCCATTACAAAACCGGGGACAATGTGGGCGCGCTATATTTCCTGCCCATCGTGGAGCGTTTCAACGAGCGGTACGAGGGCAGATTCAGGCTCAACATCGAGCCCATGCCCCAGCATCTGTACGCTGAGCAGATTCGTCTGCTGGCCGGAACCCCCGCCATGCCTGTACTTATCGAGGGCGGGCTGGACGATGTCTGGTTCCGGGACGTTATCATCCCCAACAATATGTTTGTGGATTTGCGCCCCTTCTTCAGGACCCATGAGATTTACCGCTATTTCAACCAGCAGAATTATCAGCACAACCTGACGGCGGATGGGCGGCTCATCACCGTGCCCCATCCCATCCAACGCCCCATGACCATGTACTATAACGAGGCACTGTGGCAGCCCAGCCGCCCCATTGCCCAGCTTTCCTGGCGGGATGTGACCGCCGAGCTGGGGGACAACCGGGTGGCTTTCATGACGGCGGAAAACGCCTGGACCACCATGCTGGCCCTCTCCTCCATGATAGCCGCTGAACCCGGTGGCGCGGACATCGTGCGCAACGCTGTAGCCACCCAGACCCGCATCCGCGATTTCAACCAGCCGCCCTTGGTGGCCGCCTTCGCCACATTGCAACATGTTTTTGCCAATCATGCCCAGCCCGGAGCCATCGGCGCGCCCTTCGCAGAAGCCGCCAACGCCTTTTTTAACCTGAACGCGGCGATTATCTGCAACGGCCCGTGGATGGTGGGGGATTTCCGCTATCCCGACGGTGCACACAACTGGGGCCCCGGTTTCGACCATAATACCGTGCGCATGTCCGTACTGCCCGGCAATGTGGCCCTGCAAAATCCCCTGGGCTTCAACTGGTGGATTCCCGCCACCGCCAGCGAGGCGGAGCAGGAATTGGCCTTGCATTTCCTGGGATTCATGTTCAGCCACGCAGAAATGGAGTTCACCATGGCGGTGGCTGGCGGCGTTATCCCCGGATTCCAGCACTCCGCCGACTTTTTGCGTGAACGTGCCGAGGACCGCCTGATGGACGAATATGCCGCCTCCATTGATGCCAATACCATTATCATGCCCGCCTTCTGGGATGCCGTGTATTCCTCCATTGCCGACCGCGACTTTGGCACGCTGTTGCCCCAGCTGGTGGACGGTACATTGACTCCCCAGCAATTCGCCGACGAGCTGACCCGCCTAACCCTGGAAGCGGTGAGTTAGCACAGCTAAAGGGTAAAAAATGCAACCCGTTTGAAAGGGGCGGGGGCGGTTGGGAATGGCCAGCCGCCCCCATCCCCTTTCACGCTCACGGAGCACTGAACAACAGACCCACCCGCTGGATAAAATTGTGAGGGGAGCATTGTATGTTCAAGCGCGAGAAACGGTATAAGGAGCCGCTGGGCAAGCTGGAAATCCGGCAACTGCCATGGATTTATTTCTTTTTGTTGCCCAGCGTAATTATTTTTCTGATGTTTTATCTCTGGCCTATTGTGACGGTGGGGTATACATCCCTGACCCGCTGGAACGGCTTCACCGCGCCGGAGTGGATTGGGATTGAGAATTTTACGCGGCTGTTTGGCCAAACGGCCTTTCGCATTGCCCTGCGGAATTTGGGCTGGTGGTCTCTGATTGCGGCTACCATGCACGTGGGCTTCGGGGTGCTGGTGGCCCTGATTTTTTACAAGGGGCCTCCGGGCTGGAAGGTGGCCCGGACTTTTTTCATGGTGCCCAATGTCACGTCGGTGGCGGCTTGGGCTATGATTTACCGCTTTGTCTTCCGGGATGATTTTGGCTTGTTGAACAATTTCATCCGGTTTTTCAACCCGGATTTCAGCGTGAACTGGTTCTTCGTTTCCCCCTACGCCTTTTGGGCCATTACCTTTACCTGGGTATTCTACGCGGTGGTGGTGACGCTGGTGGTCTTGAGTGATTTGATGGCCATTCCCCAGGAATTGCAGGAGGCCGCCCGTATCGACGGTGCCGGCGGCTTCGGGGTGCTGTGGCGCATCAATTTGCCCCTGTGCCGTTTTTCCATCGGAACGGCGGTAATCATGTCGGTAACGGCGCGGATTACCATGTTCGAGGCCATTGACCTGACCACGCGGGGTGGCCCCGGTAGCGACACCATGGCTTTGCCCTTGATTTTGGTACGGAATTTAAGCAATTTCAACTACGGCATGGCCAACGCCACCGCCGTGGTGATGTTTGTGCTGGGTATCATCGTGATGCTGGCCGTGCGGAAGATTTTCCGCATGGATGAGCCGGTTTATTAGAAGGGCGGGGCGCGTATGAGCCAGAAATCGAAAAATTTTTTTAACCAAATCCCCACCTACGCGGGTATGTACGCGGTGCTAATCTTTGTCACGCTGGTGTCCATCGGGCCTTTGGTATGGGTGGTCATGTCCTCCTTCAAAACCAATGCCCAAATCGTGGGGAGCCCCTTCTCCTTACCCACGGCCATCACCTTTGACGCTTACCGGGAGGTCATTGAGCGGGGCAACTTTTTTACCTACGCCTTCAATTCCTTTACCTATTCCACAACGGCTACCATTGCTTCCCTGATTATCTACGCCATGGCGGCCTTTGTTTTTGCCAAATACCGCTTCCCCTTGAAGACATTGCTCTTCTCGGTGATGGTGGCGACACTGCTGGTGCCGGGTCACAGCCGCACCCAGCCGATTTTTTCCCTGATTATGGATTTGGGGCTCTTCGACACACGCCGGGGGATTATTTTGGTATACATTTCCGGTGGGCTGGCTATGTCACTGTTTGTGTTGCGCTCCGCCTTCATGAGCATTCCCAAGGAGGTGTCGGAAGCGGCCCTCATCGAGGGTGCGGGCTTTGTGCGCAACTTTTTCCAGATGCATGTTCCGCTGGCCAAGGGCGGCCTAGCCACAGCGGGGATTCTCATGTGGCTGGGGCATTGGAACGAATATTTCTTCGCCGCGCTCCTCACCACCTCGGCGCGGACCCGGACATTGCCCTTCGCGCTGGCCTTTTTCTCTGAAATGTTTTCCTTTAACTATACGCGCATGTTCGCCGCCCTTACCATGGTGATAATCCCGGGCATCCTTGTGTACGCCCTCACCCAGGAGCAGGTGCAGATGAGCGTGGCCACCACCGGGGTGAAGGGATGACGCCTTTTTGCTGGGACTCATGCAAATTGGCGATTTTTGACCTGGACGGGGTCATCGTGGACACGGCGAAATACCACTATTTGGCATGGAAAGAGCTGGCCGACGCGCTGGGCTTCACCTTCACCCCCCGGCACAACGAGGGGCTGAAGGGCGTCTCCCGCCAGCGGTCATTGGAAATTCTGCTGGAAGTGGGCGGCCTCACCCACGCCTTTTCCCCCGGGGAAAAGGAAAAAATGGCCGCAGAAAAAAACGCCCGCTATGTGGCGTATATCAATAACCTGCAACAGGACGAAATCCTGCCGGGTTCCCGGGCTTTGCTCACCGGTTTGCGTGCCCAAGGTATAAAGACCGCACTGGGCTCCGCCAGCAAAAACGCCAGACCCATCCTTGACAAGCTGGACATCACACCCCTGTTTGACATCATCATCGACGGCACCTCCACCCAAAAAGCCAAGCCCGACCCGGAAGTATTTTTACTTGCGGCCCGGGCTTTATCTATCGCGCCGGAAAATTGCGTCGTCTTCGAAGACGCCCAAGTAGGCATTGACGCCGCCCTGGCCGCCGGAATGCGCCCCATTGCCGTAGGCTATCCCGGCATACTCACCGGAGCGGATTTGTACATTACTGATTTAGCGCAGGTGCAGTGCCCGAGCCGTCTGGGGTAGGGTTGGTATTTTCCCGGTAGCTCCCAGGAAACGAAAAAACCCCGGCGTCTGGGGTTGAATATTCCCAGGCAACCGAGGCTAGAATGCAAAAAAAGATAAAGAAATCCAAAAAAAAGCTTGACACATAAATGCAAGTGTGGTAGCGTATGAAGCTGTACCCCTTTTTATGGCGGGGGCACAAGCACGTGTAAGGGTAGCACATATTTTTCAACAAATCAAGAATTATTTTAATATATCTACCTGTAAATTTCATACAAATTCACATATCATCTTAAGGGGTTGTTACGGTGGAGAAAAACAGGGTTCATGCTACCCGCGGCCCGGGTCCCACTCGGGTCAGTTATTCCCGCATCGCGGAAGTCTTGGAAATCCCCAATCTCATCGAGGTACAAAAGGAAAGTTATCAATGGTTCATCCGGGAAGGCTTGAAAGAGGTTTTTCAAGACATCTCCCCCATCACCGACTACAGCGGCAACCTGGTGCTGGACTTGATTGACTTGTCTCTGGAGGACAAGCCCAAGCACACCATCGAGGAATGCAAAGAGCGCGACGCCACCTACGCCGCGCCTCTTCGCGTGAAGTGCCGCCTGCACAACAAAGAAGTGGACGAAATCAAAGAGCAGGACATCTTCATGGGTGACTTCCCTTTGATGACCGCCAACGGTACCTTTATAATCAACGGCGCGGAGCGGGTCATCGTCAGCCAGCTTATGCGCTCGCCGGGGATTTACTACGGCATTGATTACGACAAGGTGGGCAAGGTGCTGGTTTCCACCAGCATCATCCCCAACCGTGGTGCGTGGCTGGAATTTGAAACCGACTCCAGCGATGTGTTCCATGTGCGCATCGACCGTACCCGTAAGGTGCCCGTCACCGTGCTTATCCGCTCTTTGGGCGTGGGCACGGATGAGGAAATCCTGGCCAAGTTCGGTGACGACCCCAAAATTATCGCCACCATTGAAAAAGACATCGCCAAGACCTACGAAGAAGGCTTGGTGGAAGCCTACAAACGCCTTCGCCCCGGCGAGCCCCCTACGGTGGAGGGCTCGGAATCCCTGTTGCGCAACATGTTCTTTGACCCCAAGCGGTATGATTTGGCCCGTGTGGGGCGGTATAAATTTAATAAGAAGCTGGCACTCAAGGCCCGTGTCCGGGGCTTCGCGCTGGCAACCGACGCCACCCACCCGGAAACGGGGGACATATTATACAAGGCGGGGACGGAGCTCACCGCAGACATGGCCGACGAAATCCAAAACGCGGGTTGCCCCCATGTGGACGTAGCCGTGGAGGGGCGCGCTATCCGTGCGCTGTCGAACATGATGGTAAATATCGACCCCTATATCCAATCCTTCGGCCTAAATGCCAAGGAGCTGGGCATCAAGGAGCGGGTCTATTACCCCGTGTTGCAAGCGTTGCTCCAGGCGCAGGACAAGGACGAGCTGGAGCGTCAGATTAAACTGAACATGAGCAAGCTCCTCCCCAAGTGTATTACCTTTGAGGATATCATGGCGGCCATCAGCTATGGCATGGGAGTGGAATACGGCATCGGCCATAAGGACGACATCGACCATTTGGGCAACCGCCGTATCCGCGCTGTGGGGGAATTGCTGCAGAACCAATTCCGCATCGGCCTGACCCGGATGGAGCGGGTGGTGAAGGAGCGCATGACCATACAGGACATGGACATCGTCACCCCCCAGGCGTTAATCAATATCCGCCCGGTAACGGCGGCCATCAAAGAATTTTTCGGCTCGTCCCAGCTTTCCCAGTTCATGGGGCAGACCAACCCCCTGGACGAGCTGTCCCATAAACGCCGCCTGTCCGCCCTTGGGCCCGGCGGCCTTTCCCGTGAGCGGGCCGGCTTCGAGGTGCGCGACGTACACAGCTCCCACTATGGGCGCATGTGCCCCATCGAAACGCCGGAGGGCCCCAACATCGGCCTGATTAACTCCTTGGCCACCTATGCCCGTATCAATGAATACGGCTTCATCGAGGCCCCCTACCGCTTCGTGTCCCACGAGGGCAGGGAGAGCGGCGAGGAGCCCTTCGTCACGGAAAACTTTATCTACGTCACCGCCGACGAGGAGGAAAACTATATCATCGCCCAGGCCAACGAGCCCCTCACCACCGAGGGCCGGTTTGTCAACCGCCGGGTGGCGGGGCGTTTCCGCGACGAGATTCAGGAGTTTGACCGCTCGCGGATTGACCTGATGGATATTTCCCCCAAGCAGATTGTCTCCGTCGCCACGGCGTTGATTCCCTTCCTGGAGAACGACGACGTTTCCCGCGCTTTGATGGGCTCCAACATGCAACGCCAAGCCGTCCCCCTCATGCGGACGGAGGCCCCCGTGGTGGGCACGGGCATGGAATACAAGGCCGCGCTGGATTCCGGCGTGGTACTGCTGGCCGACGGGGCGGGCGTGGTGGAGGAAGTCACCGCCTCCCACATCGCCTACCGCACCCCCGAGGGTGCCAAGCATGTACAGAAGCTCACCAAGTTTATGCGCTCAAACCAAGGCACCTGCATCAACCAACGCCCCATCGTGGGTATTGGCGAGGAAATCCAGCCGGGGCAGGTGATAGCCGACGGCCCTTCCACGGACATGGGCGAGCTGGCACTGGGCAAAAACCCCCTCATCGGCTTTATGGCCTGGGAGGGGTACAACTACGAGGACGCGATTCTGTTAAGCGAGAATCTGGTCCGGGACGATGTATATACCTCCATTCACATAGAAGAATATGAAGCGGAGGCCCGGGACACGAAGCTGGGCCCCGAGGAAATCACCCGCGATATCCCCAATGTGGGGGAAGACGCCATGAAGGATTTGGACCAGGACGGCATTATCCGCATCGGCGCGGAGGTGGGCCCCAACGATATTCTGGTGGGCAAGGTTACGCCCAAGGGCGAAACGGAGCTTACCGCCGAGGAACGCCTGTTACGCGCCATCTTCGGGGAAAAGGCCCGGGAGGTGCGCGACACCAGTTTGCGCGTGCCCCATGGCGAATCCGGCATCGTGGTGGATGTGAAGGTATTCACCCGGGACAGCCGTAGCGAGCTGGCTCCCGGCGCGAAACGGGACGAGCTCCCCGCCGGGGTCAACCAGCTGGTGCGGGTATACATTGCCCAGAAGCGCAAAATCTCCGTAGGGGACAAGATGGCGGGCCGCCACGGCAACAAGGGCGTTATCGCCAAGGTGCTCCCTGTGGAAGACATGCCCTTCCTGCCCAATGGCCGCCCCTTGGATATTGTACTTAACCCCCTGGGCGTGCCCTCGCGTATGAACATCGGGCAGGTGCTGGAGGTTCACTTGGGGCTGGCCGCGAGGATTTTGGGCTGGAAGGCCGCCACCCCGGTCTTTGACGGGGCCAGTGAAATTGATATCATGGACACTTTGGATTTGGCCAACGATTACGCCAACATGCAGTGGGTGGCCTTTGCGGAAAAATGGGGCGAAATACTGGACCCGAATATTATCGTTTCCCTGGAGGCCAACCGGGAAAACCGTCTGGAATGGCGGGGTATGCCCATTGGCCGTGACGGGAAGATACGCGTACGCGACGGCAGAAGCGGCGAATACTTCGACAATCCCATTACCGTGGGCTTCATGCATTACTTGAAGCTACACCATCTGGTGGACGATAAAATCCACGCCCGCTCCACAGGGCCTTATTCCCTCGTCACCCAGCAACCCCTGGGAGGCAAGGCGCAATTCGGCGGCCAGCGTTTTGGCGAGATGGAAGTGTGGGCCCTGGAAGCCTATGGCGCGTCCTATGCCCTACAGGAAATCCTGACGGTGAAGTCTGACGATATCGTGGGCCGTGTCAAGACCTATGAAGCCATCGTAAAGGGCGAGAACATCCCCGAGCCGGGCGTGCCTGAATCCTTCAAGGTACTGCTCAAGGAATTGCAGGCCCTGAGCCTGGACGTGAAGGTGCTCAACGAAAAGGACGTGGAAGTGGAAGTACGGGAATCCGTAGACGAGGTGGAGGACTTCGGGAATGTGCCTGTAAACATAGAAGGGCTGGAGTCCGATTCTGACCACGGCTATGTGCGCCGCGCAACGGGGCGTACCGCCCCCGAGGAGGAAGGCGAATCCCTGAGCTTTGAAAACGAAACGGTGGGAGACGAAGCCCCCGCCCCCGATATGCTGGAAACCTCCGCGGAGGACGAAGCCCGCGCCAACGCGGAAATCGACCCCGACAAGGCGTTGGAGCTGGCCAAGAAGCTGGAAATCGAGCTGGATGCGGAGCTGGAAGTGGAGCTGGAAAAGGAGCTCGCCTCCGAAATGGGTAACGAAAGCTTTGACGCCATCGGCACAGACCTGGGTGGGCTGTTGCTGGAGGGCTTTGACTTGGAGGAAGATGAAGAAGAGGAAGACGCCAACGACGAGTTGACCGACGATGATTTTGGCATTTTCCATGACGAGGAGGAGGAGTAAGATATGATGAGAAACGAAGTGGAATCGGCAAATTTTCCCGACCCGGCTATGGGTCTGGCCTTCTCCTCCATCAAGATTGGCTTAGCCAGCCCGGAAAAAATCCGCGAGTGGTCACGGGGGGAAGTAAAAAAACCCGAAACCATAAATTACCGTACCCTGAAGCCCGAGCGGGACGGCTTGTTCTGCGAGCGCATTTTCGGCCCCAACAAGGACTGGGAATGCCACTGCGGTAAATACAAGCGCATCCGGTATAAGGGCGTGGTTTGTGACCGTTGCGGCGTGGAAGTAACCAAATCGAAGGTGCGGCGCGAAAGAATGGGCCACATAGAGCTGGCCGCACCGGTATCCCATATCTGGTATTTCCGTGGGATACCCTCCCGCATGGGGCTGATTTTGGGTATGTCGCCCCGTGCCTTGGAAAAGGTGCTGTATTTCGCGGCTTACGTTGTCCTTGACCCCGGCGACACGGGCATGGCGGCCAAGACCCTCCTCACCGACCGGGAATACCGGGAAGCCTTGGATAAATTCGGCGCGTACAAAAACGGGCCCAACAATACGCGCATCCCCACCTTCACCGTGGGCATGGGCGCGGAAGCCATCAAGACCTTGCTCCTTTCCATTGACCTGGAGGGGGAATCCGAGGAGCTGAAGGTATTATTAAAGGAAGCCACCGGGCAAAAGCGTCTGCGCTATATCAAGAAATTGGAAGTCATCGAAGCCTTCCGCCTCTCCGGCAACCGCCCCGAGTGGATGATATTGGACACCATTCCCGTTATCCCGCCGGATTTGCGCCCCATGGTGCAGTTGGACGGCGGGCGTTTCGCCACCTCGGATTTGAATGATTTATACCGCCGGGTGATAAACCGGAACAACCGCTTGAAGCGGCTTTTGGATTTGGGCGCGCCGGATATCATCGTGCGCAACGAAAAACGGATGCTTCAAGAGGCCGTGGACGCGCTGATAAACAACGGACGGCGGGGACGCCCCGTGACCGGCCCCGGCAACCGCCCCTTGAAGTCCCTTTCCGACTTGCTGACGGGCAAACAAGGGCGGTTCAGGCAAAATTTGCTGGGTAAGCGGGTGGACTATTCCGGCCGTTCCGTTATCGTGGTGGGGCCGAAACTAAAGATTTACCAATGCGGTCTGCCCCGGGAAATGGCCATCGAATTGTTCAAGCCCTTTGTCATGAAAAAGCTCGTCGCCGACAACCACGCCCATAACATCAAATCCGCCAAGCGTATGGTGGAGAAGCTGGAGCCCCGGGTGTGGGACGCCCTAGAGGACGTCATCAAGGAGCATCCCATTATGCTCAACCGCGCCCCGACCTTGCACCGCTTGGGCATTCAAGCCTTTGAGCCGGTGCTGGTGGAGGGCCGCGCCCTCATGTTGCATCCCTTGGTGTGCGCCGCCTACAACGCGGATTTCGACGGCGACCAGATGGCCGTCCACGTGCCCCTTTCCGTGGAGGCCCAGGCCGAGTGCCGCTTCCTGTTGCTGGCACCGAATAATCTATTGAAGCCCTCCGACGGCTCCCCCATTACTGTGCCCACCAAGGACATGGTTATCGGGATTTATTATCTGACCTTGATACGGGAAGGGAGAAAGGGCGAGGGCAAAATTTTCGCCCATGATGACGAGGCGTTGCTGGCGTTGGACAATGGTGAAGTGCACCTCCACGCGAAAATCAAGGTGCGCCGCCTGCACCCCGTCACGGGGGAATCCAAGCTCATCGACACCACGCCGGGGCGCATTATCTTCAACCAGGCCATTCCCCAGGATTTGGGCTTTGTGGACCGGGAGACCGACCCCTGGGCCCTGGAAATCAACGAACGGGTGAATAATAAACTGCTGGGTAAAATCGTGACCCGCTGTATAAACAAATACGGCAGTGTGTCCACTTCCATTGCCTTGGATGAAATTAAGGATTTGGGCTTCCGCTTCGCCACCCAAAGCGCGCTTTCGGTGTCGGTGACGGACATGGAGGTGCCGGAGTCGAAGCCGGAAATCCTGGCGGAAGCGGACAAGGCCGTAGAAGGCGTGTACCGCCTGTTCCGGCGCGGGCTCATGACCGACGAGGAACGGCAAACCAAGGTGCTTCAAACCTGGACCGAGGCCACGGACAAAGTAACCAAGGCCCTGATGGACGGCCTGAACGAGGACAACAGCGTATTCATGATGCTGGACTCGGGGGCCCGGGGCTCTGTGGTGCAAATGAAGCAAATGGCGGGGATGCGCGGGCTCATCTCCTCCCCCACGGGCAAGACATTGGAAATCCCCGTCCGCTCCAATTACCGGGAGGGGCTGACGGTGCTGGAATATTTCATCTCCGGCCACAGCGCGCGAAAGGGTCTTTCCGACACGGCCCTGCGCACAGCCGACTCCGGCTATCTTACACGAAGAATGGTGGACGTTTCCCAGGATATTATCATCCGGGAAGAGGACTGTATCACCGGCGGCGACGGGCCCAAGCCGGGCTTGAACATTGCCGCCTTCGTGGACGGTGAGGTGGTTATCGAGTCCCTCTCCGACAGAATCCGCGGGCGGTGGGCTCTGGAGGATATCGCCCACCCGGAAACCGGCGCAATCATCGCCAAAGCCGACGCCCTCATCTCCCCTGACGAAGCCGACGCCATCGAGGCCGCGGGCATCAAGGAAGTGAATGTGCGTACGGTGCTGACCTGCCGCAGCCGCATTGGCCTGTGCGCCAAATGCTACGGGGCCAACATGGCCAGCGGCCGTGCCGTGCGCATTGGGGAATCTGTGGGCATTATCGCCGCCCAATCCATCGGCGAGCCGGGCACCCAGCTGACCATGCGGACTTTCCAAGTAGGTGGCGTGGCCACCAACGAGGACATCACCAAGGGACTGCCCCGGGTAGAGGAAATCTTCGAGGCCCGCAAGCCCAAGGGGCTGGCCATCATCGCGGAGTTCCCCGGCCGCGTGACCATCAGCGACAACAAGAAGAAGCGGGAGGTGGTCATTTCCAACCCGGAAACCGGCGACGAAAAAGCCTATCTCATCCCCTACGGCTCCCGCATCAAGGTACATTCCGGGGACATGGTGGAGGCCGGAAGCGAGCTCACCGAGGGCTCCGTCTATCCCCATGACATTCTCAAAATCAAGGGCCTGCGCGGTGTGCAGGACTATATGATACAGGAAGTACAGCGGGTGTATGACCTCCACGGCGTGGACATCAATGACAAGCACATTGAGGTTATCGTGCGTCAGATGCTTAAACGGGTGAAGGTAGAGGAGAACGGCGACACGGATTTGCTCCCCGGCTCCCTCATCGACTGGCTGGAGTTCGAGGAAGTGAACAGGGAAGCCGTCGCCCAGGGACTGGAGCCCGCCACCGGCCAGCGCGTGTTGCTGGGTATCACCAAGGCATCTTTGGCCACGGATTCCTTCCTTTCCGCCGCCAGCTTCCAGGAAACCACCCGGGTCCTTACCGAAGCCTCCATCCGGGGCAAGGAAGACCGCCTCATCGGCCTGAAGGAAAATGTCATCATCGGCCAGCTCATCCCCGCCGGTACGGGTATGCCCATGTACCGCTCCATCGAGGTAAGCAACGCGCCGGGCTATGACGACTCCGACGACGACGATTTGTTTTACCCTACCGTAGCACGCCGTTAAAGATATCCCGCGTGGCGGGGTGAAGGGGGGTGAATGGGCCATGCGTTGAAACGAAATAGGCGATGGACGGCACCCAGGCGGCAAATGGTTGCGTTGGTCTTCTGACGAAGCCTCAACGCCAACCACATAAGCCGCCTGACCACCGCTCATCACCGATTTCGTTAGACGCACTTACCCATTCACCCCCCTTCACCCCACCACGCTCCCTACTCGTAGGGAAAAAGGAAAGAAATTACTTGGAGTAAATTTTTTGTTCTGCTCACCCGCGTAAATCGCGGGTTTTTTATTTATGGTTGAATACAAGGAAATCGTTTTCGTATATTTTCTTTTCATATGCATTGACTTGCGGTTGCTAAATGTTATATTTACAGGACAGTACATAGCGTTGTAAGGAGGAAAATATGAGAAGGAAACTGTGGAAAGTATTTTCGTTGCTGGTGGTGGTATTTGTTCTTTTGTCTTTTATGCTTCCCATGGCAGTGGTGGCGGAGGAGGAGATGGCGGTGGTGTATGTCCGCGTTCCCCAGGACTGGCAGGAGCCGCATATATGGGCATGGGATGAAGCCGGGAACAATGCCTTTCCTTTTTGGCCCGGCATGGGGTTGGAGGCAGACCCCAATAATCCCGGCTGGTATTTCGCCTATGTACCCGGGAACATGACTTATGTGATTGTGAATGCCGGGGGATTGCAGACGGAGGACCTTTCCGTGGCGGCTTTGCCCGTGTGGATAACGGTGATTTCCGAAGGGGAAGTGGAGCTGGTGTATGAAGCCCAAACCGTGGGCACTCCCCCGGCTTATGTGCCGCATTTTACGGTGTTTGCCCGCCCTCCTGCGGATTGGGGCGAGGTGGCCATTCGCGGTTCCCGGCCCAACTGGTCGGGAGTGGCGATGCGGCGCGTAGGGGATTGGTACGCCGCCCATGCACCCCATTGGGTGAACAATATTGTCATTACCGGGAACGGTGGCGGCTTGCGCACTGCGGATTTGCGCGTGACGCAGACCATGCTGTGGGTATTGGTGGAGGAGGATACCGGCGCGGAGGTGTTCTATGAGAACCCGGATTTTATGGCACCCCCCATTACTGTGCGGGCGCAGGTTCCGGGGGATTGGGACGCCCCCCATCTGTGGGCGTGGCTACATCCCGAGGGCACGAACCTCTTTAGCCCATGGCCGGGCGAGCCGATGATACGCGACGGGGACGGGTATATGTTGCGTATCCCCGGCTGGGTCAATTCCTTGATTGTCAACGCCAATGACGGTACGGTGCAGACCGGGAATATGCACGATGTGGAAATTGGCGTGGATGTGTGGATTTTGGTGCTGGACGCGGAGCGATACGGCTTTGATTATCAGGAAATAACGGAGCTGCCCGAACCTGTGGCCGAGCCGGAAGCGGAAAACGAAGCGGAAGCGGAAGTAAGCGATGAAGCGGATGTTAGCACGGAGGGGAATGACGGCAACGACTTGTTAATTATATGGGTTGTTATTGGCATCGGCGCGGCGGTTTTGCTTGCCGGGGTAATTATTATTGTAAAGGCAACGAGAAATAAGGGGGTGCCGCGATGAAGCGGATTTATTTATATGGTATGGCTATGCTTATTTTTATTGTGCTGGCGGGCTGTGGGTCGCGCCAAGACGATGGGGACGGCCCCGTTGTGCTGACCATCTGGCATGACAAGGAAGCGGAGGTGGCGGCGGCCTTGCAGGGCAAGCTGGATGAACTGCGCCCGGATATCGTAGTAACCCTGGAGCGCAAGAGCGGCCTGACCGAAACCCTGAAAATGGTGGGTAACAACCCCAACGCCGCGCCGGATATGTTTTTCTTTGCCCATGACAAAATCGGCGTGTACGCGGAGATGCGTATTTTGTCCCCCATTACGGATTTTGTGGATGCGGGGGTGCTTGCGCAGTTTTTGCCCAAGACCATCGAAGCCGCTACCTACAACGGCGTGGTGTACCAGCTCCCCTTATATTTTGAAACTTTGCTCTTTATGCACAACCGCGCTTTGATGGGCGACGATGAGGTGCCCGCCGATACCCGGGAGCTGTTCCGCTTCATGCAACGCGCCACGGGGGGCGGGCATTTTGGCTTTATTGAGCAGTTTACCAACGCGTATTTCGTGGGGGGATGGATACACGGCTTCGGCGGGGAGCTGATTACCGCCGACGGCGTACCCCGGCTCAACTCCCCCGAGGTGGTGGCCGCCCTTCATTATTATGGGCGGTTGGTGCGGCTCATGCCCAGCGAGGCGGAGTTTGCCACCATTAACACCCTCTTTCGGGAAAGCCGCGCCGCGGCCACCATCGGCGGCCCGTGGCTGATTCCCTCTGTGCGTGAGGCCGGGATAGACCTGGGGCTCGCGCCCATGCCCGTGGTCAGCGAAACGGGTATGCCCCTGGCTCCCTTCATGGGGGTGCAGGGTCTGCATGTACTGCGGGTGGCCGCCGAAAATCCCCGCAGGAACGAGGCCATCCGTACGGTGCTCAATCACCTGGTTAGCACCGACATCGGTGTGGCTTTGGCCCGGGCCAGCGGCAGTGCGCCCGCGCTGGCGGCCAGCTTTGACCTGAGCGTCATTTACAACGACGAAATGGTTATGATGATGAAGGAAACGGCGCAAAGTGCCATCCCCATGCCCAATATCCCGGAAATGGACATTATGTGGACGGTGGCCGCCGGTATGCTGGTGGACATCCATTTCCGTGGCCATGAAGTGGAGCGTGCCACAGAAACCGCCCAAAACCGGGCAGAGGATTTAATTGCGTTGATGCGCTAGGGCGGGAGGGAAAGGCCATGCATTCGGGTAAAGGCAGTAAGAACGCGGTAAAATCCTGGACGGCTCTGTTCCCGGCGTTGCTCTTTATCGGGTTGATTATTTTATTCCCCATCGGATACACCGCCTACATTTCCCTTACGAATATGAATATCTTTAATTGGTTCGATTTCCGTATCATCGGCTTCGGGAATTACCGGCGGGCCTTGTTTGTGTTTAACTCCGGCTTTTTGCGTGCCTTGGTGGTGACGGTGCTGTGGACGGCGTTGAACATGGTCTTTCAGCTGGCGATTGCCTTCGTGATGGCGTCCTTGCTCAATGTACGGAAGCTACGGTTGCGGCGGGTGTACAAAACCGTCCTCATGTTCCCTTGGGCCATGCCGGGCTATGTGTCCATTTTGCTGTGGCGGCACGGGATGTTCAACGCCCAGTTCGGGCTGGTGAATCAGTGGCTGTATACCTTGGGCATGGAGCCGCGCCGCTGGCTGGCCGATGATTTCTCCGCCTTTGTGATATGCATGGTTGTGAATTTATGGCTGGCGTTGCCCTTTATGATTATGATTATGGACGGCGCGTTGCAAAGCCTGGACAAGAGCTATTACGAAAGCGCGCTGATTGACGGCGCGGGGTGGTTCACCCGCTCGGTGCGGCTCACCATACCGGCCATACGGCCCATTATCGCCCCGGCGGTGATTATCACCTTGTTTACGACTTTCAAGCAATTCGATGTGATTTACTTGATGACCAAGCAAATCGGTGCGCGGACGGGGGCCAATATCCATACCGTGCTGACCTATGCCTATGAAAGCGCGTTTGTAACCCGGAATTACGGCTATTCCTCGGCGGTGTCCATCAGCATATTTGTAATGCTTATCGGCTTTTCGGTATTGGTTGCATTCCTGCGGCGAAGGGGGCAAAAGGCATGAAACGTCCGGTAGAGAAAATCGGGTTGCTTCTATTAAATATATTCTTCATCGCCATATGCTTTGTGGTGCTGGTTCCCATTTTGTACGCGCTGTCCATTTCCTTCAACGCCCAGGGCGGGCTGTTGGGCTCGGATTTCCGCTTTATCCCCAGGGATTTTACCTTGGCACATTACCGGGCGGTGCTGTTTGACCAGCCTGTGCTGTTGTGGCTGGGCAATACGGTGGTGTTGGCCGTGTCTGCGGTGGGGATTGCTTTGGCTGTGTCCGTGCCGGGGGCCTACAGCCTATCGCGCTTTCGCTTCGCCGGGCGGCAGCGGGTCTTTTCGGGGCTACTCATGCTCCACGCCTTCCCCGCCATTCTTTCCATGTTCGCCATTTTCCGTCTGCTTAGCCCCTTGGGGTTAATTAATACCCGGACGGGGATTCTGATTGTCTATGTGGGCACCATGACGGTCTTTGGTCTGCTCAATTTGAAGGGCTATTTCGATTCTATTCCCATAGAAATTGAGGAATCCGCCGCCATAGACGGCGCGGGCATGTGGCACACGATAAAGAGTATCCTCCTGCCCTTGGCCCGCCCCGCCCTCATCGTCACTGGCGTGATGGTCATGATTTTCGTGTGGAACGAGTACATCTATGCCATCACCTTCATGACGGGGGCGTCCAATTATACCTTGGCCGTGGGGCTGTACACTTTACAAGCCACAGAAATGACGGGGAGCTGGCCCATTTTCGCGGCGGCGTCCATTGTGGTTTCGTTACCGATTCTGATTATTTTCTTCGCAACGCAAAAATACATGACCTCGGGATTGACCGCGGGAGGGGTAAAGGGATGAAAAGAGAAGCGATTTTGCATATTCCCATGTCGGAATACGGCCATGGCGTGAGTGAAACCACGGCGGTGTTTCGGCTCCGGGCCGCCAAGGGGGATTTGCGCCAATGTATTTTCCACTACGGCGACCGGGCCTGCCGGGAAAACCCCATTATTTTTACGGCCATACCCATGGAAATTGTGGCAAGCGATGTACTTTTTGACTACTGGGAGGTGGAATTTGACACCCCCTACCGCCGCCTGTGCTACTATTTCGCGCTTTACGATGAAGGGGAAGCTATCCTGTATTACGCCGACGCCTTCCACGATGCGATAACCCCCGAACGCTCGGAGTTTTTCCAACTACCCTATCTCCACCGCGCCAACATCGCCCGCCCCCCGGAATGGGCCAAGGACGCGGTGATTTACAATATCTTCCCGGACAGCTTCGCCACGGGGCACCGGCACATCAGCCAAAAGCCCTCGGAAAGCACCTTCAAGGGTGAAATCGTGCGCGGCAAGCTGGGGGGTACCCTCAAGGGAATTACGGAAAACGCGGATTATTTCCAGGCTTTGGGTATTAACTGCGTGTATATCAATCCCTTCTTCGCCGCCGGGGAATACCACAAATATGATTTGCTGGATTACTACACCGTGGACCCCTGCATGGGCACCAACGCCGACTTTGCCAAAATGGTGCAGGTATTGCACAGCACGGGCATCCGGGTCATCATCGACGGCGTGTTCAACCACTGCGGCTGGCGGTTCTTCGCCTTCGACGACGTAGTAAGAAACGGGGAAAATTCCCGCTACAGGGATTGGTTCTACCGGCTGGAATATCCGGTGACGCGCCCGGAAAGCGGCGAAGACATACCCGGCTATGAATGCTTCGCCTATGAGCGGCTCATGCCCAAGCTGGACACCACTTTCCCCCAGGTGCGGGAATATTTCTTTGACGTGTGCCGTTTCTGGTTGCAGGAATATGACATCGACGGCTGGCGGTTCGACTGCGCCGACGAGGTGGACGATTGCTTCTGGCGGGATATGCTCAGTGTGGCGCGCCAAGTCAAGCCCGAGGTGTTCATCATGGGCGAGGTATGGCATAATGCCAACCATTGGCTGGACGGGACGATGTTCCACTCCACCATGAACTATACCTTTCGCAAGCACTGCCGGGAATTTTTCGCCGAGGCGCGTACCGACGCCCAGGGCTTCAATGCCGGCATCACCAATATGCTCCTGCGCTACCGCAAGAACATGGTAAGCGCGCAGTTGAATCTCTTGGACAGCCACGATGTGAGCCGGTTTCTCTCCCTGTGCCGGGGCGATAAAAAACGCTTCAGGCTGGCGGTTTTGTTCCAGATGTGCTTCGTGGGCATACCCAGCGTGTTCTATGGCGATGAGCAGGGGCTGTCCGGCATCCGGGAGGAGGAATACCGCCGACCCATGGTGTGGGACGGCGACGGCGAACTCTACGCATTTTACCGGAGGGCCATCGCCTTGCGCCACGCCCATGCCGCCCTCAGACGGGGTAGCTTCAAGGCACTGCACGCCCGGGGCCGCGAATATATTTTCCAACGGGCATACGAAGGGGAAAAAATAATCGTCGCACTGCATTGCAAATACACGGGCGCGGGGGAAATCCTGTGGGAGGGCGAGGACTTTATGATAGTCAAAAGCCATGGTTAAAATAAAGGACGTGGCCCGGGAGGCCGGGACGTCCATTTCCACAGTTTCGAAGGCTCTAAACGGCTCCTATACCATATCCGCGCAAACCACGGCGCGCATCCAAGCCATTGCCCGGGAGCTGGGCTACCGCCCCAATGCCCGGGCCCAGATTTTTGCGCGCAAATCTACCCGCGCCATGGTTTTCCTGGCCAAGCTGGGAAAGGATGTGGCCTTTGAAAGCCCCCACCTCTTCGAAATCCTCTCCGGCGCGCAAGCCGCCCTAAACGAAAAGAAGTACACCCTCACCTTGCAGGGCTGTGACGCGAAGGACGCTTGCCCCCTGGCCAGGGAAATCATGGAAAGCAAAAGCGCGGACGGCTTACTGCTCCACGCCTCCGTAGTGACCCGGGAGCTGGCCGCCATGCTGACCCGGGAGGAAATCCCCCATATTATCATTGGCAAGCCTCCCTTTCCCGGTAGCCTGTGCTGGATAGACAATGACAATCACCTCTCCGGCGCACTGGCGGCAAAACGCCTCAAGGAGCTGAACCATAAAAGCATCGCCCTCATGGGCGGCCATGAAGACGACCAAATCTCCCAATTGCGGCTGGAGGGCATACAGGCCGGGCTGGGCGCGTCTTCCGTGGTAAAAATCCTGCGGGGGGACTCTACCATTGACGAGGGGCAACGGATGGGGCTGGCATTATTAACCTTGCCCGAGCCCTTTACCGCCGTCATATGCGCCAACAATTTCCTTGCCGTGGGCTGTCTTCGCGCCTTCCAGCGGCAGGGTGTGCGCGTCCCCGAGGACATCAGCCTGATTACCTTCGACGAATACCCCTTCGCCAAATTTACCGACCCGCCGCTGACCACCATCAGCATAGATGTGCATGACCTGGGCGTACAGGCGGGGAAATTGCTGG